>NZ_JBDPLV010000021.1:0-158903 GCF_039871605.1 Acrocarpospora sp. B8E8 | reverse complement strand
GAAAGAACCACCGCATCAAAACCGCCGGAACCAACGGGAACCCACGGGGATCACGGGGACGGGCGGAGCCCGAAGGAAACCAAAGGGTGGGCGGGTGGGAGAACCACCGCAATCGTTAGTCCGTGGAAGCTGCTGTCGGGTTAGTCAGGGGCTTGGGTGAGTTCGGTGTATTCGCGGGAGCCGTACCGTTTGAAGATTTGGAGGGCGGATTGCAGGGTGGCGTGGGCGGTGGTGGGGTCGCCTAGGCGGGTGTGGAGGTGGGAGACGTCGCGGAGGGTGCGGGCGCGGAAGAGGGGGAGGTCGAGTTCGTCCCAGAGGTGGATGGATTCGGAGAAGCAGGTGGCGGCGTGGTTGTAGCGGGCTTCGGCCAGGTGGAGTTCGCCGAGGGTGCGCAGGGTGAGGGCGGCGCCGAAGCGGTCGGCGGAGCGGCGGGAGACGGCCAGGGCGTTCTCCAGCTGGGTGAGGAGGCCGTCGTACTTGCCCTGGCGGAGGCGGGATTTGGCCCAGGCCTGGACGCCGAAGGCTTCGAAGAGTTCGTCGCCGACTTCGCGGAAGATGGCCAGGGATTGGGCGGCGAGGTCTTCGGCCAGGGCGAGTTCGCCCATCGCGCGGTGGACCAGGGACAGGCTGCGCAGGGTGAGCGCTTCGCCGCGGCGGCTGCCCGCGTTCCGGTAGGCGGTCAGGGATTCGGCGAGGTCCTCCTGGGCGAGGGCGTAGTCGCCGAGCTCCAGCCGTACCGAGCCGCGGAGCCGGGTGACCTGGCCGATCGCGGCCTCGTCGCCCATCGCGCGGGCGGTGGTCCTGGCCGCGTCGAGGTGTTCGATGGCTTCGGCGAATCTGGCCTGTTCGCGGCAGGACGCGCCGAGCGAGGCCAGCGCGGAGGTCTCGCCTTGGGCGTCGCCGACCTCGCGGAACATGGCCAGGGCCTGGATCAGGCATTCGCGGGCTTCGGCGAAACGATCCTGGGCGTACTTGAGCTCGCCGAGTTCGGCCAGCAGGCGGGCTTCGCCGTGTTTGTTCCCGGCCCGGCGGGCGGCGGCGAGGGCGGCGTCGTGGGTGCGGGTCCACGCCTGCAGGCGGTTGTGGACCACGAAGACCGACCCGCACAGGGCGGAGGCGAGTTCCCCGGCCAGCTCGTCCAGGTCCATCGCGGCGGCCACCTCGACGCCGACGACCAGGCTGTCCTGCTCGGCCTCGAACCAGGCACGCGGGTCGGCCAGCACGGATTCGGTGAGCGCCGGCTCGACTTCGATGGCGTGGGGGTACGCCTCCCGGAGGTGGATCGAACCGGACGGCGCGGCCAGCGTGATCTGCTGGATCAGCCACAGCCACCGGCCGAGTACACCTTCCACGGCCGCCACCCGATCCTGCGGCTCATCCTCGGATTCGGCGCGTTCGCGGGCGAAGATCCGTACCAGATCGTGGATGCGGTAGCGCAGGTCGCCGAGGCCGTCGGTGCCGGTGTGTTCGACGAGCTGGGCGTCCACCAGGCCTTCGATGAGGTCTTCCGCCTCATCTCGCGGAAGGCCGAGGAGCGCTCCCACCGTGGCCGCGCAGAAGCCCGGCAGCCCGAGCAAGCCGAGCAGGCGCAAACCGCGCCGGGCCGGATCCGGCAGGGCGCGGTAGCTGAGCTCGATTCCAGCCCGGACCTCCTGGTCGCCGACGGCCAGCTCGTCCAAGCGGCGCAGTTCGCTGGTGAGGCGGTCGGCCATCAGGTCCAGCGACCAAGCCCGGCGGGAGGTGAGTTTGGCCCCCGCGATCCTGATCGCCAGCGGCAGATGCCCGCAGAGCGCGACAATCCGCCGCGCGGCTTCCTCCTGCTTTCCGACCCTGTCCTGGCCGACGATCCTGGTGAGCAGCTCCACACCCTCATCCGGGCTGAGTACGGCAAGCTCGGTGAACGCCGCCCCCGCCAGCCCGGCCAGCCGGTTGCGCGAAGTGATCAGCACGGCCGGACCGGGAGTGCCCGGCAGCAGCGGCCGGACCTGCCGCTCGTCCGCCGCGTCGTCCAGGACGATCAGGACCCGCCGCCCGGCCAGCAGCGAGCGGTAACGCGCGGCCCGCTCCTCCTGTCCGGCCGGCAGGTTGACAGGGTCGGCTCCGAGCTCACGCAACAGCCGCCCGAGCACCTCCTCCGGCGCGGCCGGAGCATCCGTCATCCCGCGCAATTCCACATGGATCTGCCCATCGGGAAACTCCCGCGCCAGCCGATGCCCGACATGCCCGGCAAGCGCGGACTTCCCGCTCCCGCCCTGCCCGGAAACCACCGCCACCGGAACCGACAAACTCCCCACCCGCGGCACCAGCAACTCGGCCAGCATCTCCACCTCATGCCGCCGCCCCGTAAAGTCCGGCGGCTCAGGCGGCAACTGCGCCAGCACAGGCCCACCCCGCTGGACTCCCTCTGCTCCCTGCCCCCGTTCCTCCCCCGACCCCGAATACCGACCATCCGAACCCCCAAACCGAGCCTCCCGCCCGGCGAAGGAACCGTCCTGCCCCCCAAACTGCGCCTCCTGCGCCCGATGCGCAGAATCAACCCCCTCCTGCCCCCCGCCCCACCGATCTCGACCCCAATGACGATCCTCCGCGCTCCCAGCCCAGGCGTCCTGACCCCCATGCCGGGATTCCGACCCACCGAACCCAGGATCCTGACCCCCACGCCTAGGCCCTGCCCCACCGAACCGAGGGTCTTGCTGGGATTCCGTCCCACCCGACCGAGGGTCTTGAGCTCCATGCCTGAGGTCCCGAGCCCCATGCGGGGAATCCGACCCGCCGAACCCAGGATCCTGTCCCCCACGCCTAGGGCCTGCCCCACCCAATCGAGGGTCTTGAGCTCCATGCCGGGAGTCCGGTCCGCCGGGCCCGGGGGCCTGGAATCCATGGCGTGGGTCGGGCAGTCTGAGGTGGGGGTCCTGCAGTCGGAGGCGTTGGTCGGGGCTGGTCCAGCCGAGGGTGGTGTCGTCGGCGCGGAGGACGGCCTCGTGGATGGCGCGGAGTTCTGGGCCGGGTTCGATGCCGAGTTCTTCGACGAGGAGGTCGCGGCCGCGTTGGAAGATTGTCAGGGCTTCGGCCTGCATGCCGAGGCGGTAGAGGGCGATCATCAGCTGGCCGCGCAGCCGTTCGCGGGTGGGGTGTTCGCCGACCAGCGAGCGGAGTTCGGCCACGATCTCGGATTCGGCGTTCCTGGCCAGATCGGTGGTGATTCGCTCCTCGATGGCTGAAAGGCGCATCTCTTCCAGGCGGGTGGCCTCGGCTCGCAACGCTTCCCCAAGGCCCCCAAGAGCCTCTCCGCGCCACAATCCGAGCGCTGCTACGAACGAGCCGCTGGCGCCCTCCAGATCCCCCGCAGTCGCCCGGCGCCGACCTTCCGCGACGAGTGCCTCAAACTGCTCGGAATCCAGCTCTCCAGGCCGCGTACGGACGACGTAACCCGGCGCCCGCGTCTCGATCACCTCGCCTCGCCCGGCGGCGAGCAACTCCTTGCGCAACGCTGAAACGTACGTCTGGATGAGCGAGGGGGCGCTGCCTGGAGGCGACAGCGGCCACAGGATGTCGATGAGCCGGTCCACCGAGACGACTCGCCCGGATTCCAGCAGGAGAGCGGCCAGTAGCGTGCGCGGTTTCGGGCCCCCCAGCTGCAGGCTGCGCGCCCCGTCCCACACCTCGACGGGCCCCAGTACTCGAAACTCCACCGTCTCTCCCAGCCATCAGCAGTGGGGACGCGCGGACACGAACAAGAGCGGTATGGATCCAATCGCACCACGTCATTAGACGCAAGGAAATCCTGAAAGATCGCCAATGTGACCGCATACGGTGACGAACACGAAACCCTCCCCCGTGACGACGGCGAAACCCCGTGCCGTGGCGAAGGCGCAACCCCGAACCGTGACTGACGTGAAGCCCCGAACCGTGACTGACGTGAAACCGCCAACCGTGACGGGTGTTAAACCGCATGCGGTGACGAACGTTAAGATGCGGCACCATGCGGTTGATCGCCAGAAATGTCAGAGTTGCCGATGTTGCCCGAGTTGCTGGGTTCATGAGGGTTGCAAGGATCACGAGGGTCGCAAGGATTATGAGCAGCGCTCGGGGCAGGTGGACCAGCCGCGTCCGAAATGCGAAGATTGCACGATTTTCCCGGGTTGCGATTGCCGCGATCTGCACCTTATGTGTTGCGAGTCTGCTCATGCCGCCGGCGACCGCCCAGGCGGCCAAGCCGTACTGCGAGCGATACAAGTGCATCGCGCTGACGTTTGACGACGGCCCTTGGCCGTACACCCCCGAGCTGCTGGACACCCTCAAGAAGTATCAAGCCAAGGCGACATTTTTTGTGCTCGGCCGGAAGGTCGCCAACCGGCCCGAGATGATGCAGCGCATGGTCAAGGAAGGGCACGAGGTCGGGAACCACACGTGGGATCACCCCAGCCTGACCACGCTCTCGGACGAGGAGATCGTCGCTGAGATCACCAGCACCCAGGAAGTGATCCACGAGACCATCGGCCTGTGGCCGACCATGATGCGCCCGCCGTCCGGAGCCACCAACGCCCGAGTCGGCGCGCGGATGGCCGAACTCGGCCTGCCGCAGATCATGTGGACCGGCTCCACCCTCGACTGGCAGGCCAGAAACCAGAAGATCATCACCGCCCGCACCCTCAAACTGGCCAAGCGCAACGGTGTGATCCTTCTACACGACATCGTCCCCGAGACCGTCAAGGCGATGCCTGCCGTCCTGAAGACCCTCAAGAAGCGCGGCTACAAGTTCGTCACCATCTCAACCCTGCTCGGCAACCGCAAGCTTGCCCCTGGCGAGGTATGGCCCAAGAAGAATTGACATCCTCCCCGGCGTGAACGCCAGGGACTCCCCCACGTCGCCGTGGAGTTCTTACTGCTTCTGCTACGCCGCGTGAGCGTCGTAGGTTGCGGGCGGTGCCAGGGTCGGAATTGCCTCGCCTGGTCTTACCCGCCCTCCACAGTCGTTTCGAGTGTCCGCCAGCCCGGCGGCCACCATCTCCTCATCCTGCCCTCCCCCGGCAGAGGCCACCTCCGCCTGCGCGCGCAGGCGAATGCCCTCGGCCAGAATGTTCAACGCGGCCGCAAGGTCGCGGTCGTGGTGCTCCCCACAGGAGGGACAAGCCCACTCCCGCACCTGCAGAGGTACTTGCCCGATCCGATGACCGCAGCACGGGCACAACTGGGAGGAGGGAAACCAGCGGCCGACCGTGATGACTGTCCGCCCATAGCGGGCCGCCTTCCCACCCAGCAAAGTACGGAACGCACCCCAGGCCGCATCGCTGACTGATTTCGCCAACCGGCCACGGACCAACCCACGCACCGCCAGATCCTCGATCACAACCGTTTGGTTCTCACGGATGATCGCCGTACTGGTCTGGTGCAGGAAATCCCGGCGCGCATCATTCACCTTGGCGTGCTGGCGGGCCAGAGCGATCCGCGCCTTCTCCCGGTTCTTGCTCCCCTTTTCCTTCCGGGACAGTGCCCGCTGCAGCCGGGCCAGCCGCCTGGCCCGGCGGCGCAGCCACCGCGGATTGGCGATCTTCGTGCCATCCGACAGCACCGCATAATGAGTCAAACCCAGATCAATCCCGACCTCGGCCTCCGCCTCGGCCAGCACCTGCCCGGCATCCTCGACCTCGATCACAAACGAGGCGAAACAGCGGCCCGCCGCATCCTGAATGACCGTCACCGACGACGGGGCCGCGGGCAACTCCCGCGACCAGCGCACCTCAACCTTCCCGATCTTGGCCAAATACAGCGTCCCGTCACCGGGCAGGCGGAAAGCACTTCGGGTGAATCGGGCGGATTGGCGCCGGTCCCGGCGCGACTTGAACACCGGCAACCCCATCCGCGGGCCCCGGCGTTTCCGACTGACCGAGTCGAAGAAATTCTGGTACGCCACGTCCAGGTCACGAAGCGACTGCTGGAGCGGGACCGAGGACACCTCACCAGTGAGACTTGAGGGAGCAGCAGCACCCGGTGGTTCGGGTGGGATAGCTGTGACAGGAGGTGTTCCCTCGAGGTTGACCCAAACTCACCCTGACCCCGTGCCTTCGGGTGTCCTTTGGCTGATCTGTCGCCTCGCCCGGAGTGTCTCCGATGGTGCGTGCCGGGTTCGGCTGGAACGTGGCCTGATAGGAGCCTGTGCCAAGACTGTGTCTCATCACTGGTCTGCCCGTCCGGCCGTCCGGCACGCACCACCTCCCTCATCTTCCCCCCAGGCGCCGAAGGTTGTACATGGCCAAGCAGTCGAACAAGCGGCGGGTGGTCGGCGGGATCGACACCCACAAGGACACCCACCATGCCGCGGTGACCTTGATGAACGGGCGGCGGCTGGCCGACGCGGAGTTCCCCGCCACCGGCCAGGGCTACGCGGATCTGCTCCAATGGATGCGGGGCTTCGGCCGACCGCGGGCAGCGCCGCGCCAAGGGCAAGTCCGACCCGCTGGACGCCTACGCCGCCGCCGATGCCGTCCTGGCCGGCCGGGCCACCGCGATCCCCAAGGCCGGCGATGGGATAGTCGAGTCGATCCGGGCCCTGCACTCGGCGAGGGCGGGGGCGGTCAAGGCCCGCACCGCCGCCATCAACGAGCTGCAGTCCATGCTCATCACCGCGCCCGTCGTGCTGCGCGAGGACCTCGCCGGGCTCAAAGGCGCCAAACTCGCAGACACCTGCGCCGCCCTGGAGGTGAGCGGGGACCTGGCCGACCTGGCCGACCCCGCCCACGGCGTCCGGGCCGCGCTCGTGCACCTCGCACGCCGCCGGCGGACCCTCACCACCGAGATCGACACCCTCGACGGCCAGCTCCAGCCCATCCTCGCGCGGGTCCGGCCCGACCTGCTCGCCGTTCGCGGCGTCGGCGTGGAGACCGCCGCGCAGCTCCTAGCCGTCTGCGGCGACAACCCCGACCGGCTGACCAGCGAAGCGGCCTTCGCGTCCCTGTGCGGCGTCTCGCCCGTCCCGGCCTCCAGCGGCCGCACCACTCGCCACCGCCTGGGCCGCGGCGGCGACCGGCAAGCCAACCGCGCCCTGTACACCATCACACTCGTCCGTATGAGCCACGACCCGAACACCCGCGCCTACGTCGAACGACGCACCAAGGAAGGCCTCTCCAAACGAGAGATCATCCGCTGCCTCAAGCGATACATCGCACGCCAGCTCTACCGGATACTGACCCACCCGAAAACCCAGCCCACCACACGAAAAGATCTTGCTCCAACCGCTTGACGGGACATAGGAGCATCAGCCACTCCCGCTCCGGCGTCCGCTTCGCGACAGTGATACAAATCTTCTGCAGATCCCCGCCACCGATCCACGGCAGCCCGGCCTTACGCGCGGCCTTGCGCATCGCCAACGCGTCATTCCACACCACCCGGACACACCCGAACAACCGCGCCAGTGCCTGACGCTGGGAGGCATCGGGGTAAAGCCGATAGTTGTAGCGCAGCCTCACCCGAGCCTCCTTCCGCATATCAATCACACACCGTAATGACTCGAACACATTAGCGCATGCTCGATGAGTAGGGCAGCCGAATACCGAGGCGGCGGGCACGACGTCTCCGCGCTCCCACGGTCATCTCGTCTTAGTGACCACATATCGGCGAAACGCCGCGGAATGTCTTCGATGACGCGATGACGCCCCACTGCGAAGAAACTATTTCGCCGCTTCTCGCGGCGATGCCCAACCTCGATCATCAGACGGTACATCGATTAACAGCGCCGTCCCACCTGACCGGTCCTGGGTCCGCGCTACGCGCTCCGGGCTGCCCCTCCTGAGGGCGGGCCATCTTACCGGGGACCGCATTCATCCCCGCCCTTAAGGACAGGGGCCCTCTTCGGCTTCTCGGTGACCGGAAGATCGTTCGGATGATGGGATCTTCGCTGCCGAGCAGCTAAAGCCCTCGCCAGCTCGCTGTCGTCAAGCTTGTGAGCGGTCATTTCCCGCGAGGAAGCGACCCGGACAAAACGAGAGAATACGGCCTCGTATCAGGTGTCGGCCCGTAGTGAGCGAGCCAGGGCTGCCTTCAATCGTGGCTGCAGCGGCACCTCGATCAGCCGATAGACCAGCCATGCCACCCCCAGCACAACTCCCAACACCAGCGGTAACGTCACCCGATTCCCTAGAACCGGATGCAACCACTGGATCAACAGAAACCCGACATGGTGGTGGAACAGGTACAGCGGATACGTCAGTGCTCCCAGCACCGTGAACCACTTCCAGTCCAGCCCCTCCAGCTTTCCAAGGGCCACAAGGATCATCACCAGGAAGATCAGTGAGATCACCCCGACCACCAGCGCCGACCCCAGCGCCTCCCCGAACCTGACCACCGCTGGCGGACGCTCTCCCAGCGCCTGAATCAGCCCAATGGTCCACGCCACTCCCACGAACAGCCACGGCAGCAACGACCCGCCGAACCGGTAGATCAGGAACAGCGCCATCCCCGCGATGAAGTACGGCGCGCTGAACTGCACCAGCACCACCTTGAGCACGCTGATATCCAGCCGCTCCCCTACCAGCAGCAGGAACACCCACCCGGCCATGAACCCCAGGCAACGCCGATAGGTGATCCCCACCGCCGCGAAACACCCGATCATCACGTAGAAGACAAGCTCCTGCCAGAGCGTCCAGTACACGATCTCAAGATCACGAATCTTCATCCCATGCTGAAGCATGGTCAGATTAGCCAGCAGCTCCGGCAACGTCGGCCGATGATCAGTGACCCACCCCGCCAGCGCGAGCGCCCCCAGCACGATCACACTCGCCCAGTACGCCGGATATAACCGCGCAATCCGCGAAGCCGCGAACTCCCCCGTGGTCCGCCCCCACGCACTCATGAGGATCACAAACCCACTGATCATGAAGAACAACCGCACGCCGTACGCCCCGAAGACGCTGACCGCGCTCAACCCCGGAAACGCGTTGGGAGTCCCCCACGCCCGCGTCTCCACGAAGTGAAACAGAACCACCCCAAGCGCCGCGACAAACCGCAGCAGGTCAAGCACACGCAGCCGCTGGCGAACCGGAGGTTCAACGGCCAGGGTTTCCGCGATAGCCGCCGAAGACGGAGGCGCCGAGATCAGCACATGGGCGAATATATCCTGAGAAAACCCTGGGAAATCACATTCTGTCCCATTCGGGCACGGACATCACATCCGCAACAACAACACCGCAGGTCACACCGGTAGAGCAGCGCCGGACGCCCCATCCCACCTCACACCCGCAACATCGGCGGACGCAACAACACCGCAGGTCCGCGCCGGTAGAGCAGCGTCAGACGCTCATCCCACCTCACACCCGCAACATCGGCGGATGCAACAACACCGCAGGTCCGCGCCGGTAGAGCATCGCCGGACGCCCCCCATCCCGCGTCGTCGTCCGCCCGGTCGGGATCAGGAACCCCTCGGTCTTCGTCACCTTCCGATGGAAGTTACGAGGATCAAGCTGCCGCCCCCACACGATCTCATACACCCGCCGCAGTTCCGCCACCGTGAACTCTTCGGGGCAGAACGCCGCCCCCAGCGAGGTGTACTCCAGCTTGGCCCGAGCCCGCTCGATCCCATCCAGCACGATCCGCCGGTGATCGAACGCCATCGCCGTCAACGACGACACCGCCTGCCAGCTCATATGCGCCTCAGTCGAGGCCGGCAAATCCGGAGCCAACCCCAGATACGCCACACTCACCACACGCTGCCGGGGATCCCGATCCGGATACCCATACGTCTTGAGCTGCTCCAGATGCACCGGAGCCCCGGGCAACCCGGCCCGCTCGGCCAGGACCCGGGCGGCCGCCGCGGGCAGGTCCTCCTCCAGTTGGATGAACCCACCCGACAACGCCCACAAGTCGTTGTAGGGCGCGCGATCCCGTCGCCACACCAGCGCGCTGAGCTGCTGAAACCGCACGGTGAGCACAACGAGATCCACGCTGACGGGAATACGCGGGACCATGTCAGGCACGTTACACGCTGAATGGATCACTCGTGGCGGTAGTAAACAGGCTCGGCCGCCTTGCGTCCGTCGGCGGAGGTGACCTCGACGCGAACCCACGTGTCCTTGGGCACGGACTCCCAGTCCACGGGGATCCAGACCCGCCCGACGGTGCTGGGCAGATCCGCCATCGGGCTGCCGTCGAACCACCCGACGGTGGCCGCGTCGACCACGCGCGGAGTCTCCAAACCGGGCCAGCTCAACGTGACCTTGGCGTCCTGCATGTGGTAGCCCCGAATTTCCAGCCCATCCTGGATCTGTCGCTCTTCCCGCACCGCCTGGATCGCCACCGGCCGATCCCAGTCCCGCGCGATCTCCTCAGAAAGCGACGGCGACCCACAGGTATAGAAATCCGTCCACATATACGAAATGATCTTCGACACGTACGGCCCCACGAGCGTCACCGCCGTGTCCATCCGAGGCTTGTCCGTACGCCCCCGGGACCCCTGCGTCCCGCACCGCTCCGTGGCCGACGGCTCGAAGGACTCGACGTTGGCCCACAACTGGACCTCGACGCCCTCTTCCAGAAGCTCCTTACGAGCCTCCGACATCTCCCGGTAGTACTCGCGCGTGCCACCGTAGTAAGCGGTGTTGTACGTGCTCTCCCCCACCACCGGCTTCAACCGCTCATCGACCGGCTGGTTCTTCCAGTTGGGCCAGAATAATCCGCCCTTGCCCGTCCCCCGGCCGTCCTGCGGCGCGATGATCCCCACCCCGGTCCTGGCCAGCGCCTTGAACCCGCTCTTCACCTGCTTCGGCGTCGAGGTGTACCCCACCCGCCGCCGCGCGTCCAGATACGGACTCACCAGGATCGGCTTCCCCGGCAATTCCTGCTCCACGATCCGATGCTGCTCCGCGTACACCTGGAGCGTCGGCACGTTCTCCGGCTCAGCCCAATCCCGGATTTGTAACTCAAACGGCTGATAAACCCCCCCGAGCGACTCCCGCCCGGCGTGCCGGTCGCCATAATCCTGGAGAATGCGCCGAGTCAAAGTCGTGAGCGTACCGACATGCCGGGGATTCGCCCTCGTCGTCCCGGTCGGATCGCGCGGAGCCAGCGGCAGTGCGGGAAAAACCTTGATCCCGAACCGATCCCCCAGATCGAGCAGTTCGGTCAAGCTGTCGGTCGCCCCCGCGGACACCAGAATCAGATGGTAAGCCTTGCCCTTGGACGTGAAATCGCAGGTCGCGTCGTCAGACCCGTCCTCGGACGCGAGCAGGCGGTAGAAGACCTTGTCCCCGATCACGATCTTGCGTTCCATCGCCGGGCACCGGAACACCCCGTCCCCATACTGCTCATCCGTGCGATAGGTGAAGTTCCAGCTGATGCGATTTCCCGGATTGGCCGCCTTCAAATCGTTCTCGGCCGCCTTCACGCAGGGCACCCCGTTCTCCACGCAGAACGCATACCGCTTGTCCGCCAGCGGATCCTTACCCTCAGCGGTGACCTGGTCGAGAATCCACCCCTCGGGGCTGACCTGCCGCGGCGAGAGCCCGAACCCGATCCGGACCACGGTGTCGCCGCCCAGATGGTGGATGGCCTCCAGCTGCCGCCGCCAGTTGCACCGATCCGTCGTGGGCAGGACCCAGTAGCCCGTAATCGAGTACGGCGTCGTCACATTCGTGTCGAACGTTCCACACGGATCGGTGAATTCGTTCTCCTTCACCGACTCGCTCGGCTTCGGCGAGGAGGGCGCGCTATTGCCCACGTTCGCGGCGCGAGGTTCCGGCTCGTTGAGCGCGACCACGACGGACGCGACACCGCCGAGAATCGCGACGCCCAGAATCAGAGCCAGCCAACGCAAACCGTCACCCCTGACATATTCGGCATTTAGGACACTAACGCCTGACGCCTGCCCATGTTTCGAGCTGGGCGACGAACCGGCGGGCCGAGTTCGGCCAGTGATGGTTGGCCCGGGCGGCGGCGTATCCGCGCGCGCCGGCTCCCCGTCGTTCCTCAGTATTGTCCCGCAGCGACAGCACCGCCTTGGCGACCGCCTGCGGATCCTGCCAGGGCACGACCATGCCGCTCTGGTAACGCTCCACGAGCTCGACGGCCCGGGGCGAGGGTGTCGTTATCACGGGTATGCCGTGTGCCATGTACTCCACGATCTTCGTGGGCATGGAGTGCCGGTAGTTCGGCTCGTCATGCAGCAGCGAAAGCCCGGCCAGCGCCCCGTCCAGCCGCTTTAACGCCTCGTCGTTCGGCATGAAGTCCCGCCATTCCAGCAGGCCCTCCTCGACGGCGCCGGCCAGCACCGGACGGGTCTGCGGATCGGCGTATCCGATCAGCTCGACCGCCACCCGATGCGGCCGCAGCAGCCGCGCGACCTCGACGGCCTCCCGGACGCCGCGCGCCTCCGACAGCCAGCCCAGGTAGACCACCCGGTCGTCGCCGGGCGCGCTGACGTTGTCCGGCACCCAGGTCTCGTTCGGCACCACCAGGTGCGCCTCCCGGAACCGGCCCGCGTAGGCGGTCTCGGCCAGCAGCAGGTGCAGGTGGCGCTCCGCCGTACCTTCGAGGAGGCGGGCCAGGAAGCGGGTCGGGGGGCGCAGGAACGCGGGCAGCCACGGTTTCAGCGACAGGGTCGCCGGGGTGTCCTCGTGCACGTCCCAGACGACCGGCGGCCGGTTGCGCACCCCGGCCACCGCGAACAGCAGCTCCGGGTCGTGCACCAGGGCCAGGTCGACCTTGCCGCGCATGCTCTTGAACAGCCGCCTGGCCGCCCGCACCGCGGTCACCCGCCGCCGCTCGGCGGCTCGCGGCAGGTCCACGCCGGTCACCCAGGACCGGGGAACGACTCCGCGCGCCGTGTACGGCGCCGCGTACGTGACCTCATGACCGGCGTCGACGAGGGCCCGGATCTGCCGGTGCAGGATCCGGGCGTCCTCGGGGTGATGCACCACCGTCATGACGAGCACGTGCACGCGCCAGGCCTCCCTACAGCCGCTCGACGCGTTCGCTCGTGGCGAGCACGCCACGAGTGTCGAGCACCAGGACACCCTGCCGCTCGATCAGTTCCAGGTCGAACGCGGAGTGCTGCTGCAGCAGCACGGTCACGTCCGCCTCCGCGATAGCGGTGGCGAGATCGTCCTTCCGCGCCACCGGAGTGCCCTCCACCGACCATTCGCGCACGTGCGGGTCGCAGAACGAGAGATCCGCGCCGAGTTCGAGCAGCGCCTCCGCGACCGGGATCGCGGGCGTCTCCCGCTCATCGGCGATATCCGGCTTGTACGTCACGCCGAGCAGCAGCACCTTCGACCCGTTAACCGGCTTACGATGCCGGTTCAGCAGCCGCTGCACCCGCGCCACCACATACGACGGCATGCGCTCGTTGATCTCCTGCGCCAGCTCCACGAACCGGAACGGGTACCCGAGCTTGCGCACCGTATACGACAGATACGACGGATCCACCGGAATGCAGTGCCCGCCGACGCCCGGCCCCGGCAGGAACTTCTGGAACCCGAACGGCTTGGTGGCCGCCGCCTCGATGGACTCCCAGAGGTCCACCCCGAGTTCGTCGCAGAAGATCGCCATCTCGTTCACGAGCGCGATGTTGACGTGCCGGTAGGTGTTCTCCAGCAGCTTGGCCATCTCGGCCTCGCGGGTGCCGCTGACCGGCACGACCCGCTCGATGAACTGCGAGTAGAAGGCCTCGGCCCGCTCCCGGCAGGCGGGCGTGAATCCGCCGACCACCTTGGGGGTGTTCCGCAGCCCGAATTTGGTGTTGCCCGGGTCGATCCGCTCCGGCGAGAACGCCAAGTGGAAGTCGGTCCCGGCGACCAGACCCGACTTCTCGAGGATCGGCCGCGCCACCTCGTCGGTCGTGCCCGGCCAGGTGGTCGATTCGAGCACCACCAGCGTGCCGGCCCGCAGGTGGGCGGCGACGGCGGCGGTGGCTCCTTCGACGGCGGAGAGGTCCGGACGGTGGTCCTCATCCAGCGGCGTCGGCACGCAGATCACGATCGTGGACGACTCGGACAGCACCGAAGGATCCAGCGTCGGCGTGAAGCCGTTGCCGATCATGCCGTCGAGGTCGGCGTCCGTCAGGTCATCGATATACGACCTGCCCGCGTTGAGCGCGTCCACCTTGCGGGGGTCCACGTCGAGCCCGGCCACGGTCAAGCCGGCCGCGGTGGCCTCCTTGGCCAGCGGCATGCCTACGTAGCCCAATCCGATGATCGTGAGATCGAAGCGGGTCACGATGAGACCTGGGAACGGGAACAACACTTCATGGTCGCAAAGGCTATCTCAACTCGGCACCAAGGATGCCTGATGCACCAGATCCGGCTTCTTCGGTGGAACTCACGTGCTGACGATCGATTCGTAAATGTCACGATAGGTCTTCGCGAGGCTGCTCCATGTCCGTTTTGCGGCAACTTCTGCGCGACCGGCTTCGCCCATTCGCCGCCGCCGCTCCGGGTCGTCCCGCAGCTCGGCGAGGGCCTTGGCCAGCTCTTCCGGGCTCTCCGGCTTCACCAGCAGGCCCGCGCCGTCGGAGCCCACCAATTCGGACAGCGCGGGAAGGTCGCTGAGCACGACCGGTTTGCCCAGCGCCATCGCTTCGACCGGCTTCAGCGGGGTGACCAGCCGGGTGACGCGAAGGTCGTCGCGCGGGCAGACGAAGATGTCGATGGCCGCCTGAGCCTGGAGTGCTTCCTCAGGCCCGACTCGCCCGGGCAGCAGGGATATGTCGCCGATACCGAGCTTGTCCACCTGCTGGAGCAGCGCGGGCCGCTCAGCGCCGTCGCCGACGATCAGGACCCGGACCGGCGAGCCCTGGGCCTTCAGCAGCGCGGCAGCGCTCAGCAGGGTGGCGAAACCCTCGTACCCGACGATGCTGGACACCGAGCCGACCACGATCTCGTCGTCGCGGATGCCGTACTCGTGGCGCAGGGCCTGGCCGTCGTAGGAGGCGGTGAGCAGGCTGTCGTCCACCGCGTTCGGGGCCAGGTAGATCCGCTCGCGGGGCACGCCGCGTTCGAGGATCTCGGTGACCATGGTCTCGGCCAGCGTGACCACGGCGTCGGCGGAGCGCATGATGTGCGCCTCGCGCTCCTTCTGGAGCAGGTGCCGCTCGCTGCCGATGCGCCTGGGGTCCCTGGAGGTCCAGGTCTCTTCGAGGAAGCCGCGCACTTCGTAGACGAACGGGGTGTTCGTGCGCTCGCGCACGGCGAGCGCGACCGAACCGTTGCGGTGGTCGGTGGCCGCGTGCAGCACCTGCGGGCGCAGCTGCCGGACCAGCTCGGTCACGTCCGCGGCGCCGCGGATCATGCGGCCCCGGCTCTCGTTCGGCACCTCGCCGCTGGGCAGCAGCCGCCGGTAGGGGATCCCGTCGATCTCGTCGTACGGCGTCGCGTCGGTGTGGCCCTGCAACATGGGCCAGCCCCAGCTGGTCACCACATGCGGATCGAGCCCCGCCGCCTGCTGCGCGGTGACGATCCGGTGAGTTCGCACCGTGTACCCCGCCTGCGTGTACGGCAAGGCGTTGGTCACGATATGCAGCACCCGCCCCGGCACCCGATCGCCCATGATCACCTTGGCCTTGGGCGGAATGGGATCGCTGCCGATCGCGGCCAGCTCGCCCTCGTAGTAGGCGATCCTGCGGCGGATGAACGGCCACCGGGTGTGCGGCTGCAGCACCTCGATGGCCTTGGTGATCCGCCCGCCCTCCCAGTGGACCTTGGCCGCTTCGAGCGGTCCGTCGGCCATCCGGCGAACGATCTTCCGGATCGTGACCCGGGCATACCGGGCGACCGGCCAGGCGATCCGGCCCACCAGGGGCCGCATCCGGGCCGGCATGGCGTCCGCGGCGGCCTGCGCGACCCGCATGGGATCCGACTTGACCTTGCCCACCACGATTCGCGACACGATCACGGGATTCTTCACGAATCCCCGCAGAAGTCCACCGACACCGGCCTTCGCCTTCTTGGCGGACACCTTCGTTGGCTTGTTGGCCTCGCTTACCACGGCGTGACCGTACCATAGGCAACGTTTGCCCCAGTCCCAGAAGAAAGGCAAGGTCATTGAGGGATTCACGGCTGAATGACACCCTCGTCCTGCATGTTCTGGGCGCTCGGCCCAACTTCGTCAAGGCGGCACCGGTCATATCCGGTCTGGCCGAGCTGGGGGTACGGCAGGGCCTCATCCACACCGGCCAGCACTACGACGCGCTGATGTCGGATGTGTTCTTCGTCGACCTGAACCTGCCCGAGCCGCTCGCCAACCTGGCCGTCGGCTCCGGGACGCACGCGCAGCAGACCGCGACCCTGCTGACCGGTCTCGAAGAGGTCATGCTCCGCGAGCAGCCCGGACTCGTGGTCGTCTACGGCGACGTGAACTCCACGCTGGCCGCGATCCTGGTCTGCGCCAAGCTCGGCATCCCGACCGCGCACGTGGAGGCCGGGCTGCGCTCCTTCGACCGGAGCATGCCGGAGGAGGTCAACCGGATCGTCACCGACGCGCTGGCCGACATCCTGTTCTGCACCTCGCCGGACGCTCTGTCGCACCTGGCGCATGAGGGCATCTCCCCGTCGAAGGTGCATCTCGTCGGCAATCCGATGATCGACAGCCTCTTCTCGGCGCTGCCGAAGCTGGACCCCGCGCCCGTGCAGGAACGGCTCGGGCTCTCCGGCCGCTATGCGGTGGGAACGTTGCACCGGCCCGCGAACGTGGACGATCCCGCCTCCGCCAAGGAGCTCGTGGACGCGGTGCTCGGGGTGGCCGAGCAGGTGCCGGTGGTCGTGCCGCTGCACCCGCGCGGGCGGCAGCGGCTGGCGGAGGCCGGCCTGGTGGACGGGCCCGCCCTGAAGATCGTCGAGCCGCTCGGGTACGTGGACTTCCTCTCGCTGGTCCGCGGCGCGGCGCTGGTGCTGACGGACTCCGGCGGGGTTCAGGAGGAGACGACCATGCTGGGCGTGCCCTGCCTGACCATCCGGCCCAACACCGAGCGGCCGATCACGGTGACGCACGGCACGAACCGCCTGGTGACTCCGGCGCAGCTGCCGGCCGCCGCCGCTCAGGCCCTGGTCGACGGGGCTTCGACGCCGAGCGAGGAGTTGCCGGTGTTGTGGGATGGGAAGTCGGGACTGCGGATCGCGCGGGTGGTCGCGGCCTGGTTGCGGGGAGAGAACCTCTCGCCGGCGGCGCGGGGAACAGTCGGCTAAGCCGTACAAAACTCACAAATGACCACGGCTTCCGCCGTACCATAGCTGATCACGACGAGCAAGGGCAGACGCATGGCTGAGAGCGACGAGACCTTCGACGAGCCGCGGTTCCAGCGGCTCGGGCCGGTGAACTGGCTGCCCGAGGAACGTAAGGTCGTCGAGCGCTACGAGCAGCGGATCCGGGAGCTGGAGAAGAAGCTCGCCACCCAGGAGGCGCGGGCGGAATATGCGATCTGGAAGCTCAAGGCCACCCAGACGCAGCGGCCGTTCCGGGTCGCTCAGGCGCTGACGGGTGCGGCGAAGCCGGCCAAGTTCGTACGGCTGCCGCGGGATCTGTCGAAGGCGATGAAGGGCCGGAAGAGCCCGAAGGCGCCTATTTCCGTGGTCGAGGCGGCGGCGCAGGCGGAGCTGAAGGGGCCCGAGGTCAAGATCCCGACGTTGCAGTGGCCGGAAGGGGTGATGACGCGCCCGGATCTCAAGGTGGCGGTCATCCTGGACGACTTCTCGCGGATGGCCTTCCAGTACGAGTGGGATCAGATCGAGTTCGGGCTCGCGGACTGGCCGGAGATCTTCGCGGAGAAGCGGCCTGATCTGCTGTTCTGCGAGTCGGCGTGGCATGGGAACCAGGGGCGCTGGCGCTACCAGATGACGGGGACGAACGCCCCGAAGCAGGAACTCCGCGACCTGCTGGCGTGGTGTCGTTCGGAAGGGATTCCGTCGGTCTTCTGGAACAAGGAGGACCCGCCGAACTTCGACTTCTTCATCGACACGGCGAAGTTGTTCGACCACGTGTACACGTGCGACGGCGACATGATCCCGAAATATCGGGAAATTTTGGGACATGATCGGGTGGATGTGTTGCAGTTCGCGGCGCAGCCGCGGATTCACAATCCGATCCAGACCAAGCAG
The DNA here is from genome assembly GCF_039871605.1 of Acrocarpospora sp. B8E8. NCBI lineage: Bacteria > Bacillati > Actinomycetota > Actinomycetes > Streptosporangiales > Streptosporangiaceae > Acrocarpospora > Acrocarpospora sp. B8E8. The sequence continues at coordinate 140,829 of NZ_JBDPLV010000021.1, read as the reverse complement.
GGCCGGATGCACGACATCGTGTTCGGCGGCATGTATTTCCGGGACAAGCACCCGGAACGCCGCGAGCAGATGGAGACCATTCTGGCCCCGGCGCGGGAGCTCGGGCTGCACATCTTCGCTCGTAACGGGACGGTCGCCGACAAGTACGCCTGGCCGGAGGAGTATCGGCCGCACATCGTGGGCGAGCTTCCCTATGAGCAGATGCTCGCCGCGTACAAGATGTACAAGGTCTTCCTGAACGTGAACTCGGTGATCGACTCACCGACCATGTGCGCGCGCCGCGTCTTCGAACTGTCCGCTTCGGGGACGACCGTGCTCTCCGGCTGGTCGCGGGCGATCGAGGAGACTTTCGGGGATCTCATCCCGGTCGCGCACTCGCAGGAGGAGGCGTACAACCGGGCCCTCTACCTGATCAACAGCCCCGAGCTGCGCGCCCGCCAGGGCCACCTCGCCATGCGCGAAGTCTTCGACAAGCACCTCTTCTCCCACCGCGTCGACCAGATCCTGGGCGCCGTCGGCCGCCCGGTGGTCGCCCGCTCACACTCGATCTCCGTCGTCCTCCCCACCAACCGGGCCGGCCAGCTCGAACACGCGATCAGCCAGGTCGCCCGCCAGCGCCACCGCGACCTGGAGCTCGTCCTGGTCCTGCACGGCCTCTCCGAAGACCCCAGCGTCATCCGCGACAAGGCCCTCGCCGCCGGAGTCCCCGCGGTGAAGGTCCTGACCGCGCCCCCCAGCTTCACCCTCGGCGAGGTCCTCAACCACGGCATCGCCCACGCTGACGGCGAGCTCATCGCCAAAATGGACGACGACAACCTCTACGGCGAGCACTACCTCTCCGACCTGGTCCGCTCCTTCGACTACTCCGAAGCCGAGATGGTGGGCAAGGGCGCGCACTACACCTACTTCCCCGACCGCAACGAGACGGTCTACCGCCTCCCCGGCCTGGAACACCGCTACGCCCACCTGGTCCAGGGCGCCACCATCCTCGCCAAGGCCGACCTGCTCCGCTCGATCCCCTTCGAACCGGTCAACGCGGGCGAGGACACCCGCCTGGTCCGCCGCCTCAAAGAGGACGGCATCCGCATCTACTCCGCGGACCGCTTCAACTTCGTCTACATGCGCGGCTCAGACGCCTCCGCCCACACCTGGCAGGCCGCCGACTACAAACTCACCCGCAATGCCCAGTTCAGCTTCGTCGGCCACCCCGAACAACACGTCATGATCTGATCCCAACAGCCCAGCAATAGGAACCTATCTCCGCCATCGCCATACGCGGCGAATCACGCCGAAGACCAGCGCCGCCCCCAACGCGACCAATGCTCCCGAAACAAAATTGTCACTGACGACATCACGGGCGCGTACCCCCTCATGATGAGAAAGTTTCAGAGGGGGGTCACTATCCGGCGGAAGGATCGCATCCCTTCGGTCTATCTTCACAAACTCGCTATCAATGATCCGATTGAATTGCCTCTCGCGACGCGTTCCGGAACTTGTGGTTCGAAGGCTGCGTGCATCACGCCAGAACTCATACCCGATCGCACCTTCGAGAACGGTCCGTGCCACGGCCCTCAGATGTGGTTCGGTAATCGACCGCAGCTCCCACATCAGCAGCCAATGATTGACGATCATATTCACGTACATATGGGCTCGCTGGCTCTCCTCATCATCGGATGAGAAAAATGCTCCCCAGCACGCTCGATACAGAGGATCATCCATCGCCATCTTCATCAGGTCAGCATGAAGCGCGCGCAAGGCCTGCTCTCGTGCGGCCTTTGCCTCCCGTGACTGAACAATAAGCGAGAACGCTACTCCGACCAGTGCGAACACAGCCACCAACGCCGATGCGGCTCCATACGTCTGCCCGATATCGCTGAGCAGCGTCCAGTCGCCACGCCTGGCCCCCAGGGCGGCGAGAAAGAACGGCGACGACACGACCAGACCTGAAACGGAAACGATAGAGAGAAGCAGCAGTGACGTCACAACAAAACGACGCCCGCTACCGCCCGAGAACAGGCGGAAGGGGCGTCGATTTATCACCTTATTACGCTATGGGCGCACGGGATTGCTGCAATGGGGGAGGGAGCACCGCACGTTCAGTGTTCAGATACGAGATCAGCTCCTGCCCCTCGTCAAACAGTCTCTCAACTTCGTGCCTGCAAGAGTCGATCAAGGCGGGGTCGACGATCTTCCTCGCACCGGACAGTGTCCCGGCCCTCGTGTAGAGAACTTCATACATGACATCCGAATCGAGAATGACCAGTTCGGGCAACCGATACGAGACCCCGAGGCCAGGAAGAGCGTCCGACTCAAGAACGCGGATATCTTCTCCAGCCAGCGCCCTCAACCGAATGTAGTACAACTCCCACTGCACGTACGCAGTGTAGGGCCTCTCCACAATGCGAACTCGCCGCATCGTGAACCCGCGCGCTTCGCTGACCGGCTCCTGAATCTCGTCACGCCGCTCGTCGATGAGCCGCACCGCCTCAGCCCAGTCGCCCACACTGAGAGCTCGCCAACTTGGATCTCCCGGCTCTCTGAACGTCTGACCTGCCTCCAGCTTCCAGAAAGTATCTTTCAGCTCTCGGAAGTAGGGCCAGAAGTCCTCGATGTAGCCTTCAGGACTCAAAGTCTGCGACTTTACCTCAGTGATATGTCTAAGCATCGGGAATATCCTGCTTGGCAGCTATGATCATGTTACGCGGAATGACGACAAGACGCTCATCATCGCGCACGCTCACTCCGTGGGGCAGCCGGGTCAGATATGATTGGGTCAGATCTCTACCGATTACTGCGATATCCCCATTCGATAGCTCCCAGATGTCCGGGCAAGACGGGCTTCCAGTCGTGTCCCCCAACTCTAACGCCGACTTCCCCAGCCGTCTCCGAAGCTCCGCATGAGGGTCCGCTTCCCATGGGCGAGACATACCGCGCCCCTCCTCCTTGGCTTCGTGCGGACCCCGAGTATCACTCGGGAACCCATGCGAGTCAATACTCGGTACGAGTATCTATGGTGACCACTACAACATGAGGTACCCGCAGATTGTGTCGCCAGCGCAAAGTCAATCGCTGACACAGGCGCCGACAACGTCTACGAAATCCTATATCTCCGGTTACTCCGAAACCGAAATGGTCGGTAAAGGCACCCCACCGCACACATTTCCCCGACAAGAACGTGATGGTGCACCGCCCTCCCGGTCTGGAACGCAGCTACACCGCACCCGGTCCAGGGGTTCGCAGGAATCGTAGCCTCCAAGATCCCCGGGGCGGTCCAGTACAGCCGTCTAATCCACCGGGTCGGATCCATCTATGGCCTCGATCTTGGCCATGGGTAAGAACCTTGCTTCGTGATCAAAGGTGGTGGTGGCCCCTTGCTCCGCGCCATCCGGAGCTCAGCCGAGCTGCGTCGTGTACGGCTGCCGGGATCAGAGGGTTATCGGCCTGGTCTCTCTGGGGCCCCGATGGCGAGTGATCATCGCCCGTCACGTCTCCGCAGACGGCCATGTGTCAGCCAGGGCGATGAAGTGCCCTTTCCCGGCACCCCGCCATCGTGTGCACCAGCCCACGATGGAGAGAAGCCCACCGGTGTTACGCGACCCTGAACCTTGCCCGGTTACGGCGGTCGGCTCGCCTGCCATCGGCATCCTCGGTCGAGGAGACGGCCTGTAGAACCGGAGGGCGAGCATTGGCAGGTTCGGCCGCTTCGTTGCGGTGTCCCGGAGATTGTTCTGGCTTGGGGTAGCGGGAGTGGGGGCGTGGTTGGCGGGTGTCGGTATGAGGGTCATTGAGGTCCCCTTGTAGAGCCAGGCGCGGTAGGCAGCGGCCCGGACGCCCTTGCGTTCGGTGTCGTACGCCCAGCCTCTGGAAACGAGCCGCCGCAGGACTATCCAGGCGCTGCCTCGGGAAATGCCGTGTTCGGTCATCAGTTGGCGGGTGGTCAGCCGCTGGTGCGCGATGATCTCGCCGGTGTGGATCTTCTCGGCCATGGCCTGGGCGATCATCGTGATCTGATCGTGGACGGGCGGGCGTGGCGGTACCGAAGTGGTGTCGGGGGCGCCGATGACATAGCCCAGGCCGGGGACCAAGCGGATGAGCCCTCGCTCCCGAAGCGCACGCTGGATATAGGTGGCGGCTGAGCTGGGAATGCCGTGCTCCGCCATCAGCTGCTGGACGCTGGCCATGCGCGTCCCCTCGCCGAGCTTGCCGCCCGCAATCCGCTCGGCCATCCGATTGATGATCTCCTGGCAGCGCATCCTCACCACGGCCCCGCGAGGACCGCCGCCGCGCACGGCCGGTTGGGGTTCGGGCTCAGCCGTCCCGGGCGTGAAACCGGGAATGACCTCGGGCGGGACCTCGAAGTACAGGCCCGGCACGATCTCGTACGACGGTCCCTGCGACATCTCGCGGACGGCTTGTGACCAGGGCGGCGGCCATGGAGGGGGATCGTCGTCGGGGATGTTGTCCGGCGAGCCCAGGCGGAGCCAGACCACCCGTTTGCCATCCCGGTCGCGGTATCCCCAATTCTCGGCGATCTGGTCGACCAAGCGCAGACCCCGCCCGCACAGGCGCTCCACATCGGAGGGAAGCCGTAGGTGCGGGACGCTGGTGGCCGATCCGTCATCGGTCACGTTGACGAAGATGTCTCCCTGAAAGCTCGCGACCGCGACGCTGACCTCCCCATTCGGACTGCGGCCCGACTCCGTGTGCCGTAGCGCGTTGGTGACCAACTCGGTGACGACCAATTCCAGGTCATCCAGCCGGTCATCGGCCACACCGTTGAACAGAGCGCGAACGAACTTCCGCGCGCTCGACGCCGCGCGCGGTCGCCCGGGAAGATCGATGACACCCAGCAAGGCGATGGGTGATCCCTGGACGGCTTGAGTCGATGTCATGGGTTAGGACCTCGCTTCCTGTCTTAGGGCTCGTCGAGCCAGGAGAACGTCGGATGGCCCGCCCGTTATGTACGCGACGAAGGCGCGCCCGCAATTTGGTGCGTCGGGGTGAGTGATCTTCTGCCACCCCTCGTCATCGGCCTCGCAGGCAACGCCCCCAACGGGCTCGACCTTCTGGATGCCATCTAGGGGTTGCTGGGCTCGGGGACCGTGAACAGGGTTTTGGGGGCGGTCGGTTCGGAGGAATGTCGGATCGCTATTCCTCTGAGCAGGCGTGCGGCGCAGACCGACTCGGGGGTCGGGTGCGTTCGGGTGGGTCATTCTGCGCCGTGCGGCGTCGTATGGGATGAATCTATCTAGAACGGTCATGCTTGTTCTTCTCGCTTGCTGATGATTTGGATTCGGCGGGCGCGGAAAAGATCTCTGCGTGGCATGTGGAGGTCCTTGCCTTTCCGCGTGATGGCTGGGGTGCCGGGAGCTGTGAGACGCGGCTTCATAGCTCTTGACGACCTGTTCCCAGCGTGCCCGTGATTTGGTTTAATGCGAACAGGAAATCCGTGAAAGAGTTCTTACGGAATTCTCAAGGCACCTCAGTAAGATCGCTGCAAGACCGTGGTGAGAAAATCCTCGTCTGTAGTAATAGGAGGTAAGAATGCCTGCCCCCCAGGAACTCGACCCTGCCGCCAGTCCGCGTGCGCTGGTGGGCTCGGAGGTGCGGAGGTACAGAAAGGCCGCTGGATGGTCGCAAGAGATGCTGGCTGAGAGGATAAACTTCAGCAAGGCAATGGTCAGCCTCGTCGAAACTGCCGAACGCGCTCCCACGCATGACTTCCTCGCACGTTGCGAAAAGGCGCTGGGTCTCAACCAAGAACTCGTCCGCCTGTGGCCCCTGGTAGTCATGAACGCAGGCCCTCAGTGGTTCCTGGAATGGTTGGAACTCGAACCTCTCGCTCGCACGATCCGCACATGGCAACCACTCAACGTGCCCGGCCTGCTGCAGACCGAGGAATACGCTCGCGCGGTCCTCAGCGGGGAACCCGGCCTGCGTACAGAAAGAGTCGAGGAGCTCGTTCTGGCCCGCATGAACCGACAGAGGATCTTCGATCAGCCAGTTCCACCTGTACTGTGGGTGGTCATCGACGAGACGCTGCTATGGCACCCGCTCGGGGGCAAAGAAGTGATGCGTAGTCAGCTTGAGCACCTGATCGAGATGGCCGATCACCCCTTCATCACTATCCAAGTAGTGCCACTGGATAGTGGATCCACAGCCGGCCTGCCTGGAGCATTCGCAATCGCAGACGTTCCTGCTCGGCCTGCTACCATATATCTTGAATCACCCGCGCGCGGATATATCACTGATCATGAACAGGAAGTCGCGGCGATCAGTAACAGATACGAAGCCATAAGCGCGGACGCGCTCCCGGGGCGCGCATCCATCGAGTTGATCAGAGAGACGATGGTGAACAAATGGAGCTGAAAGACGAACTGGCCAGAGCAGCTTGGCGCAAGGCGTCCTTCTCATCATCGAACGGCGGCGACTGCATCGAGGTCGCCCCGTTGTCGGGCGGCCGAGTCGGCATACGCGACACCGAAGCGCCCGAGCAAGCGCCCTTCGTTGTCACCCCAAGTGTCTGGAACGCTTTCGTTAAGGGTGCCAAGGCCGGTGAGTTCGACTTCTGAGCAGGCTGTAGCTTGCGGGGAAACAGAAAGGCCTCCGGCTACCTAGCTGGAGGCCTTTCTGTCATAGATGCAGTGCTTCGGTGTTCAGCACTTGGATGGAACCGGAAATGTGGTCGGCGCGTTTCCATCGTCGCCATATGAGCTGCGCCATCAGGTGTACATTGAATCGAGTATTGACCGCTCAGGCCGAGGAGATCAAGCGGCTGCGGGAACTGGTCGCACCGCTGCAGCGACGGCTGAACATCAAATCCGGCAACTCGGGGGACGCCTCCCTCGAATGAGAAGGTGCGGGGCCGCAAGGAGCGAGCCGAGGACAAGAAGGAGGAGATCGCCGCGATCCTCGCGTTGCGTGCGGATGGGCGCCGCTCGACGACTGCCAGACCAGCGCCATCGGCGGACCGCCGATCGACGTCGCCGTGCCCAGCAGGCCGGAGACCGCGCCGGCGGCCGCGGTCGTCCGCCGGGTCGGGTCCGGCGCCCAGCCGCCGATCGCCAGCACCACCCCGACCAGCACCGCCGCGCCGAGCAGCAGCGCCAGCCAGCGTTGCGGCAGGACCGCGACCAGCCACACGCCGGCCACCGTGCCGGGCACCCGGCCGAACAGCGCCCAGCCCGCGCCGCGCAGGTTCACCGCCTCGCGCTCGCGCAGCGTGACCACCAGGGTGAGCACCACGGCCAGCATGATCAGCATGCCGGGCAGCAGGCCCGGGTCGACGATCGCGACCACCGGCGCGGCCACCATGCCCATGCCGAAGCCGATCGAGCCCTGCAGGCAGCTGGCCACGACGATGGCCAGCGCGACGACGGTGACCGCCCAGCCGCTCACCGCGCGGCGGAGACGCGCGCGTCGAGCGGGTAGTGGCACTCGGCGGTGTGCCCGGGCGACACCCGATCGGCGGTCGTCGGCGGGGTGGTCGCGCACAGGTTGGTGGCTTGCCAGCAGCGGGTCCGGAAGCGACAGCCGCTGGGAGGGTCCAGCGGGGACGGCAGCTCGCCCTTGAGCAGGATCTTCTGCTTCTTCTCCCGATCCGCTCGGCGCAGCGAGGGCGCGGCCGACAGCAAGGCCTTCGTGTACGGGTGCCGCGGGTTCTCGAAGATCTCCTCAGTGGTGCCGGTCTCCACGATCCGGCCGAGGTACATCACCGCGACCCGGTCCGCGACGTGCCGTACCACCGAGAGGTCGTGCGAGATGAACAGGTACGACACCGACAGCGCCCGTTGCAGCTCGTTCAACAGGTTCAGGACCTGGGCCTGCACGGACAGGTCCAGGGCGGACACCGGCTCGTCGCAGATCACCACCTCCGCGCCGAGCGCCAGGGCGCGGGCGATGCCGATGCGCTGCCGCTGCCCGCCGGAGAACTCCTGGGGGTAGCGGTCGGCGTCGCCGGGCCGCAGCCCGACCAGGTGCAGCAGCTCGCGGACCCGGGCGGCGCGCTCGCGCGAGGTGCGGAACAGGTCGCGGTGGGTGTGCCACGGCTCGGCGATGATCTGGGCGGCGGTCAGTCGCGGGTTCAGCGACGCGTACGGGTCCTGGAAGACCATCTGCACCCGGCGCCGCCAGCGCAGCAGCTCGCTCTTGCGCAGGGCGAACGGGTCCACCCCGCTGAACCGGACCGTGCCCTGGTCGGGTCGTTCCAGCAGCATCAGCGTGCGGGCCAGGGTGGATTTCCCGCAGCCGGACTCGCCGACCAGGCCGAGCGTCTCGCCCTTGCGGAGGGTCAGGTCGACGCCGTCGAGGGCGCGCAGCCGGTCGTTGCCGTTCGGCCCCTTGGGCACGTGGAAGGACTTGCTGAGTCCCTGGACGTCGAGCAGCGGCGAGTCGGTCATCGGGCGGTCCCCTCGGCGACGTGGCAGGCGACCGTGCGGCCGGCCCGGGTCTCGAGCGGCGGGCGCTCGGTCTGGCAGACGTCCCGCACCAGCGGGCAGCGCGCCTGGTACGGGCAGCCCGGCGGGATGGAGAACAGGTCAGGCGGAGCGCCCGGGATCGAGCTCAGGTCGGTGCCGCGCTCGGCGTCCACCGGCACCGAGTCGAGCAGCCCTCGGGTGTACGGATGCCGTGGATCCTCGAACACCTCGTCCACCGGCCCGGTCTCGACGATCCGGCCGGAGTACATGACGGCGACCGTGTCCGCCTCCTCGGCGACCACGGCCAGGTCGTGGGTGATCAGCACGACCGCCATGTCGTGCTCCGCGCGCAGCCGGGCGAGGAGCGCCAGGATCTGCGCCTGCACGGTGACGTCCAGGGCGGTGGTCGGCTCGTCGGCGATGAGCACCTTGGGCGAGAGCGCCACCGCCATCGCGATCAGCAGCCGCTGCCGCATGCCGCCGGAGAACTGGTGCGGGTAGGCGTCTACCCGTGACTCCGGCTCGGGGATGCCGACGTGCCCCATCAGCTCGATCGCCTTCGCCCGGGCCTGCCTGGCCGGCATCCGCTGGTGGATCCGGTACGGCTCGGCCAGCTGGGTGCCGACCTTGAGCACCGGGTTCAGGGCGGTGAGCGCGTCCTGGAAGACGATCGACAGCGCCGGACCGGCGAGCTGCCGGCGCCGTTTGCGGCTCACCTTGAGCAGGTCCTCGCCGTCCACCTGGACCGAGCCGGCCGTCACCGAGGCGATCGGCTCGAGCAGCCCGGCGACCGCCTGCGCGGTCATGCTCTTGCCGCAGCCGGACTCGCCGAGCAGCGCCAGCGTGCGGCCGCGGTACGCGGTGAAGCTCACGCCGTCCACCGCGCGGACCGTGCCACGCGGGGTGGCGAGTTCCACGGTCAGCCCGCTGACCTCCATGCCGATCGCGGTCATGTCGTCTCCAGCACGGTCGGCCGGGCGGCGCGGCGCCGCCGGCGGGGTGTGGTCAGGCGCCAGCGCTGTCCCGGGTCGGTGGCGATCCTGACCCAGGACGCGAGCAGGTTCGCCGACACGGTGGTGATCACGATGGCCAGGCCGGGCAGCACCGACAGCCACCACTGGGTGCGCAGCTGGTCGCGGCCCTGGGCGACCATCAGACCCCAGCTCACGTCCGGCGGCTGCACGCCGATGCCGAGGAAGCTGAGCGAGGACTCGGCCAGCATCACGTAGCAGAAGTCCACCGTGGCCACGGTGAGCAGGGTGGGCAGCACGATCGGGAAGATGTGCCGGCGGATGATCGCGCCGCTCGGGGTGCCGAACGTGCGGGCCGCGTCCACGAAGAGCCGGGTCTGCAGTTCGGCCGACTCGGCGCGGGCGGTGCGCAGGTAGACGGGGATGCGGGTGATCGCGAGGATCGCGATGATGCTGGCGATGCTGGGCGAGAAGATGTAGAGCACCACGACCGCCATCAGCAGCGACGGGAAGCTGTACACGACGTCGGCGATCCGCATCGCGACGGTCTCCCGCCACCCGCGGTGATAGCCCGCCCACATCCCGACCGAGGCGCCGATCACCAGCGAGATCAGCACCACCGGCACGACCACGCTCATCGTGGTCTGGGTGGCCACCATGAGCCGGCCGAGCAGGCTGCGGCCGAGCAGGTCGCCGCCGAGCACGTACTGCCAGCCGTGGTCCAGGCCGAACGGCGCCAGCCGGGACAGCGACAGGTCGCCCTTGATGGCGCTGTCGCCGGCCAGCCGCTTGCCGAACACCGCGACGAACGCGACCAGCAGCAGGATCAGCGCGGAGACGAAGGCGGCCGGGTCGGCCAGCAGCAGCCGGAACCAGTTCGCCTTGACCGGCCGGTCCGGGGCGGACGCCTCCGGTGGGTTCTCCAACAGGGTCATGCCGCCGCACCTACCTTCTGTCGAACGCGGGAGTCCAGCAGCGCGTACCCGAGGTCGATTCCGATGTTGAGCACGAAGATGCTGATCGCGGTGACCGCCACGGCCGCCTGGAGCACCGCGAAGTCGCGCTGCAGGATGGAGTCGATCATCAGCTTCCCGATGCCCGGCCAGCCGAAGATGCTCTCCACCACGACCGCGCCGTTGATCAGCCCGACCGCGAGGTCACCCGCGACGGTCAGGGCCGGCGGGGCGGCGTTCTTCAGCGCGTGCCGAGCGACCACGCGGCCCTCTCCGGCGCCCTTGCTGCGGGCCACCTTCACGTACGGGGACCCGAGCGCCGCGATCATCGCGCCGCGGACCACCTGGGTGAGCACGCCGGCTGGCCGGAGCATGAGCACCGCGATCGGCAGCACCCAGCTCAGCCCGCCGGCGTCCACACCCGAGGTGGGCAGCAGGCCGAGCATGATGCTGAACACCCAGATGCCGAGGATGGCCAGCCAGAAGTCCGGCACGCTGGCCGCGGTCATGGACATCAGGCTGGAGATCCGGTCGGCCAGGCCGTTCGGCCGCAGCGCAGCCCAGCACCCCACCGCCGTCGCCACCGCGCACGCCAGGAGCATGGTGACGACGGCCAGCTGGAGCGTGGCCGGGAAGGCCCTTAACGCCATCACCGCGGCGGGCTCGCCGGTGCGCAGTGATGTCCCGAAGTCCAGCCGCACCACCTGGGCGAGGTAGTCGATGAGCTGCGACCAGATCGGCTGGTCGAACCCGTGGGCCGCGCTGAACTGCTCCCGCGCCTGGGCCGTCGCGTTCTCCGGCAGGTACAGCGCGGCCGGGTCGCCGGTGAGCCGGGCGAGCACGAACACGCCCAGCACGACGGCCAGCAGGGGCGGCAGGCTGGTCAGCGTCCGTCGTCGCAGGAAGGTCAGCATTCCATGGGGTCCGATCTGCGGGTCAGCTCTTCGGCTTCACGTCGGCCAGCCGCAGCTCGTCGCCGGTGGCCGCGTCGGGCGTGTAGGAGACGTTCTTGGCCAGGCCGAGCACCGCCCCCATGTTGGCGAGGAAGGTAAAGCCGCGGATGTCCTGGTTCTCACTGGCGAAGACGTCGGCGAACGCCTGCTGCCGGGCGTCGCCGGTCAGCGCGCCGGCCGCCTTGATCTGCTGGTCCAGTTGCGGGCTGCCGCTGCTGCTCTGCGCGCCGTCGGTGGCGAAGTACTGCCCCACGGTGAACGCGGCGTCGCCGGCCTGGTTGCCATGCATGATCATCAGTGCCACCGGCCCGGCGTCCTCGGGGAACGGCCGCAGCTGGTACTTGATCTGGGCGGAGGTGTCCAGCATCTCGATCTTGGCGGTCAGGCCGATCTGGGTCAGGGCGCTCTGGATCAGCTCGATGCTCTCGGCGATCTTCGGGAACTGCGCGGTCCGCCCGATGATCCGGAACGGGGTGTCCACCTTGACGCCGTCCGCGCGGGCCTGGTCGACCAGCGCCTTGGCGGCGGCCAGGTCGTACGGGGTGGGGGTGAGCGACTCGTTGTAGCCGACCACGCCGGGGCCGATCAGCTGGCTGGCCGGTTGCCCGATACCGCCGAACAGCGAGGTGATGATGCCCTGGCGGTCGACCGACATGTCGATGGCCTGGCGCACCCGGATGTCGTCGAGCGGCGCCTCGTCGGTGCTGAAGCGCAGCGCGGTGGTCTCGTTGTTCGGGTACTGCACCCCGGTGTCGCCGGCGCCGTCGTCCGCGCCCAGGTTGGTGGCCAGGTCGGCTTCGCCGTTGACCACCATGGCGGCCCGGACGGTGCCCTCCTCGCGCCACTGGTACTCGGCCTTGGCGTACCTCGGCTTGCTGCCCCAGTAGCCGTCCCAGCTGGTGAGGGTCAGCTTCTGCCCGGCGGCCCAGGTCTCGATCTTGTAGGGGCCGGTGCCGACCGGCTCGCGCACCTTCTCGGTGGTGCTGATGTCGGACTTGGTCATCTCCACGAACGAGACGCGCAGCGGCAGCAACGGGTCGGGCTGCTCGGTCTGGACGGTGACCGTGGCCGCGTCCGGCGCGGCGAGCGTGAGCTTGCCGCTGTCGCCGAACACGTAGCCCTGAACATTGCAGGCCAGGGCCGTGTTGTTCGCGCTCCGCTCGATCGCGGCGACCGCGTCCTCGCTGGTGAAGTCGCTGCCGTCGGAGAACTTCACCCCCGGGCGCAGCTTGAAGGTCCAGAGGGTCGGCTGGGTCTGGGTCCACTCGGTCGCGAGCTTGGGCTCCAGCGCGCCGCTCGTCGGGTTCCGCTCCAGCAGCGGCTCGGTGATGTTGGACCGGACCACGACGCCGGTAGCCGTCAGCGACGCCTCGCAGGGCTCCAGGGTGGGCGGCTCCTGCGGCAGGACGACGCGCAGCGTGTTGCCGGCGCCGGCGGAGTCGCCGGAGGGGGAGTTGGCGACCGAGCATCCGGTGGCGGCCAGCGACATCGTGGCCGCGGCGAGCAGCGCGGCGGCACGGGAATTCCGGGCCCGTAGTCCGTGGGGGGTATGGGTCATGTTCCGCTGACCTCTCAGACGTTGTCTGTATATGTAGACGGAATCTGCGTTCGTGAACGACACCGTAATTTCGGCACAAGCCGCCGTCAAGGTCCCAGGAAACTCTGGTGAAACATCCGGGCGGTGGACCGGACATGCTCGAGCAACACCGCGAGAGCCGGGCTGTCGTCGTCGGGGCGCCAGGCCGCGTACACCTCGACGCAGTCGTCCGGGATCTCCGCCACCGGCAGGAACCGCAGGTTGCGAAGGGTGATCACGGACGCGCAGGCGGGCACGAGCGCGACCCCGAGACCCGCGTCCACCAGGGCGAGCACGCTGTTCACCTGGGTCACGTGCTGGGCGTACGTGGGTTGCACGCCGGCCGACCGGAAGGTGGAGACGACCAGGTCGTGGAAGTAGCGGGCCTCCACCGGCGAGTAGGTCACCACGCTCGACCCGCCGATGTCGGCCAGCTCAGGGGCCCGGCCCAGCCGGGTCAGCGGGTGCCCGCGGGGCACCGCGAGCAGCAGCGACTCGGTGTGCACGAGCATCTGCTCCAGCGCCGCCCCGGGCGGCACGCCGCGGGTCAGGCCGATGTCGATCTCCTCGGCCAGCAGCGCCTCGATCTGCCTGCCGGTGACCATCTCGCGGAGCACCCGGTGCACTTCGGGCAGCTGGTCGTCCAGGAACGTCACCCACGCGCCGAGCACGCTGAGCGCGGCGGTCGCGGTGAAGCCGACGCGCAGCGTGCCGCGCGAGCCGTGCGCCGCGCGCTGGGCCAGCAGCGGCGCCGCCGCGGCCAGTCTGAGCAGGCGCCGGGCCTCGTCCAGGAAGACCCGGCCGGCCGGGGTCAGCTCGACCGAGCGCGAGGTGCGGATGAGCAGATCGACCCCCACCGCCCGCTCCAGCTTCTGCATCTGGCGGCTTAACGGCGGCTGGGTCATCCGCAGCCGCTCGGCGGCCCGGCCGAAGTTGCGCTCCTCGGCAACCGCGACGAACCCCCGGAGTTGATCCAGACTGAACATCGTTCCTCCCGCGTTATGCAGTCTGGGTATCAAACCATGCCCTAAGTGTCTTGGACAGGTATCGCGGCATCCGCCTACCTTCGTCGTACCAATTGCCTCGGATCTGGAGCCTTCATGACGACGTTCTCGCCCACTCAGCTGCGCGACACGCTGGGTTCCGGGCTGCTCTGCTTCCCGGTCACGCACATGACCGCGGAGCTCACTTTCGACGAGCCCGCGTTCCGTTCGCACCTGCGGTGGCTGGCGGCCTACGACGCTCGCGGGGTGTTCCCGGCCGGCGGCACCGGCGAGTTCTTCTGTCACACCCTGACCGAGGTCGGGCAGGTCGTGCGCGCGGCGGTGGCCGAGGCCAAGCCGGGCGTGCCGGTGGTCGCCCCGGCCGGGTACGGCACCTCGCTCGCGGTGGAGATGGCCCGCGACGGCGAGCGGGCGGGCGCGGACGGCATCTTCCTGCTGCCGCCGTACCTCACCGAGCTGGACCAGGAAGGCCTCAAGGAGCACGTGCGCGCGGTCTGCCGCGCCACCTCGCTGGGCGTGATCGTCTACCACCGGGCGAACGCCCGCTTCACCCCGCGGACCTTCATCGAGCTGACCGAGGAACTGCCGAACCTGATCGGCTTCAAGGACGGCATCGGCGACGTCGACGTGATCGCCCACCTTTACGCGGTGCTCGGCCCCCGGCTGGTCTACGTCGGCGGCCTGCCCACCGCGGAGACCTACGCGCTGCCCTACCTCGAGCTCGGTGCCACCACCTACTCCTCGGCGATCTTCAACTTCGCGCCGCAGTGGGCCAGCGACTTCTACACCTCGGTGGTCAAGCGTGACCGTGACGACGTGTACGCCCGGATCCGTGACTTCGTCCTCCCGTACCTGGACATCCGCAACCGGCGCAGCGGATACGCGGTGTCGATCGTCAAGGCCGGCATGACCGCGGTCGGGCGCAGCGCCGGTCCGGTCCGTCCGCCGCTGTCCGACCTGACGCCGGCGGAACTGGCCGAGCTGACCGAGCTGATCGCGGCCACGGACTCGATCGAACGGGTGGGCTGAGCATGTCCCCGACCGCCACCATCGGCCTCACCGGCGACCTGCTCGTCGGTGCCGGCGCCTACCGCGGCACGCACGGCGAGATCGCCGCGGTCGACCCGCGCGCCGGGCAGGAACTTCAGCCGTCGTACGGCCTGGGCGGCCCCGCGGACGTGCGGCGGGCCGCCGAGCTGGCCGAGGCCGCCTTCGACACCTACCGGGAGACCACGCCCGCGGTCCGCGCCGGTTTCCTCACCGCCATCGCGGACGGCCTCGACGCGCTCGGCGACGAGTTGATCGCCCGGGTCACCGCCGAGACCGGCATCCCGGCCGCCCGGGTCACCGGCGAGCTGGCCCGCACCACCAACCAGCTGCGATTGTTCGCGGACGTGGTGCGCGACGGCGGCTGGCTGGGCGCGCGGATCGACCCGGCGCTGCCGGAGCGTACGCCGCTGCCCCGCCCCGACATCCGCCGCCGGCTGGTTCCCCTCGGCCCGGTCGCGGTCTTCGCGGCCAGTAACTTCCCGCTCGCGTTCTCGGTGGCCGGCGGCGACACCGCGGCCGCGCTGGCGGCCGGCGCCCCGGTGATCGTGAAGGCGCACAGCTCGCACCCGGGCACCTCCGAGCTGGTCGGCCGGGTGATCCAGCGCGCGGTCGCCGACCTCGGCCTGCCCGAGGGGGTCTTCTCCCTCCTCTTCGGCGCCGGCCGCGAGGTGGGCATCGCGCTGGTCACCGACCCGCGGATCAAGGCGGTCGGCTTCACCGGCTCGCGCAGCGGCGGACTCGCCCTGGTCGCCGCCGCCCAGGCCCGGCCCGAGCCGATCCCGGTTTATGCGGAGATGTCCAGCATCAACCCGGTGATCGTGCTGCCCGCCGCGCTGCGCGGCCGGGGCGGCGAGATCGGCCGGGCGCTGGTCGCCTCGATGACCGTCGGCCAGGGCCAGCTGTGCACCAGCCCGGGCCTGGTCTTCGCGGTCGACGGGCCTGGCGTGGCGGAGTTCGTGGCCGCGGCCGCCGAGGCGCTGCGCGCGGTCCCGGCCGCGCCCATGCTCTCGGCCGGCATCCAGCAGGCGTTCGCCGAGGGCGTCGAGCGGCTGCGGACCGCGACCGGCGTGGAGATCGCCGCCGCCGGGGAGGCGGGCGACGGGATCGCCGCGCCGGGGCAGGCCCATCTCTTCCGGACCACGAACGCGGAGCTCCGCGACAACCCGGCTCTGCGGGAGGAGGTGTTCGGGGCCAGTTCGCTGATTGTCACGGTGAACTCGATGGCCGAGTTGCGGGACACCGTGGCGGGCCTGGAGGGCCAGCTCACCCTGACGCTGCACGCGGACGACGCGGATCTGGACGCGGCTCGCGCGCTGCTGCCGCTGCTGGAGCGCAAGGCCGGGCGGATCATCGTGAACGGCTGGCCGACCGGCGTCGAGGTCGGGCCCGCGATGGTGCACGGCGGGCCGTTCCCGGCGACCTCGGACCCGCGGACCACCTCGGTCGGCACCGCCGCGATCGAGCGGTTCCTGCGGCCGGTGGCGTACCAGAACCTGCCCGCCGGACTGCTGCCGGCCGGGCTCGACGACGCGAACACGCTCGGCCTGCCGAGGCGGGTCGATGGCCGCTTCGATGGCCGCTGAGACGCCACGGGTCACCGGGATGCGGGTGGTGCCGGTCGCCGGGCACGACAGCATGCTGCTGAACCTGAGCGGCGCGCACGGGCCGTTCTTCACCCGGACGGTCGTGGTGCTCTCCGCCTCCGACGGCAGCACCGGCGTCGGCGAGGTGCCCGGCGGCGAGGAGATCGCGCGCACCCTCGAGGAGTCGCGGGACCTGGTGGTGGGCCGGCCGATCGGAGCATATTTAAGCGTGCTCGGCGCGGTGCGTACCCGGTTCGCGGGCCGGGACGCGGGCGGCCGCGGGCCGCAGACGTTCGACCTGCGCACCACCGTGCACGTGGCGACCGCCCTGGAGGCCGCGCTGCTCGACCTGCTCGGCAAGCACCTCGGGGTGCCCGTCTGCGACCTGCTCGGCGACGGGCGGCAGCGGGACCGCGTGCGCACCCTCGGCTATCTGTTCTTCGTCGGCGACCGCACGGCCACCGACCTGCCCTATCGCGCCGAGGGCGGACCGGACGCGTGGACCCGGCTGCGCGACGAGCCGGCGCTCACCCCGGAGGCCGTGGTCGCGCTGGCCGAGGCCGCGCGGCAGCGGTACGGCTTCGCGGACTTCAAGCTCAAGGGCGGGGTGCTGCCGGGCGAGGACGAGGTCGCCGCGGTCACGGCGCTGAAGGCGCGGTTCCCGGACGCGCGGATCACGCTTGATCCGAACGGCGCCTGGCCGCTGGCCGACGCGATCGGCCACGGGCTGGCGATGCGCGGCGTGGTGGCCTACGCCGAGGACCCGTGCGGTGCCGAGCAGGGCTTCTCCGGCCGGGAGGTGATGGCCGAGTTCCGCCGCGCCACCGGCTTGCCGACGGCGACCAACATGATCGCCACCGACTGGCGCGAGCTGGGCCACGCGATCCGCGCCGGCGCGGTCGACATCCCGCTGGCCGACCCGCACTTCTGGGGCATGCAGGCCTCGGTCCGGGTCGCCCAGCTGTGCGCTGCCTGGGGGCTGACCTGGGGCTCGCACTCGAACAACCACTTCGACATCTCGCTGGCGATGTTCACCCACGTGGCGGCGGCCGCGCCCGGCGAGATCACCGCGATCGACACGCACTGGATCTGGCAGGATGGCCAGCGCCTCACCCGCGCGCCGCTGGAGATCAGGGGCGGCTACCTGGACGTGCCCACCGCCGGTGGTCTCGGCGTCGACCTCGACGAGGACCGGCTGGCTGAGGCGCACGAGCTGTACCGCGCCCAGGGGCTGGGCGGTCGCGATGATGCGGTGGCGATGCAATACCTTGTGCCCGGCTGGTCCTTCCACCCCAAACAACCCGCCCTGGTCCGATGATCCGGAGGTACGCATGACTGTGCTGCAGGTCGGCCCGCTGATGCCGTTCCTGGAGGCCGACCTGCGCGAGCTCTACGCCGCGCAGCGGCTGCCGGACCCGCCGGACTCCTTTCTCGACGGCCCCGGCGCTCAGGTCGAGGTCGTGGTCACCTCCGGCCGGACCGGTGTGGACGCCGGCCTGATGCGGCGGCTGCCCGCGTTGCGCGCGATCGTCAACTTCGGCGCCGGATACGACACCACCGACGTGGCCGAGGCCGCCCGCTGCGGCATCGCGGTGTCGAACACCCCGGACGTGCTCGACGACTGCGTGGCGGACACCGCGCTCGGGCTGATCATCGACGTGATGCGCGGGCTGAGCGCCTCCGACCGGTTCGTGCGCCGGGGTGACTGGGCGGCGGGTGGCAACTACCCGCTGGCGCGGAAGGTGAGCGGGGCCCGGGTGGGGATCCTCGGCCTGGGCCGGATCGGGCTGGCGATCGCCCGGCGGCTGGAGGGCTTCGACTGCGTGATCTCCTACCACAACCGGCGGCGCCGGGATGTGCCCTACCGCTACGTGAGCACGCCGGTCGAGCTGGCCGCCGAAGCGGACGTGCTGGTGGTGGCGGTGTCCGGCGGCCCGCAGACGCGTCACCTGGTGTCCGCCGAGGTGAT
This sequence comes from Acrocarpospora sp. B8E8, assembly GCF_039871605.1. Taxonomy (NCBI): domain Bacteria; kingdom Bacillati; phylum Actinomycetota; class Actinomycetes; order Streptosporangiales; family Streptosporangiaceae; genus Acrocarpospora; species Acrocarpospora sp. B8E8. Next base: position 122,353 of record NZ_JBDPLV010000021.1, on the reverse strand, counting down.
CGCCGCACTGGGCGCGGACGGCTTGCTGGTGAACGTCGCCCGCGGCTCGGTGGTGGACGAGCCGGCGCTGGTCACCGCGCTGGTGGCGGGCCGGCTCGGCGGCGCCGGTCTGGACGCGTTCGCGGACGAGCCGCACGTCCCGGCCGACCTGCTCGCGCTGGACCGGGTGGTGCTGACCCCGCACCTGGCCAGCGGCACCACCGAGACCCGGCGCGCGATGGCCGACCTGGTGCTGGCGAACGTGGCGCAGTTCCGCAAGAACGGCACGCTGGTGACGCCGATCGTTTAGATCATGACGTGCTGCTCGGGGTGGCCGACGGCGATCGCTTCGGCAGGGCGTCAGGCGCTTGAAGCGTTTCCTGACGCTGAAGGATTTATGGCTGAGATCAAGCGGCTTAAGAACCTTTGAGGGAGCGTGGCAAGGTTTAGCCGGGACCGGCCCCCAGGCACGCGCGCGACGGCGGCCAGCGCCCGATCCTGATAGTCGACCAGTTCCGCTGACCCCGAGGCCGCTCGTCGTCAGTGCACCACGTTGCGCAGAGGATGGCCGGCGGCGAGGGCGTCGATCGCCGCGGCGATGTCCTGGGCCCGGCCGCGGAACGTGTCATCGGTGTGGCCCGCCTGGTGGGGGGTCAGCAGCACGTTGGGCAGCGCGGCGAAGTCGTGGCTCGCCGGGGGCTTGCCCTCGCGCGGGTGACCCCACCACACGTCCAGCGCCGCCCCCGCGATAGTGCAGTCGGCCAGCGCGGCGTAGGTCGCGGCCTCGTCCAGGACCGGCCCGCGGGCGACATTGATCAACAGGGCGTCCGGGCGCATCAACCGGTACTGCTTCTCGCCGAGCAGGCCGCGCGTCGCGTCGGTCAGCGGCACGGTCACCACCACGACGTCCGACGTGGCCAGGAGACGGTCCAGCTCGTCGATGCCGCCCACCCAGGCCAGCTCCACCCCGGCAGGACCCGCCGCCGACGGACGCGCCCGCACCGCCTGCACCCGGGCGCCGAACGCCCCGGCCAGCCGGGCCACCTCCGTCCCGATCTCGCCGAGCCCGATGAGCCCGACCATCCGGCCGTGCAGCGTCGGCCCGAGCGGGACCGCCGGGTCGGTGAGCACCGACCGCCACACGCCGCGGCGGAACTCGGCGTCCGACCGCGGCACTCGCCGGGCGAGCAGGACGGCGCTCGCCAGCACGTACTCGGCGATGGACCGGCCGTGGTGGAAGGTGTTCACGACCCGGACGCCGGCCGGCAGGTCGGCGAGCGGGATCTTGTCGTAGCCGGCGCCGGTGACGTGCACCAGGCGCAGCCGCCCGGCGGCGCGGGCCATCTCGGTCGTCATGCTCGCGGCGACCAGCACGTCGGCCGTACGCAGGGCCTCGATCTGCCGCTCGTGGTCCCAGCCCGACGCGAAGGTCCAGTGGTGGGCGCTGCCAGCGGTCAGCACGTCGGCGTAACGGTCCATGATCCGGTCGGTCTGGAGCACCCGCAGCGGCGTCACCATCGCGGCGACACCGCCCGGTAGGACGGATCGATCGTCTGCATGTAGCCGGTGTCGTCGCGGTTGCGCAGCCCGCAGGACAGGTACTGCTCGTGCAGCCGGCCCAGGGCGTCGCGATCCAGCTCGACGCCGAGCCCGGGACCGTCCGGCACCGCGACCGCGCCGTCCGCGAAGCCGATGGCGCCGGGCTTGATCACGTCCTCGTCCGCGCGCTTCCACGGCCAGTGCGTGTCGCAGGCGTAGTCCAGGTTCGGCGTGGCCGCGGCCAGGTGGGTCATCGCGGCCAGGCTGATCCCCAGGTGCGAGTTGGAATGCATGGACAGCCCGAGACCGAAGGTCCGGCACAGCCCGCCGAGCAGTTGCGAGCGGCGCAGCCCGCCCCAGAAGTGGTGGTCGGAGAGCACTACGCCGACCGCGTCCGCGCGGACGGCCGGCGGCACGTCGTCGAAGGCGACCACACACATGTTCGTGGCGAGCGGCATCGGCACCTGCCGGGCCACCTCGGCCATCCCCTCGATGCCGGGGGTCGGGTCCTCCAGGTACTCGAGTACGCCCGCGAGCGCCTTGCCCACCATCACCGAGGTCTCCACCGTCCAGGCGGCGTTCGGATCCAGCCGCAGCGGCAGGTCCGGGAACTCCGCACGCAACGCGAGGATCGCGGCGATCTCCTCCTCGGGCGGGAACACGCCGCCCTTGAGCTTCAGCGCGCCGAAGCCGTACCTGTCGATCATGGTACGGGCCTGCCCCACGATGCCCTCCGGATCGAGCGCGGCGCCCCACTCGTCCGCCGGAGCGCCGGGATGGCCCGCCCACTTGTAGAAGAGATAGCCGCTGTACGCCACCCGGTCGCGGAGCCGTCCGCCGAGCAGGTCGGACACCGGCCGGCCGACGGCCTTGCCCTGGATGTCGAGCAGCGCGACCTCGAACGGCGACAGCACCCGGTCGGCGGTGCTGGAGCCGGTCACCATGCCGCTCATGCCGTGGCCCCCGGTGGTGGTGTCCACGGCCAGCACCCGGGTCACCCGGGCCGCGGCGTCGTTGAGATCGAAGACCTCGGTGCCGATCAGGGCGTCGGCGGCGGCGCGCAGCCGGGCCAGGTGAGCCTCATCACCGTACGTCTCGCCGAGCCCGGTCAGCCCGTCCGCGGTCTCCACCTCGACGATCGCGCGCAGGGCGTACGGTTCGTGCACGCCTACGGTGTTCAGCAGGGGCAGGTCGTGGAAAGCCACGGGGGTGGTCGTGATACGTGTGACACGGTCCTGAACCATGTTCGATATTCTGGCATATGTCTACATGCTCGAACAATGCTGGAAAGTGTCCGCATATGTGGACAGCACTTCCCGCTCCGGCTACGCTGAGCAGCATGACGGATGATCTCGAGGAGACCGGAGGAGTCCGCGAGGTCAAATCTGCGGCGCGTACGGTCGAGTTGCTGGAGTACCTGGCGGCCCGGCGCAACCGCCCGGCCCGGCTGCGGGAGCTCTCCGACGCGCTCGGCGTGCCGCGCAGCAGCCTGCACGCCCTGCTCCGGACCCTGGTCAAGCACGGCTGGGTGCGCGCCGACTCGTCCGGCTCGCTCTACGGCATCGGCATCCGGGCCCTGCTGGCCGGCACCAGCTACCTGGACACCGACCCCTACCTGGCGCTGATCGTGCCGTTCCTGGAGGAGCTGCGGGAGAAGGTCGACGAGACGTTCCACTTCGGGCGGCTCGACGGGCCGGACGTGGTCTACCTGGCCACCCGCGAGTCGAGCCAGTATCTGCGGCCGTACAGCCGGGTCGGGCGGCGGCTGCCCGCGTACAGCACGGCGCTGGGCAAGTCGCTGCTGGCCGAGCGCAGCCCGGCGCAGCTCGACGGGCACCTGCCGAAGACGATGGAAGCGCTCACCCGCCACACCATCACCTCGCGCGCCGCGCTGGAAGCGGAACTGGATCGCACCCGCAAGCGCGGCTACGCGATCGACGAGCAGGAGAACAGCCTCGGGCTGCGCTGCTACGCGGTCGCCCTGCACTACGCCGACCCGCCGGTCGACGCGATAAGCGTGTCCATCCCGCTCGCGCGGCTCTCCACGGAAGGCGAACTCGAGGTCGTCGCCATCATGCTCCAGTTGCGCGACCGCATCACCCGCGTCGTCAACCCGCTCGGCGGGCTCTCCGGGTAGTCAGCGCCTTGATCGGCGCATGAAGGCCCATGACATATCCGGTTCTATCGCCCATTTAGTCACTCGCCGTACCGGTGATGTGCAAAGTACCGCGGTAAGCGCGACGGCGACCACGAGCATGGCTGCCACGCCAGCGGGATTGACCAGCTGGTCGTGGAAGCGCTCGATGACCTTCACCACGAATCCGTGCAGCAGGTACGCGTAGATCGTGGCTGCTCCGAGGGCCGTGAACCAGGTGCGGCGGGAGGTGGTCACGGCCAGGAACGCGGCCACCAGGAGTGCTCCGACGAGGAGCAGGGCCAGGCGGATCGCGCTTCCGGTGAGGTCGTCGACGCCGATCTGGCCGTTGGCGTGGCGCCAGCGGATCCACTCGGTCTTGACCGCGGTGTGTACGGCGAACGCGATCCCGAGTCCGGCGGCGAGGACCACGGCCCCGGTGATTCTGATCCATTTGCGCTTGAGCAGCTGGAAGTGTTCCGGCCTGAGCATCAGCCCTAGCACGTAGAAGGGCAGCAGGCCCATCGTCCGGTTCATCGACAGCTCGTCGGGAAGCGGATTCATCCCCGACAGCACCGATATCCCCACCGCGACCGCCAGCGGCCACTTCACCTGGAACCAAAGCGGGGTCGACAGCCGCCAGAGGAACAGCGACATGAGGAACCAGGTCAGGAAGTAGGGATCGAGGAGGGTGATCTCCAGCTTGCCGTACAGAAAGTAGCGCGGGAGTGAGTAGGCCACTTCGAAGATGACGTACGGAACGGCCAGGCTGGTGATCAGCTTTCGGGCCCGGAGAGCGGTGAAATTTCGTGATAAGTAGCCGCTGATGACGATGAAGAGCGGCATGTGGAACAGGTACACGAAGAAGTAGAGGGCGTGCGCCGCCTGGACATCGCGCAAGTCCTCGATCAGGTGTCCCGCCACCACGAGAACGATCGCCAGGAACTTCGCGTTGTCCAGGAACGGGTCACGACGCTTGTCAGCCTCCGGTCCAGCCGGACTGGCCGGACCGGCCGAGGTGATCGCAGCGGTCGAACTGGGCGACGCTTCGGGGTGGGCAGGAGACGGCGCTGTCACGCGCCGCAGTGTAACGAGCCCGTTCTAGCCCTCGGCCAACATCATCCGAACATCAGCCGAACTCATCACGACAACCACCGTCGAAGACTTACGGCCGCGTGAAACTCCCCGGCCCTCGCTCCCGCGACGAACGCATCCCACTCACCAGACGTGTAACCCATGACCGGGCCATTCCCCGATTCTTGGAATCCCGAAGTGCGACAGCCCCGCTACTGACTACCAGCCCCTTGCCCAGCGGACACCCGTCCTATACCAGACGGATGGCAACGCGACATGCTACGGAACCACTTCGATGTTCGCCATCATGCCCTTGTCCTCGTGGTTGAGGATGTGGCAATGGAACGGATACTTCCCGAGGAAATCCCGGAACCGCATCCGGATCACCACTTCCCCGCGCACCGGCAGTTGCACGGTGTCCTGCCAGCTGCCCGCTTGGTACGGCGTGCCGTTCACGCTCATGACCTGGAAATCATTGACGTGGCTGTGAAAGGTGTGCTCCTCGTCGGAGATGTTGCGGACCGTCCACTCCTCGGTGGTGTTCAGCCGGGCGCGTACGTCGATCCGGTTGGGATCGAACAGCTTGTTGTCGATGAAGAACTGGGTGGCGTTCTCGGAGAACGTGATGACACGACGCCGATCGACCCGGCGCTTACGCAGATCATCGAACGGCGCGAATGTCGTGGGCAGCGTCGCCGGTTTCATGGGCGAGCCCGCGGACACCAGGGTGGCCAGGGTCGCCTCCGGATAGGCGTCCCCCGCGGGTCCGGTGCTGTACGCCAAGGTCCGCAGCACGCTCTGGCCCGCCGGAGGTCCCTGCACCAGGACGTCGAAGCGGCTGCCCGGGGGCATCACGAGCGTGTCGGCGCTCCACACCGCGCTGACGGGGTTGGCGTCCTGCGCGATGACGTGGAAGCGCGACCCCGGCAACTGGACCTTGTAGGCGATGTTGGCCCCGATGTTGGCCAGTCGCCAGTGCTGGGTCTCGCCGGGGCGGATGCCGATGATCGGGTCGACCAGCCCGTTGACGGTCCGCGTCGTCGGCGCGTTACTGTCGATGTCGGCGGTGGGAATGGCGCCGTCGCGGGTCTGGAAATCCTTCAAGGCGATAAGGCGCTGGGCGATGTGCTTCAGGTTTTCCGGCAGGTATTTCTCCAGACCGTCGATCACGATGGCCCCCGACAGGCCGGCGAACACCTGCGGTTCGCTGAGCGGGTGCGCATGCGAGTGGTACCAGTACGTTCCCGGGGTCAGGTCTTTCGGCAACCGGTAGCTGTAGTGGAAGGTCTCGCCCGGGTGAATGTGGAGGTAGGCGTTGTCGGAATGCCCCTGCGGTGAGATATGCCAGCCGTGCGTGTGCAGGTTGGTGTGTTCCGGCAGCTTGTTCACCAGGGTCAGATCGAGGCGGTCGCCGGGGCGTAGCCGAATCGTCGGAGGCATGTACTCGCCGTTGTAGGTCAGCGCTCGCAGCCGCCGGCCCGCCAGATCCACGGTGCGTATCTCGGCGACCAGCCGTACTTTTAGGGTCTTGTTCCTGCTGACCAGCTCGTACGGCTGGCGGAAAGCTTTCCGCGCCTTGGTTGCCGTCGGTTGCGGGTCCGATTGGACGGGGGGAACGGTGCCGCAACCGCTGATCACGACGATGCCGGCGATCAAGCTGACCAGCGTGGCCCGGCTTGCAGACATGGAGTCCCTCACGTGCGACGAGTGGGGGCGAGGAAATCGTATGACCGATTGACGGGAGCTCCGAGCCGACACTCAGCCCCGGCTCACCCGGGAATCCGAATATTTCGGTGAATCGCTTCACCAGAGAAACGTGTCTGGTAAAGCCTAAAACGGAACTTGACCGTAAATTGCAGATACTCCTGGATAATTCCCAAGAGCTCAAGCCGGAAATCTTATCTTTCTTGGCGTGCTGTTCATCCAAAGCAGGCGACGTCATACCGCACGATAAGGAAAGGGAGTTTTCTTGCTCCAGCGCAATCCCGCGTGAGGGAGGAGAACGATGTCTTGGCAGGATCGCGCGGCCCGCGCGCTACGGGTGCTCGACGGCGACTCCAGCGGCAACGGGGACCACAGCCGGCAGATCTTCAACCACGTCCTGAACGAGTCGAACCGCGACGACTACATCAGCCGCGACTTCTTCAACGTCCAGCAGACCGCGGGCGGCCTGCCCGAGGGTGTCTCCTTCGACCAGTTCGTCGGGCTCGTGGCCGGGCATGTGCGCAACGAGCTGGAGGGGAGCGGCTTCGGCGACGAGCTGAGCGACGCCGACTTCCGCTCGGCCGCGCTCAGCTTCGACGAAACCATCCGCCAGCACATCCGCTTCCTCAACGGCGTCGTGCACCAGGCGGCGCCCGGCGAGGTGCATCTCAACCTGTGGGACCTGATCCTGCGCTCCCGCGACGACAACGCGAGCATCTACTCCTGCTACCGCGACTTCCTCGTGGACGCCTAGACGGATGGTTCAGGACAGACCGGTCACCTCGGCGCTGGCCGCCCACAGGGCCTCGGCTCGCGCCAGATCGCCCATGGCGGCGGGAACGTTCCGCGGCCGGTCCTTCTTGAAGTAGCGGCCGGAGTTCGTGACACCGTCCGCCGCGGTCGCCAGATGGACCAGCCGGGCGGCCCCGGACTCGGGTGGCTCGGCGAGCCCGGGAAGGGTGAGCGCGCGCATGAGGAAAGTTCCAGCGGCGAATCCCGTTCTGATCACGCCGGGATGAAAGCAGGTCGCCGCGGTCCCCCGCGCCGCAAGGGCGACCGTAAACAGAACATTGGCCTGTTTGGAGTCCCCGTACTGCTGCCATCCATTCCACCGCCGCCCATTTCGGGACAAATCCGAAATATCGAGCTTTGCCCAATAGGCGGCCCGGGAGGTCGTCGTGACCACCCGCCCCACCCGGTCCAGGAGCAGGTTGGTCAGCAGGAACGGCGACAGGTGGTTGACCTGGATCATCAGCTCGTGACCGTCTGAGGTGAGCTCCCTGCGCGGGGTCATCACTCCGGCGTTGTTGGCCAGAACGTCTACGCGCGCGCAGTGTTCCTTGATCTCGTCGGCTGCCTGCCGTACCGAATCGAAGGACGCGTAGTCGGCCACGACGATCTTCGGATCACTATCCGAAACCGCTCTCGCACGCTCGGCTACCGCCGTGAGCCTGGCCCGGCTGCGGCCGACCAGGACAAGTTGGTGCCCCTTTTTGGCGAGATCAAGGGCGGAAGCTGCGCCGATTCCCGCGCTCGCCCCCGTAATCACAGTAATCATCAGTTCCTCCACTGCGCACGAACTGTATCGGTGCTAGTCTCCTGTGCGATCTTCCGGAGGTGCATTTCCCCCCAAATGCGGCGCGAGCCTCCACGCACTGCAGGAGTGGCCATGGGTTCAAGAAACCGGTCGATTCGGTTCAAGATCTTTCTCTTGCTGCTCTTACCTCTGCTGACCTTGAGTGCTTTGTGGGGATTCGTCCTCAATCTGACCGTCGGCGACGGCCTCGCGCTCCTGCGGGCCGCCACGCTGTACGAGACGATCGGAGTGACCTCCACCGACCTCGGCCTGCGGATCCAGGAAGAGCGATCACTCTCCGCCGACGTGCTCAGCAGCGGCCAGACCAACTCGGCCGAGCTCAGCACCATGCAGGCCAAGACGACCGCGGCCGTGGACGCGTTCACCAAGGCCGCCAAGGATCCCGAAGCGCGCGGCTCGATGAGCGAGGAGCTGCAGTCGCCCCTCGACAGCCTCATCGTCGCCCTCGGGAACCTGCCGAGGATCCGGGACTCGGTCGCGCTGGGCAACGCCACCCGGCTGGACGCGATCAAGTCCTACAACTCGATCATGGACGAGCTGTTCCGGGTCTACGACCGGATGGTCTCCGTGCCGGATCTGGGCATCTTCCAGCAGGCCAACGCCATGCAGGCGATGGGCAACGCGCACGAGATGATCGCCCGCGAGGACGCGCTCATCCGCGGCGCGCTGTCCAGGGGCAAGCTGACCGCCGAGGAGCACAACGCCTTCAGCGAGTGGGTGGCCACCCGGCAGTTCCTCTACGCGAAGAATCTCCCGGTGCTCGAAGGCGGCATGCGCACGCCGTACGAGACGGTGCTCAACTCCGATCTGTTCACCCAGTTCCAGCTGCTGGAGAACCAGATCGTCAACCAGGTGCGCTCCGGCGGGCCGCTGCCGGCCGAGGCCGGCAAGTGGAAGTCCACCGTGGACAGCCTGATCGTCCGGCTGGACGACGCCCGGATCCGCTCCTCCGACGCGCTCAACGACAACGCCACCTCGGTGGCCACCGGGATCATGGCCAGGATCGCCATCGCCGGCGGCCTCGGCTTGGTGGCTGTGGTGGCCACGATCATCTTCTCGGTCCGCTTCGGCCGCCGCCTCGTCCGCGACCTCGCCGGGCTGCGCCTCGCCGCCATCGAGCTCGCGGACGTACGGCTCCCGCGGGTCGTCGACCGCCTCAAGAAGGGCGAGGAGGTCGACATCGAGACGGAGGCCCCGCCGATCGTCGCGGGCGGCTCCACCGAGGTCGAGGACGTGGCCCAGGCGTTCAGCTCGGTCCAGCGCACCGCCGTCGAGGCCGCCGTCGGCCAGGCCAACCTGCGCCGCGGCGTCAACCACGTCTTCCTCAATCTGGCCCGCCGCAAGCAGAGCCTGCTGCACCGCCAGCTCACCCTGCTCGACTCCATGCAGCGCCGGGCCAACGACCCGGAGACCCTGGAGGACCTGTTCCGGCTCGACCACCTCACCACCCGGATGCGCCGCCACGCCGAAGGCCTGATCATCCTGTCCGGCGCCACGCCCGGCCGGTCCTGGCGCAAGCCGGTCCCGATCATCGACGTGGTCCGCGCCGCCGTCGCCGAGGTGGAGGACTTCACCCGGGTGACCGTGCTGCCGATGCCGGAGTCCGCCGTGGCCGGCGCGTCGGTGGCCGACCTCATCCACCTGGTCGCCGAACTGATCGAGAACGCCACCGTCTTCTCCCCGCCGCAGACCAAGGTCCAGGTGCGCGCCGAGATGGTCGCCAACGGCCTGGTGCTGGAGGTGGAGGACCGCGGCCTCGGCCTCGCCCCCGAGGAATACGAGGCGATCAACGCGAAGCTGGTGACGCCCCCTGAGTTCGACCTGGCCGACAGCGACCGCCTCGGCCTGTTCGTGGTCGGCCAGCTCGCCGCCCGGTACGGCATCGGCGTGGTGCTGCGCTCCTCCCCGTACGGCGGCACGACGGCCATCGTGCTCGTGCCCAGGGCCCTGGTGGCCGAGGAGGGATCACCCGCCTCCATCCCCCCCGCCAAGGTTCAGGCGGAGGTCGTGCCCGCGCAGCCCGCGCTCACGGCCGCCGAGCCCCCGATCGACGTCGACGACCCCGAACGGGCCGGCCCGGAAACCTCGCCGTTCTTCACCCCCGCCGCGCTGCGGACCGAGCCCGTCCCGTCGGCGCCCCGCAACGACAATGGTCTCGCGGTGGTGCCCCAGGCTGCCCCGTCGAACGGCGGGCTGCCCGCGCTGCCGTCCCGGCGGCGTGGCGGCCGGACGGAGGAACCGGCTGCGCCGGCCTCGCCCCCTCCGCCGAAGCCCAGCTCCTCGGTGGCCAGCGGAACCCACGCGGGCCTGCCCCGCCGCGTTCGCCAGTCGCACATCGCCCCCCAGCTCAAGGAATCCGAGCCGGAGCGGGCACTGCCACTGTCCGCGCCCACGCCCACCGAACGTACGCCGGAGGAGGCTCGGGCCATGTTCTCCGCCTTCCAGCAGGGGGCGCGGCGGGGCCGTGAGGATGCAGACTACGCAGATACCACTAACGGCGAGAAGGGTGAGGAATGACCGGGAAAGTGACTGCGTCTGGCGAGCTGAACTGGTTGCTGGACGACCTGATCAGCAGGGTCGGAGCCGTCCGCCAAGCGGTGATCCTGTCCACCGACGGCCTGGTCGTCGGGGCCTCCCAGGGACTCACCCGCGAGGACGCCGAGCACCTGTCCGCCGTGGCAGCCGGATTTCAGAGCCTCGCCCGAGGCGCGGGACGACATTTCGCCGGCGGCGAGGTGCGCCAGACCATTGTGGAAATGGAAGCTGCGTTCCTATTTGTCACCGCCGCCGGGCAAGGTACCTGCCTGGCCGTCTTGGCCGCTTCTGACGCTGACGTGGGCCACATCGCGTACGAGATGGCGATGCTCGTCAAACGCGTCGGGCAGCACATATCCACCAATCCCCGGCGGAACTCCCCATGACGCCGCCGCCGGAGTGGCTCGACGAGGAGGCGGGGCCGATCGTCCGGCCCTACGCCCTCACCCGTGGGCGCGCCCATTCCTCGGCCGACGACATGGACCTGATCGCCATGGTGACGGCCGTCGGAAAGACCCCGCGCGACCCCGCGGACATCGGTCCTGAACAATGGCGAATCCTGGACATCACCGCCAGAGCCACCTCCGTGGTAGACATTGCCTCCGAACTGGATCTCGCCCTCGGAGTCGTCCGCGTCCTCCTCGGAGATCTGCAGGACCAAGGTCTGATCCGGGTACGGCCACCGGCCCAGGTCGCGCCGCTCCCCAGCGAGCGCATTCTCAAGGAAGTGATCAATGGCCTTCGCGCCCTCTGACGAGCCGGTCGCCCTCAAGATCCTCGTCGCCGGCGGCTTCGGCGTCGGCAAGACCACGCTAGTCGGAGCGATCAGTGAGATCCGTCCGCTGCGCACCGAAGAAGTCCTCTCCGACCGGGGGGTCGGCGTCGACGACGTCGGCGGCGTCGAAACCAAGACGACGACCACCGTCGCGATGGACTTCGGCCGCATCACGATCCGCGAAGGCCTGGTCGTCTACCTGTTCGGCACCCCCGGACAGGAACGTTTCTGGTTCATGTGGGACGAGCTCTCGTACGGCGCGCTGGGCGCGGTCGTCATCGCCGACACCCGCCGACTAACCGACTGCTTCCCGTCGATCGACTACTTCGAACAGCGGGGCACCCCGTTCATCGTGGCCGTCAACTGCTTCGACGGCGCGGAACGCTACGAGCCGGACGACGTCCGCATAGCCCTGGACCTGGACCCCGAGGTCCCGGTCCTGCTCTGCGACGTCCGCCGCCGCGCCTCTGCCAAGGTAGTTCTGGTCACCTTGGTCGAGCATGCCCTAAAGACACTGACCGCCAGCCAAAGGTGATCGTCTTGAGCGCGATCGTTCTCGCGCTCAAGACGCTCTATCCACGAATGGCGGACAAGTCCATCTGTTTGGTGATGGCCCAGCGCTCGTGATCGCGCCAGGTATCACCGATCTTGATATACCCGGGCGAGAACCCTTCCATACGGAACCCGAGCCGCTTGACCAAGTTCAGCGACGCGTCGTTCCCCGGCTGAATATCAGCTTCGATCCGGTTGAGATCCAGATCATCGAAAGCGAAGCGAACCACGAGCGCCACGCTTGCCGACATATAGCCCTGCCTTGCGTAGGGCAAGAACACGGAGTATCCCAGCACGCCCCGCTGATAGGGACCACGAACGATCTCATTGATGTTCACCATCCCGATCAAGTCCCCGTCCTCAGATCGACATGCCACCATACAGACCGTGGTGACCCCATCGGACTTGGCCAGATAATCAGCGAACTCGCTCGGCGAAAGCGGCAATCTCACCCATGGATGGTGGAGCCCGGTGCTGAGGTTGGCCAGTTCGAGAAACCGCACCTCGTCTTCCGCAGCGAGCATACGCACCACTACCGGGGATACCAACGTTTGGTTGACGCTCACCTCGAGAGTCTATGTTAGGCAGTGCCGGTGTGTCTGCAAATATCGGCGGTATTTACAGATCATTGACAGACGCCCGACCATGAACGATCAAGCAGGCGACCACCTGGTCGGGAGTCCCAACCGAGCCCGTGGGGTATTCCGCTCGATTGGAGAGAGGCAGCATACTTGCATCAGTAACACCCGTCCGGGATCAAAGTGCGGGGGTTTGGGCACCCGCGCCAGGAAACACGAATGCTCAGACACATGCGTTGCGATCGACCGGAGAGTAATCCTTATGACCGAAAGTGGTCAGGACAACGTCTTCAGCGGTACGGTAACCAACGTCGTGCAGGCGGGGACGATCTTTGGTGGAATCCACAGCACGCATGCGAAACTCCCCCCGCCGAGACAGCTTCCCCGTGTCGCTACACACTTTACGGCCCGAACCGAAGCCATGAGTAAGCTATCCGAAATATCGGCCACCGAGAATGGTGTCGCAGTGATCTCCGGAACGGCGGGAGTGGGCAAGAGCGCCCTGGCCGTATTCTGGGCGCACACGGTCGAGAACAGATTCCCCGACGGCCAGTTGTACATCGACCTCCGCGGATATGATCGTCTAGCGCCATTACAGCCCAAAGAGGTTCTCCACGGTTTCCTGCGCTCTCTGAACGTGCCGACCGATCAGGTGTTTGCCGATCTGGACGCCATGTCGGCTATCTTCCGCTCGCTCATCTACAACAAAGCCATGCTGATCGTCGCCGATAACGCCGTCAGCGCCGAACAGGTAAGACCGTTACTCCCCTCTTCCCCCACCTGTTTCACCATTGTCACCAGCAGGAATCAGCTGGGTAGCCTCACTGCGGTCGACGGTGCCACGTCGATTCCCATCAAACCGCTGCGTACCAAGGAGGCGGTCCAGCTGTTCAAGCACATTTCCGGCCACGACGATAACGAGGCCACCACCGAGCTGGTGACTCATTGTGGTCGCCTCCCGCTCACAGTCCGCATCGCGGCGCAGCAGGCTAGCGCCATGCCGGATCTTGAAGAGCTGGTCGAGGAGTTCAGGGCAGACCATGATCGGCTCGCGGCGTTCGCCACGCTGGACGAGGGCACGGAGATCCGCACGGTGTTCTCCTGGTCATATCAGGAGCTCCGACCCCCGATCGCGCGTGCTTTCCGGCTGCTCGCCTTGCACGCCGGCCCCAATTTCTCCATCAGTGCCGCCGCCGCCATCATTGGCGTTTCCGTGCGGGAAGCGCGCCGTATGGTACGGGCTCTCGAAGCGGTCAACATGCTCGAAGAGGTTCGGGATCGGCGCTACGCATACCATGATCTACTCCGAGATTACGGCCGCGAACGGGCAGAGGAAGAGGAGACACCGACCGACCGAGATGACGCATTACGCCGGGAGTTGTCCTTCTACCTACGGATGGTCGATGCCGCTGACCGTGTTCTGGCCCCCAAACGACCACACGTGCCGATTGATCAGACGAACTCGGATGACGAGCGGTTCCTGTTTACCAGCCCGAGTGCGGCGCTGGCGTGGTGTGACGCCGAAATTCTCAACCTGGTCTCGGCTGTGGACCAGGCGGTCGATCTCGGCTTCGAGGAGGTGGCCTGGAAACTGCCGGTGGCGCTGACCTACTTCCTGGGCTTCAGAAAACATTACGACTACCGGCTGAAGCTGTTCGAGATCGCCGTACAAGCCGCGCGCAGGACGCGGGACAGGTGGGGAGAGACCTGGAGCCTGATATGCCTGGGCGGCGCCGAGCAGGACCTGGGAAATCACGAGGAGGCGATCGAACATTTCACGGCGGCGCTGCGGATCAGCCGCGAACTCGACTATCGCGAGTGGGAGGCCATGAGCATCTACAACATCGCCTTCTCCCTTCGCCATCTAGGCCTTTATCCGGAAGCACTCGACCGCCTACGCCAGGCGATCGTCATCGAGCGAGAGCGTGGCGACCGCCGTGCCGAATCGATCACACTGTCCGAATTCGGCGCGCTCGCGCTGATATTCAAGCAGCCCGCCAAAGCCCGCGAAGACTATCTGCTGTCGCTCGCCGGAGCACGTGAGACATCAGATCTGCATACGGAGGGCATAGCCCTGCACGGTCTCGGCGATGTCTGCCGGAGCGTTGACGATGTCGAGGGCGCGATCGACTGGTATGAGCAGGCGGCTCGGATACGTGGCGAAGTCGGAGATCTGCTTGGTCTGGCCCAGTCGCTGTTCGAATCGGGGCGGTTGCTCACCATCGTCGGCAGGCCCTCCGCCGCACGGGCGGCCCTGGTGAAGGCACTCTCAATCTTCGACGGCCTACGGAGCCCATCGGCTGATGACGTCCGCGGATTCCTCCAAGCCAATTTCGAGGGGGCTTGAGGAGGCCAAGCGGCGGCCCTGGTCAGGTGGGAAGTGTGGCTGCGACACTCGGCATAAGTGAGATTCACGGTTCCCGAGGTTCGCTGGAGACCCCGGGGGGCGGTGGTTTCCGGATTCGGAGTTCGCATGCTGAAGGGCATCCCTCGGCCCCGGCGCGCTGACCTGACCGAGCGTGCGCTGGCATTTCAGAATCCACGCCTGCCGATTCCGTTGCGGGTGGCGGCGTGGTTGCCGTTCGCCCGGATGTGGTGGCCGCTGGACGCGTCCGCGCTGAAGGCGAAGGCGTGCCGGCGGACCCGGCTGACGGATTTCGGCGAGCTGGCGCCGCTGGACGTGCCGCTGGAGTTGTTGTGCCGGACCCTCGACGAGGACGCGGAACTGCACGCGCTCGGGCGGCTGAGCACGCATTACGCGCTGCTGGTGGCGTTGAGCAACCGGCTGCGGCTGGAGGATCTGGCCCGGCGGCGGCCGCAGATCTTCGAGCGGCCGGTGACCGGGCCGATCGTGATCGCCGGCTTGCCGCGGAGCGGGACGACCTTCCTGCACCGCCTGC
The DNA here is from genome assembly GCF_039871605.1 of Acrocarpospora sp. B8E8. Taxonomy (NCBI): domain Bacteria; kingdom Bacillati; phylum Actinomycetota; class Actinomycetes; order Streptosporangiales; family Streptosporangiaceae; genus Acrocarpospora; species Acrocarpospora sp. B8E8. Next base: position 106,986 of record NZ_JBDPLV010000021.1, on the reverse strand, counting down.
TCGCGCGGGATCCGGGGCTACGGTCGATTCCGTTCTGGGAGGCGCTGAACCCGATGCCGTTCGCGGAGCCGATCCAGGCTCCGGATCCGCGGATCAAGGCGGGCGCGCGGGTGCTCAAGTTCATCCGCTGGAACGCGCCCGAGGCGCAGGACAGGCAGAACGAAGCCCCCGAGGAGGAGGTGATGCCCCTCGCGATGGGTTTCTCCTCCATGTTCTTCGAGACGATCTCCCCCCTTCCCGGCTACCTGCCCTGGTATGTCACGACCGACCACACCGCCGGATACGCCTACCTCCGCCGCGCCCTGCAGGCGATGCAGTGGATCCGCCCGGGGGGCGAACGCTGGCTGCTCAAGTCCCCCCAGCACCTGGAACAGTTCGGCCCGCTCACCGCGGCCTTCCCCGACGGCACGTTCGTGCAGACCCACCGCGACCCCATCCGCAGCGTCCTGTCCCTGTCGGCGACGATGTCGTACGCCTCCCGCCAGAACTACCACCACCCCGACCCGCACCTGATCGGCAGGCACGTCACCGACCTGACCGAACGGCTGCTCCGCGCCTCCGTACGGGACCGGGCCCGCGCCGACCGCCGTTTCGTCGACGTGCACTTCGCTCAGCTCAACGCCGACCCCATGGCCACGGTCCGCCGGATCTACGCCGCCACCGGCACCGAGCTCACCGAGGAGACCGAACGCCTGATGACCGTCTGGTACCCGCGCCACCGCCGCGGCCGCCACGGCGTGCACTCCTACGACGCCGCGGACTTCGGCCTCAGCGTCCCCGCCCTGCGCGAACGTTTCGCCTTCTACTACGACCACTTCGGGGTGCCCCGCGAAGGCCACTAAAGCGCGCGCAGGCCGGTGATCACTTCCTTGAGGATGCTCTCCGACGGGGGTGGGGGCGCGGACTGGGTGGCGCCGGGGACGTAGCCGCCGCCGGCCGGAGGCCGTACCAGGATGAGGCCGTGGTCGAGCAGGTCGCCGAGCAGGACGCGGACCACGCCGAGCGGGAGGTCGGCTTCGGATGCGACGTCGGCGACCTGGCGGGAGCGCGGGATCAGTTCGAGCAGGCGGCGGTGCTCGCGGCCCAGGTCGGCGTTGTTCGGGACTAGGGCGCCGGTCGCGGCCACCACGGACATCAGGTCCAGCGGGGCCTTGGTCCTGGCGCGGCCGCGGGTCAGCGCGTAGGAGCGGACCACGGGGCCGTCGTCGACCCACTCCTCGTAGGGGCCGCTCATGCACCCGCCCCTTCCAGGACGGCCTCCGGCGCCAGCACGGCTGCGGGGATGAGCACGATGGCGGTGGTTCCTCCGAAGGGCGAGGGGCGCAGTTGCACGCGGACGCCGTGGCGGGTGGCCAGGCGGCCGACCACGACCAGGCCGAGCCGCTCGGTGTCGGCCAGGCTGAACTCGGGCGGGCTGGCGAGCCGCCGGTTGATCGCGTCGATGTCCTCGGCGGACATGCCCAGGCCGCGGTCCTCGATCTCGACGGCGAAGCCCTTCGCCACGGCCTCACCGCGAACCGAGACCTCGGTGTGCGGCGGCGAGTACGCGGTCGCGTTCTCGATCAACTCGGCGAACAGGTGGATCAGGTCGGTGACGGTGGAGCCCTTCACCGAGACCTCCGGCATCGGATACACCCGCACCCGGGGGTAATCCTCGACCTCGGCGACCGCGCCCTGCACCGTGTCGGCCACCGCAACCGGATTCCGGTGCGTACGGCCCGGCGAGCCGCCCGACAACACGATCAAGCCTTCGGCGTGGCGCCGCATTCGGGTGGTGAGATGGTCCAACCGGAACAGATCCTCCAGCGCGGTGGAATCCTCGGTCTGCCGCTGCATCGCGTCCAGCAGTTTGAGCTGCCGCTGCAGCAGGCCCTGGCTACGCCGGGCCAGGTTGCGCAGCGCCTGGCCGACGCTCTCCCGCAGCCTAGCCTGGTCGACGGCGGCGTCCACGGCCGTGTGCTGGACCGCGCTGAACGCGTGTGCCACGTCGCGCACCTCGGCGGTGGTGCCCGGGGGTTCCAGCTCGGGGGCATCGAGGGCCACATCGACCTTCTCGCCGCGGCGGAGCCGCTCGACGACGCGCGGCAGCCGTACCTCGGCCAGCTGCTGGGCGGCCGAACGCAGGCCGCCGAGCTCGCGGGAGAGCGCTCCGGCGGCGCGCAACGAGACGAACAGCGACAACACCACTGCGGCGAGGCCCAGGATCCCGGCCACTCCGGCACGCACGAACGTGGCGATCGCGACGGGTTCGCCCCGGGATGCGAGGGCCACCCCGCCGCTGTCGATGGCCGCCCGGAAGACCTTGTCCACATCCAGGGACACCTGCCGCCAGGCGGCGTGGGTGAGGTCGGGGCCGATGGTGCCGCTGACGATGCGGGCCTCCATCCGCTGGAACTGCCGGTACGCGTCCGAGACGATCAACTTCTCGAACGGCGCGCGCAGGTCCGGCTCCAGCTCCGCCATGCCCTGCTCGAACAGGAACTCCCGCTTGGCGGCGAGCTGCGTGAACGCCCGCCGTTCCGGCTCCTCCCACCGGCTGTGCACCAGCAGCAGCCCGGCGGCGAGCGCGAACTCCCTGGTCATGTGGTCCTCGGCCAGGCCGATCGAGGTGAGGCTGCGAGACTGCTGGTAGAGCGCGACGTTGTTGCTGAGCGTCATGCTGTTGATCAGCGCGATCATGGCGGTGGGCAGCCAGGCATACCGCTGCCCCAGCGTGACCAGGTCGATCCGGCGCCCGTTCACGTCCTGCCGGAGATCGTCCAGTTCATCCGCGGCGGCCACCGCGTCGTTGTATCTGGCCTTCATCGCCGGGCTCATGGCGTTCTGCGCCTGGCTGGTGCTGGAGCTGCGCCGGAACTCCTGCCGATCGTCGTCGGTGAGCCGGCGCTGGTCGTCCAGCAGGCTTCTGGTCTCGGTGGAACCGGTGGCCAGATACTCGGCGGAGAGCAGGTGCTCGCGCTGGAGCGATCGGGCCAGCTTGTCGCCGGGAACCCCGATCGACTCGTACAGGGTGGAGATGGTCAACAAGTTCAGGGACTCGCTCGTTGTGATCGTCGTGGCGAATCCCCAGAGCGCCACAAGCGATACCAGCGGGATGACCAGCAACGTAGAAATCTTGAAACGGACGGATCTGCTCGCTGTCATGGCACCCTCAAAGGCCGTACGTAGCCGATGAGAGTAGCAGTTTGCTGCGTGCTATTTGGATCTAGTTAAGGACATGTTACGAAATGCCGGACCCGTCAGATTTGGGAGTGAGTGGGCCCAGGTGAGGTGGACCAGGCGAGCCGCGAGCAAGGCCAGCGTAGCCACCTCGACGCCCAGCAGAACGCGTTCCACCAAGCCGATCATGACGCCGTCGCCCGGCAACGCGACATAGGTGAGCGCGGCCACCCCGAGCCCCGCCGCCAGCGCCAGCCACTCGACCGGGCGGGCCACCACCCGCCACCGCTTGTCGTTGGTGAACCTGCCGACCAGCTGCGCGGTCGCGACGGGCAGCGTGGTGCAGGCCAGCACCTGCCAGACCATCTCCGGCAGCACCGGAGACGCGATCATCCCCACGCCCCAGACCACGATCAACCGCTCCGGCCAGCCGCCCACCGGGGCCCGCTGTGCCCGCATTCCCGCCCATAACGCCAGCGCGGCCACCCCGAGCGCGGCCAGCGCCAGCCGGGTGCTGCCACTGTGATCAAGCGCGGTGCTGATCGTCATGTTCACCGGATCGATCTGATCCGGGACGAGCGCGGCCAGCGCGACGACCACGCCCGCGCAGGCGACCAGGGGAGCAAGCCTCTTGACCATGTTTAAAGTTTGATGTTCTCGGCTTTGCCCCACCATCCGGCTAAGTACCGATATACCCCTGATGCCCACCCCCGAGGCGGCATCAGGGTTCCGTCAGGGTCCGCGGTGGGGCAAACCCCACCCCACCGCGGTCGTCCCAGGTCAGCCGGTTACCTCGTGATAGCGATCCCGCAATCCCGGGGTCGGTTCCGCCTCGTACGCGACCGTTTCCCCGGTCGCCCACTCCGGCGGTTCCGGCGTGCCCGCCACCAGCCAGGCCGCCTGCCGGGCCGCGCCGTCGGCCACGTACTCCCCGGGCGGCGGCACCTGCACCGAGCACCCGAACACGCTCGGCGCGATGCGCCGCACCGCCTCGGACCGGGCGCCGCCGCCGATCAGCAGCACCCGATCCGGGGCCAGGCCGAGCGCGTCCAGCGCGTCGGCGAGCCCGCACAGCATGCCCTCCACGGCCGCCCGCGCCAGATGCGCGGGCGTCGCGTTGGCCAGCCGCAGCCCGTGCACAGAACCGGTCGCGTCCGGCCGGTTCGGCGTGCGCTCCCCTTCGAGGTACGGCACCAGCACCAGACCGTCCGCACCCGGCGGAGCCGACAGGGCCAGCGCGCTCAGCTCCTCCGGACCGACGCCGAGGATCCGGCCCGCGGCGTCCAGGACCCGGGCCGCGTTGAGCGTGGCCACCAGCGGCAGGAACCGCCCGGTCGCGTCCGCGAATCCGGCGACCGCTCCGGACGGGTCGTTCGCGGCGCGATCCGCGACGGCGAAAGCCGTACCGGACGTGCCGATCGAGACCACCACGTCGCCGGGCCGCGCGCCCACGCCGAGCGCGGCGGCCATGTTGTCGCCGGTGCCGGGCGCGAGCAGCGCGCCGCCGGGGATCTGCCCGGCCCGCTCCGCCGGGCCCAGCACCCGCGGCAGTCCCGGGCTCGCGCCCAGCGCGAGCGCGAGCAGATCAGTCCGGTACGTCCCGGTGGACGGCGACCAGTATCCGGTGCCCGAAGCGTCCCCACGATCGGTGGTGATCGTCTCCGGGCGGCCGGCCAGCTTCCAGGTCAGCCAGTCATGCGGGAGGCAGACCTTGGCCACGCGTTTCGCGTGCGCCGGCTCGTGCTCGGCCAGCCAGCGGAGCTTGGTGACCGTGAACGAGGCTACCGGCACGCTGCCCACCGCCTCCGACCACTTCTCCGGGCCGCCCAGCTCGTCGATCAGATCCCGGGCCGCCTGCGCGGAACGGGTGTCGTTCCATAACAGGGCGGGCCGGACGACTTCGCCGGAAGAATCCAGGCAGACCATGCCGTGCTGCTGGCCGGCGACCGACACGGCGGCCACGTCGGCCAGGCCGCCCGCCCGGTCGATCGCCTGCTGGAGAGCGTGCCACCAGTGATCGGGGTGCACCTCGGTGCCGTCCGGATGGGACGCGCGACCCTCGCGCACGAGTGCGCCGGTGGCCGCCTCCCTGATCACTACCTTGCAGCTCTGGGTCGAGGAGTCGACCCCCGCGACCAGCGTCATCGCACGCCCAGCAAATGTTCGAGCGCGAGCTGGTTGAGCCGGGAGAAGTGGAAGCCGCGCTGGGCCAGCTCTTCCGGGTCACGCTCGTCGGCGAGCAGCTGCGCAAGGGTCTCGCCCTCGCCCAGCGTGGGCAGCGACAGGTCGGGCACCAGGCTGGCGGCCTTCGCCTCCTGGACCTCAGGGTCGGCGTTGAACTTGGCCACCTTGTCCTTGAGGATCAGGTATGTCCGCATGTTGGCGGCGGCCGACACCCAGACGTCGTCGGCGTCCTCGGTGCGCAGCGGCTTGTAGTCGAAGTGACGGGGGCCGTCGTAGCCGCCGTTCTCCAGCAGGTCAACCAGGAAGAACGCGTTCTTGATATCGCCGTGGCCGAAGATCAGGTCCTGGTCGTACTTGATGCCATTCTGGCCGTTGAGATCGATGTGGAAGAGCTTGCCGTGCCAGAGCGCCTGGGCGATGCCGTGCGCGAAGTTCATCCCGGCCATCTGCTCGTGCCCGACCTCCGGGTTGAGGCCGACCAGCTCGGGGTGCTCCAGCTCGTTGATGAACGCCAGCGCGTGGCCGACGGTGGGCAGCAGAATGTCGCCGCGCGGCTCGTTCGGCTTGGGCTCCACGGCGAACCTGATGTCGTAGCCCTTGTCGATCACGTACTGGCCGAGGATGTCCATGGCCTCCTTGTAGCGGGACAGCGCGGCCTTGATGTCCTTGGCGACCTCGGACTCCGCGCCCTCCCTGCCGCCCCAGCACACGTAGGTCTTCGCGCCGAGCTCGGCCGCCAGGTCGATGTTGCGGATGACCTTGCGAATCGCGTAGCGGCGGACCTCGCGGTCGTTGCTGGTGAAGCCACCGTCCTTGAACACTGGGTGAGTGAACAGGTTGGTGGTGGCCATCGGCACTTTCAGGCCGGTCTCGGCGAGCGCCTTCTTGAAGCTCTCGATTGCGGTGGCCCGGTCGGACTCCACCGCGAGCAGGTCGTCGTCGTGGAAGGTCACGCCGTAAGCGCCCAGCTCAGCGAGCCGGTGCACGCTCTCCACCGGGTCGAGCGGGGCGCGGGTCGCGTCGCCGAACGGATCCCGTGCCTGCCATCCGACCGTCCACAGCCCGAATGTGAAACGGTCCTCGGGGGTGGGGGTGTACATGGTGGGACCTCCAATTAGTCTACGTTGTGGACTAAATATCGGTGGTGGGTCGGCGTGGGTCAAGTAGTCATTACTAGGATTTCACTGATCTCTTTTCTCTCAGGTGCGCGGAGGCGTGGATGACCCAGGCCGTACGGCACGATGCGATGCGAGCCCGCAACCTGGCGCTGGTGCTCGGTTCCGTCAGCGCGCGCGGCTCGCTCACCAGGGCGGCGCTGGCCGAGGTGACCGGGCTGACCAAGACCACGGTGTCCAAGCTGGTGGCGGACCTGATCGAGACCGGCCTGGTGGTGGAGACCGGGGCCGTGCGCGGGGGCGAGCGGGGGCGGCCCGGGGTCGAGGTGCGCATCCGGGGGGATCGGGTGGCCGCGCTCGGGCTGGAGATCAACGTCGACTATCTGGCGGTCCGGGTGGTCGATCTTTCCCGGTCGGTACGACTCCGTCGTACACAGGCTGTGGATAACCGTTCCGCACAGCCTGTGGATGTCATCGCCAGGCTCAGGGATTTGGCCCTTTCGGCTGTGGATGAAGCTGTGGGTAACGGGCTGCGGATCGTGGGCGGCGCGCTGGCCGTGCCCGGGCCTGTGGATCTCGGCAGCGGCGTTGTCCACAACGCGCCGAACCTGGGCTGGCGGGATGTGCCGGTGCTGTCGCTGCTGGATCTGGGCATCCCGCTGCACGTCGAGAACGAGGCGAACCTGGCGGCGCTGGGCGAGCTCTGGTTCGGTTCTGGTCCGACCGACTTTCTCTATGTGTCGGGAGAAATCGGCGTTGGTGCGGGATTGGTGGTCGCGGGTTCGCTGTTCCGCGGCGCGCGGGGCTTCGCGGGCGAGCTCGGCCATGTCGTCGTCTCCCCCGACGGCCCGCCCTGCCGCTGCGGCGGCCGAGGCTGCCTCGAACAGTACGCGGGACAGGACGCCCTGCTCGGCGCCCAGAGCGGAGCCCCCGCCGGGGGCGTGATGACCATGGTGGGCCGGTTGAAGGCCCAGGACCCCGCCGCGACGGCGGCCTGCCATCAAGCGGGCTGGGCGCTGGGCGTCGCCCTCTCCTCGACGGTGAACCTGGTCGACCCCGACACGATCGTCCTCGGCGGCGTCTTCGTCCCCCTGTTCCCCTGGATCGGCGACATCGTCACCCAGACCCTGCAATCCCGCCTCGGCCAGATGCGCGTCTCCGTCCCCCCGATCATGGTCTCCCACCTCGGCTTCGAAGCCGCCGCCCTGGGCGCCGCGGGCCAGGTGATCGAACGCGTCATCGCCGACCCCGCCGCCCTACTCCAACCTCCTATTCCGGACTAGGAAGGCCGGACGGATCGCGTCCCACGCTGATCTGTTCGGCGATGCGGCGGATCTCCTCCTCCGCCAACGGCGGCGAGCCAGGAAGTTCCCGGCGCAGCACGCCGACGATCTCGTCGAAGGGCCGCCCCGCGTGGTGGATGGCCACGTGATGGACGATCCGGAAGAGCAGCCGGTTGGCCTCGCGCTCTCGTGACACCCGGTCGATGATCATCAAGTCCCCCTCTGGTCCGCTGGACACCGTACGACGAGCCACCGACAGTTTCGGGGATTGCCGTCCCCGCCGGGGCGGGAACAACCTCGCCCGGGGATATCGCTGAAGAGAGCGAGAAGATTCCTGGGAGGGAACATGCCAGTCCAGCGCCTCAACCACGCCGTGCTCTACGTCCGCGACGTCGCCCGCAGCGTCGCCTTCTACCAGGAGGCCCTCGGCTTCCGCGTGGTCATGGAGTTCCCCGGCGCCGCCTTCCTCCAAGCCGAAGGCTCCAGCAACGACCACGATCTCGGCCTCTTCCAGATCGGACCCCAAGCCGCGGCCTCCGGCGCCGGCCGCTCCTCCGTCGGCCTCTACCACCTGGCCTGGGAAGTCGACACCCTCGCCGAACTGGAACGCATCTCCACCAAACTCACCGAACTGAACTCCCTGGTCGGCGCCTCCGACCACTCCACCACCAAGGCCCTCTACGCCAGGGACCCCGACGGCCTCGAATTCGAGGTCTCCTGGCTGGTCCCCCTCAGCCTGCTCAGCGAGGACATCATCAACGCCAAAGCCGCCATCAAACCCCTGAACATCGCCCGCGAAAAGGAACGCTTCGGCGCGGAAACCCGCGGCGGCGTAGGCGTCTCCGTCTAGGTGCTGGACGGCGTGTCCAGGAGGTCGAGCATGTACTTGATCTGGGCTGTCCGGGAGACATCGATCTGGTGGGCCAGGCCCAGTGCGGCCGGGTTGGTGCCGCCGCCGGTTTCGTAGCGGGCCAGCTGGATGGCGTCGTCCTGGTGGGCGATCATGGTGTTGAGGAGGCGGCGTTCGAAGTCCGAGTCGGGGGTCTTGCGGAGGCGGGTGAGTTCCGCCTTGGTGGTTTGCGGCATGCCGCCGTGGTGGGAGTGCTCGTCGGGTTCCGCGGTCAGGGGCTGGTCCCATTCGAGGAGCCAGCGGGACATCGTCTGGACTTCTGTGCTCTGGGTGGAGCCGATCGCGGCTGCCAGGGTTCGGACCTCGGGGCGTACCTGACGGCCTTCGGCGAGTTTGGTGAGACCGACGCCCTGCTGGTTGTGGGCCACCATCATCTGCAGGAACATCACGTCGGACGCGTTGACGGGCGATGCGGGTTCGAGGGTGCCGCAGCCCGTGAGGAGTAGGGCCGCGAGTAGGACGTACCGCCTCATGATTTCTCCTGGAGCGAGGGCCGCGCCCGGGGGGAGCCCGGGCGCGGGTCGCTTATGTCAGAGCCTGCGCCAGAGGGCGGGCACGTTCGGCGGCTCCCAGCCGGCCAGCGAGGTGTGCTGCTGGAGGCACTGGTAGCGGACGCCGGCGTAGGTGACCTGCGCGCCGACGGCGTAGAACACGCCGGTTGCCCAGGTTCCGCCCGCGGGGGGCTGGCTGGGCGTCGGGCTCGGCGAAGGCTGCGGCGGAGTGGGGGTCGGGGTGGGGGACGGCGAGGGCGGGTTGGTGCCGCCGCCGAAGTTCACGTCGGAGCAGGTGTAGAAGGCCTCGTTGCTGCCGACGACGCGCTGCCAGATGGAGTAGAGGATGTGGCGACCGGTCCGCTGCGGGATGTTGATCGTCCAGTTGGTGAAGGTGGTCGGGTTCTGGTTGTTGAATGTCTGGATGTGGACCAGGTCCGACCAGTTCAACGGCATCGTCGGGTTCCACCCGGCGCGGGTGATGTAGAAGGAGAAGTTGCTGTTGGAGTGGGGTGCGGTCGCGTGGTAGGTGATGGTCCGCGGGCCGGCCGAGAACGAGGTCGCGGGCCAGTCGTTGCGAGCCAGGTCGAGGCCGCGGTACTTGTCGCGTCCGGCGCTGCACAGCTTGCCGTTGGGGATGAGCCCCTGGTGATTGCCACCGGCCTCCAGCAGCGAGACCTCGTTCCAGTCGTAGAACGCCTGGGTTCCCGCAGCGGCCACGGCGGCCTTGCAGGCGTTCGAGTCGGGGCTTTCCGGGCCTTCGTTCTTACACGTGTAGACGCGGCTCGGGGGGTTGGACATCGTGCCGTGGGCGTTTGCCGGGCTGGTCGGCAACACCACCAGGATCGTGCCGATCAGCAGACCGGCGGCGGCGGACGCCACCCTGTTTCGTAAGTACACCTGACTTTCCTCCTTGGGAGGTCTTCCGGGTACGCGGGCATTGGGGGGCCATGCCCGATGACGAAGGTTCGCCTTTGCCGAGCGGGGTGACGCCGCCAGCTTCAGCTTTATTGAAAGGAAACCTTCCTAAGAATTAACTATCCATGAGCACTCGGGGGTGCGCAAGGGGAGAGTTCAGCAGCTCAGGTTGCTTCCTGGCGTCGTCCCGAGGATCTGGACGAAGCTCTGGTACTTGCTGACCCGGCTCTGCACCTGGGCGGGGTTGCGGCCGTCGCACTCCAGGCTGCCGTTGATGCTCCGGATGGTCTGCCCGAATCCGGCGCCGTTGACCATCGCGTTGTGCGGGGTCATCGTGCCGGGTCCGCTCTGGGTGTTCCAGTACCAGAGCGCGGTCTTCCAGGCCACGGCGGCGTCGTTCTGCACCAGCCACGGGTTGCCGAGCAGGTTGAGGCCGAGCGCGTCACCGGCCGCCTTGTAGTTGAAGTTCCAGCTCAGCTGGATCGGGCCGCGCCCGTAGTAGGCGGCCTGGCCGGCCGGGCAGCCGTAGGGCTGGCTCGTGTCGCAGTAGTGCGGGTAGTTCGCGGTGTTCTGCTCGACGATGTGCACCAGACCGCCGGTCTCGTGGCTCACGTTGGCCAGGAACGCGGCCGCTTCCTGCTTGCGGACCGTGTCGCTGCCGGTCTTCGCGAACCCGGGGTACGCGCTGAGCGCGGCCACCAGACCGCTGTAGGTGTAGAACGAGTTCCGGCCCGGGAACATCTGGTTGAACTGGGCCTCCGACACGACGAAGCCACCCGGCGGGGGCGGGGACGGCGGCGGGGTGGAACCGCCGCAGGTGTACGGGTCCCAGTACCAGGTGCTGATGATCGGGTCGTAGCCCGGGTTGTCGTGCTCGGCGATGTAGTACAGGCCGTTGGTGTAGCGGACGATGCTGCCCGCGGTGTACCAGGTGCCCGCTTGCCAGTTGGGGTGGTTACATCCGCCTGGGGGTGGGTTGGTGCCGCCGCCGCAGGTACCCTGGTCGGCCCAGACGCCGGTGGTGCCGGGGGGCGCCTCGCCCTGGGTCCACCACTTGGCCTGCCAGTTGTGGCCGTTGCGGGAGGCCGTCATGCCGCCGGTGTACACCGAGCTCGCGTTCCACGGCGTCGCGCAGGCCGCGGCCGCGGCTGGGGAGGATGGCAGGATCGTCGCCAGTGCACCCGCCATCAGCAGGGCGGCGAACCACGCCATGATCCGTTGTCTCGTCACGTAATCACGCCTTTCCGGCGGTGGTAGCCGCGCGGGATCGCCTTGCGCAGGTCAAGGCGCAAGTCAATTCGGAAATTTCGGTGCATTTACCATCGACCAGGTGACGGGACTGGCAGATCGTGGCTGCCAGGGGCGATGGCCTGCGATTTCCGTACGTTAGCTGGCTTGACGTGTTTGTGACATTAAATGCGGCTCAAGTGGGGCTTAAGGGAACCGCACATGAGTCAAGGTCTTGTTCAGAAGTCGAAGCATTCGAGGTGGATGCGGCGGCTGGGGACTCCCGCACGTCGGAGGGCGCTTCTGGCGGCCATCGTCATGCCGGTGGGGCCGCAGATGTAGACGTCGTGCTCGGCCAGGCCAGGGACGAGGACGCGGAGCGCGCGGCCGGTCAGGGGGACTACGCGTGATTCGTCCAGGGTGTAGAGCACGGTGGCGCCGCGCCGGGCGGCGATCGCGTCGAGTTCGTCGCGTAAGACCAGGTCCTCGTCGCGGCGGGCCATGTAGACGAGCGTGACCTTGCCGGGCAAGGTCTCGAAGAGCGTTCTCAATGGGCTGATTCCCACCCCGCCTCCGATCAGGAGCACCCGCTCACTGCGCCGGCGTGCGGCCGTCAGGGCGCCGTACGGGCCTTCGGCGACGACCCGGGTCCCCGGGCGGAGCCGGGTCAGCGCGCGGCTGTGGTCACCGACGGCTTTCACGGTGATCCGGAGGTAGCGCGGGTTGACGGGCGCCGACAGCGAGTACGGGTTCGCGGTCCACCACATTCCGGGCGCGAGAAACCGCCAGCGGAAGAACTGGCCAGGCTCCGCGCCCAGCTCGTTGAGGTACGCCCCGGACAGATAGACCGATATCACCGTGGGTGACTCCCACCGGATCTCGGTGATTCGCAGCCGGTGGCGAAGCGCACGGCGTACCGGACTGAGAAAGCGGCACCAGAGCAGAGCTGCGGCGACGCCAACGTAGAGGATCAGCCAGAGCAGCCTGCCAAGGCCGCCGTCAGCGAAGTCGGGGCCGGTGAGCTGGTGAGCGAACGCCGCGAATACCGCTATGTACGTGAAGAAATGCAGATAGTGCCAGATCTCGTAGCGCATCAGCCGCCTGATACCGCGAGCCGATACCACGGCGACACCGATCAGCAGGACCAACCCGATCGTGGCTTCCCAGACGCCCTCTCCGTTTGCCAGCAGGTGGATCGTGCCCGCGTAGAGACCGGACTCGACGCTGTGGGCGGCAATGACGAAGGTCATGTGGGCCAGCGACAACGTGATCGTCCAGCGTCCGCCTGTCGCGTGCCATCGGGCGAGCCGGTCGGTGCCGACGCCTCGATCGAGGATCGGAATCCGGGCCATCAGGGCGAGCAGGATCGCGCACGCGTACCCGGCCAGCAGGCCCGAGAGCCGCCCAGCCCAGGCGAGCCAGTCGACCGCCCCCACGACGGACGAAAGGCTCGCCCAGCACCGGGCGGTCGCGGCGACCGCTCCGACGTAGATCAGCACCAGAACGACGTCTGGATTCGCCTGCCTCGCGCGTGGCGGGGCCGTGCGGCGAGTCCGCTTCCCCGACGGCGTTGCGTGCTTCTTGCCGGAACCTGCTTCCCAGACCGACGCGTGCCGGGTCACAGCCAGCCGTTCTTGGTGAGTTCGGCGAGTTCGCCGGCGCGGGCCTTCGCCATGGCCACGGCGAGGGCTTTGGTCTCCCGATCGGCACCGGAGGTCTGTTCGCCCTTCGCGACCAGGACCGATTGCCGGAGGTAGTCGCTGACGTGCTCGGCGAACAGGCGGTCGAAGGTCGAGCCCGTGGTCTTGTTGACGATGAGGAGATCAGCCGGAGTGACGATGCCCGGAATGTCATGACCGTCGTGGATATCGGTCTCGGGCACCCCGGCCTTGCTCAGTAACCCGCGCAGCTGCGTCAACTGCGCCCTATGTTCGCCGTTCATCGTCACCGCGAGCCGGATGACCTGCGCGTTCGAGGTACGCTCCGGCGCTGAGCCGAGCAGTGCGAGCGCCTGCTCCGTCATCGGGATGAGCAACTGCAACCAGGCGACATCGGTCGCGTTGAACGTGCTCGAAACGATCGGTTCGGCCGCCGCCGGTGGTTCGGGCTTGGCGCAGCCCGCCACCAGCACTGCGAGGATCACTACGATGGCTGCCCGTCTCATCTCCGCCCCTGTCGTCTGATCAGCTGGATGACCGGCGGCGAGACCCGGCGGCGCCCGGGTCTCGCCGCACACGCGGACGGATCAGGCAGTTCCGTCCGGGCCACACTTGACCTTCGGCCGGATGCAGTCGCGAATACGCCGCTCCAGCTCGGCCTCGGGCCAGGCGTTGAAGAAGTCACCGTGCATCGTGTAGCCAGGTCCGGACGACAGCCGGAACGCGGACGGATCTCCGTTGATCGTGTATCGGAGCACCATGCGCAGTTTCGGCACCACGACGGGGTGCGTCGCTGGGCAGGCGTTACCGGCGGGATAGGACATGTGGCTCTTGTGGTCGGCCGAGTCGAGGTCCTTGCCGTTCCAGCAGTGCGGGAAGTCCAGGTAGGTCTCCAGCTTGGTGCCGGCCGGACAGTTCACGAAATTCTTGGACGCGCCGACATGCCCGGCGTGCAGGCAGGACCAGCGGGCGCTGCTCGTGCCGTCAGCGGCGGTGGCCTTCGCGTTGCCCGCCACGACGCGCAGCCCCTGCGGGAACGAGCGGGTCTGGGCGGCCAGTTCCTCGCGTACGCCTTCGCCCAGGTAGTAGAAGGTGGCGCTGCTGGGTTCGACGGGGGTGTCGCCGTTGTAGAGGGTCGGCACCCAGTACGAGGAGAGGTCCACCTTGGGGTCACAGGTGCTGGAGCCCTTGAGCAGGCTGCCCAGGTTGGTGCTCGCGTTGGTGGTCTCGTTGCCCATGAAACTGTGCATGTGGGAACCGCCCGGCAGGCCCGGCATCACGATCGGGTCGTCGGGCAGGCGGTGGGTGAACGGGCATTCGGCGACGAACTCGGCGACGCGCACCGCACCCGGCGGAACGGGGCCCTTGGGCAGTTCGCCAGCCGGGGTGGTGGGAGTAGCGCTCGTCGTCGGCTTTGTCGGGGTCGGGGTCGGGGTCGGGGTCGGGGTCGGGGTCGGGGTCGGGGTCGGGGTCGGGGTGTTTGTCGGCTTTGTGGGGGTGGGTGTTGGGGTCGGCTTAGTGCTGGGGCTGGAGGTCGGGCTGGGGCTCGTGGCAGTGCCCGTGCCGAATACCTGGAACTCCCACAGGGAGACACCCCACTGGGTCGCCCGCTTCGTGGCGTGCAGCCGGACATACCTGCCGCTGGTGGAGACGTCCAGCGTCTGCACGCCGTTGATCCCGGCGGCCGACTTGACGGTCTGCCACTCGCCGCTGCCGTTGGACACCTGGATCGTGTACGCGCTCGCGTAGGCGCGCTCCCAGTTGATCACGATCTTCTTGATCGGCCTTACCGACCCGAGGTCCACCTGAAGCCACTGCGGGTCGCTGAACTTGCTGGACCAGCGGGTGTTGGTCTTGCCGTCCACGGCGGCCGAGGGCGAGAGATCGCCGCGCTCGGCCGAGGAGGCCGCGACCAGGCGCTGCTGCGAGAGCGGCACTTCGGCCGCGCCGGCCGGGCTGCTGACCCCGTTCACCAGGCAGGCGCCTAGGACAGCCCCCAGCGCGAGGCGGGAAACTCTGGTACTGGTCTCACTCATTACGGATGAGGTCCTTTGCAAGCGGGACTTACGGGATGAGGAGGAAGGGGGCGAGG
The DNA here is from genome assembly GCF_039871605.1 of Acrocarpospora sp. B8E8. NCBI lineage: Bacteria > Bacillati > Actinomycetota > Actinomycetes > Streptosporangiales > Streptosporangiaceae > Acrocarpospora > Acrocarpospora sp. B8E8. Next base: position 91,949 of record NZ_JBDPLV010000021.1, on the reverse strand, counting down.
GCTGGCGGGATGAGGGCTTGAGGGATGAGCCCTGCGCCCCTTGTACTGGGAGACCCTGCCGAGACCTCCCGACAACACAAATTCCGAAAATTTGTTATCTGGGCCGGTTGGGCGGCGTCTCCAGTAGGAGGAGCAGGGACGATGAGAGCGGGGGCTGATGGCGAGTCAAGTCAGGAGCGGGCCGGACACGGCGTTGGTGGCCGCCGCCAGGAACGGGGATCAGCGCGCGCTCGACACCCTGGTCGCCGACTCGCTCCCGCTCGTCTACAACATCGTCGGCCGCGCCCTGAACGGGCACACTGATGTGGACGATGTCGTCCAGGAGACTCTGATCCGGGTCGTACGCGGCCTTCCTGGGCTTCGTGACCTTTCCGCCTACCGGTCCTGGCTGGTGGCGATCGCCGTACGCCAGGTTCGCGATCACGAGCAGGATCGGCGGTCGGAGAACCACCGCACGGCCGACCTCGACACCGCGACGGAAATGCCGGACCCGGCGTCCGATTTCGCGATGGTCACGATCCTCCGCTTGGGCCTGACCGACCAGCGCCGCGAGGTCGCCGAGGCCACCCGGTGGCTCGACAATGACGACCGCGCCCTGCTCGCCCTCTGGTGGCTGGAGGAAACCGGCGAACTCGGACGAGCCGACCTGGCGGGAGCGTTGAACCTGTCCCCGCGTCATGCCGCTGTGCGGGTGCAGCGCATGAAGGAACAAGTCCAGACCGCGCACATGGTCGTACGGGCTTTGCAGAACGCGGCGACGTGCCCCGAACTTCGCTCGATGACCTGGGATTGGGACGGCATCCCGACGCCGCTCTGGCGCAAACGTTTCTCACGACATATCCGTGAATGCCCCAACTGCACGCCCCATACCCGGGGCTTGATCCCGCTGGACCGCCTGCTCTCCGGTCTGCCGCTCATCCCGATTCCGGTGGGTTTCGCGCTGCTTGTGCAACCACCGCCGATCGAGGTCACCACGGTCGCGCATGCCTTGAGCCCGGGAGGCCGGGCCGCGGTCGCGGCGGGCGCTGGGGTCACCACCATCGCGATAGCCACTCTGGTGATCACCCAGCTGATGCCCGCGCCGCCGGAACGGCCGCCCGCACAAGCGGCCCCCCTCACCACGTCGGCCGCGCCGGTGGTGTCGAAATCCCCTCGGCCGTCGCCGTCGCTGGACCGAGTCGCCGCGTCCATACCGGCGAAACCAGTGACGGCGGCCTCGTCGAAGAAAGGCGTGGCCGTCTGGAACGCGCCCAACGTCAGCCAGTCCCTCGCCAAATCGCAAGCCCGCTGGTATTACACCTGGGCCAGCCACACCAACGGCATCACCACCCCGAAGGACACCCAGTTCATTCCGATGATCAGGGCCGCGGAGAACGTCAACTCCGAAGCCCTGGCCCAAGCCAAGAACGCGGGCCCTTACCTGTTGAGTTTCAATGAGCCGGACCTGGCCGCCCAGGCGAACATGACGGTGGAGGAAGCCCTGTCGCACTGGCCCAAACTTATGAAAGCGGGCCGCATCCTCGGCAGCCCCGGCGTCGCGTTCGGCGGCGACACCCCCGGCAGCTGGCTCGACCGCTTCATGACCGGCGCCCGCGCCCGAAACTACCGCGTCGATTTCATCACCCTGCACTGGTACGGCTCCGACTTCCGCACCCAGCCCGCGGTATCCCACCTGAAGTCCTACCTGGCCGCCGTGTACAAACGCTACGGCAAGCCGATCTGGCTAACCGAATACGCCTTGATCGACTTCAGCAACGGCACCACGTACGCCTCCGACAGCCAGCAGGCCGCCTTCCTCACCGCCTCCACCAAAATGCTGGCCACCCTCCCCTACGTCCACCGCTACGCCTGGTTCGGCCTCCCCGCCGAAACCGGAAAACCCAACAGCGGCCTGTTCCGCGAAGACGGCTCCGCAACAGAATCCGGCCAGGCTTTCCAGGTGGCCCAGTAAACTCAGACCACTTCCCGGATGCCAATGGGATTTCGCCCGGGCGAGGCGGCCAGTCGCGGCGGGGCAGATAGGCCACCCGTGCCCAGGCTTCGACGATCCTCGTTTCGGCCCGTCTGATCAGTCCTTGACCAGGCGGATTCTGCGGGCTCCGTGCTCGCGTTGCCGCCGCACCACGTAGGTGCCCGGCGCGCACCCGGAGGCGCCATGCTCCGGGTGCAGAAGATAAGCGACGGCCGAGGTCTCGAAAACGGCGATGGCGAGCGACTGGCGGTCCCACATTTTCGCCGTCCACCGGCATGTACCCGGATCGGCGAAAAGCGTGTGCGGGTTACCGCCGGCCCCGCCGCGAAGCAGTACCAAGCCCTGCGGGCGCACGTCCCGCCAGGTCGCGTCTTCCGGGATGGTCACCGTCGACTCGACGAAGGAAAGCGGGATGACGATGAGGTCGCCCTGGGCTTGGAGTCCGTCGATGACGGGGATCGATACGGACTGTTCGAGGTGGTCGAGCACGGTCATTCCCGTCCGGCGGGACAGCGAAGCAAGGGTATCGGTCATGGGAATCACCTCAGGTTCGGCGGGCGAGCTGGGAGTATTGCTCGGCGGACAGGCCGTAGGTCCATCCGGCGGCCGTGATCGGGTCGGGGAGGTATCCCGGCACGGTCAAGCCGTACTGGCGGCGGGTTCCGTCGCGTTCGACGGAACCGTTGATCGCGAGCAGGACTCTGGTGTCCTTTCGCATGTCGTAGAGGCGGAGTTCGGCACCCGGATTTCCCGGGTCCGGCGCTGCGGCGAGGAGCCAGAGCCGGGCCTGTTCGATGTAGGACGGCCAGCCGATGCGCTCGATCGCGCAGCGCCGGATCTCGATATTGCTTTCCCGGTCGATTCGCTGAACATCCGGGTCCGTGATCACCCAGGAGGGCACCTCTACTCCGTGCCAGGCGTGCACCTCGAATCCGTCGGCGTAGCGGATCGCGGGGCCGTCCGGTGCGTGGAGCCGTACTTCGCCGTTGTCGCCCCACACTTCCGTACGGATGGTGACCGGTCGTTCGGAGACGACGCAGATGTCGCGTTGTGGCCACCACCAGCCGCAGGAGCGGGCCGCGGTCGCCCACAATTCGAGTTGCCTGGACTGCTCGGCGGCGAAAACGACGCCCGCCGCCCTGCGGAGGGCGTCGTAGTGAGCGATCCAGGAAACGCCCTGCGTGCTATACCACCGGGACCAGTTGGTTCCCGCATCGTGTGCCAGAACAATCGGAATGAACACCGACCGCTCGGCGGATCGCGAAAGTGACGCGCGGACCCTATCTTTGATCAGCTCGTTCATCGGCCCATGACCCCATCGGACCTGGGCGTCGAGTTGCAGCCACAATCGCTGGACCAGCTCGTTCAATCGAGCGGGCAGGGGCCATTTCGACAGGTGGTCGAGGCCCTTCCACGAGCGCGGGTGTATCCCCGGCGGAACGGTCGCCATGGCGGCGACCGGCGAGGTGACCCAATGGAACCGGGGTGGCGGGAATCCGGCCAGCTGATACAGCCCGGAGATTGCCTCTTCTGCGGTTCGACGATCGGCGGGCAGCGTCGACAACGCCCAGCCCAGCCATTCTTCACGGATTTCAGCAGCTTCCCGCTGCACGAGACAGGTCACCGGACGGAGGTGATGTCGTCCTTTCCAACAGTCATGGCTGAATGGTCACAGATCGACGCCTTGCCTGTCTACCCCCAGATCTCCGGGCACCCGTGGCGACGTCTTGATCACTCCATTACGGAACTTTAGCCGACCACCTCCGCTTAACCGCTTTCATGCGGCCATATAGTCCGAATTAGTGCCTCTGGAAGCCGCCACAGGTCACGCTCGGCCGCAGAAGGTAATCTTTCATGACGACGATCCGGATATCGACCTTCAACGTCGAAAATCTCGATGAAACGCCGCCCGGTGCCCACCCTTCGCTTGCCGAGCGCATCGTGTTGATGAAGCCGCAGATCAAGCGACTCAAGGCTGATATTGCCCTTTTTCAGGAAGTTCACGGTCAGGAGCGGCCAGGGCAACCACGCGCCTTGCTGGCCCTGCAGGATTTGATTACGGACACCAATCTCGCGGGCTCGACCCTCGTCAGCACGAAGTCTTCCGATAACGCGGTTTACGACGTACGCAATCTGGTGGTCGCCACTCAGCTGCCGATTATCGCCCACCAGCAGCTTCGCAACGATCTGGTCGACAAACCCACGTACCGGCGACTTACCGCGATCCCGCCGGACCCGAATCCCATCGAGATCGGAGTGGAGCGGCCGATCCTGCACGTGCAGATCAGCCTTGACGGCCGGCCGCTGCACGTGATCAATGTCCATCTGAAATCAAAGATTCCCACGGATATCCCAGGTCAGATGCTGGACACCTACACCTGGCGGGCCGCCGACGCCTGGGCGGAAGGCTCATTCATTTCGTCGATGAAACGGATGAGCCAGGCCCTTGAAGTGCGGCGTCTGGTGGACCAGATTCTGACCGCCGACGCGGACGCCTGGATCGTCGTGGGCGGCGATTTCAACGCGACACCGGACGAGATTCCCGTCCTGGCCATTCGCGGCGCGGTCGAGGACACCGGTAACGGCGACCTGTCCAACCGAATTCTCGTCCCCATCGAACATTCGCTTCCGGCGCCCTCCCGATACACCCTCTATCATCAGGGCCACGGCCAGATGCTCGACCACATGCTGGTGACCAGGAATCTCCTCGCCCACTACCGCGGTTCGGAAATCCACAACGAGGTCCTGCACGACGAGTCGGCCGCGTTCGGCACCGACCGCAAGTATCCAGAAAGCGACCACGCTCCGGTCGTGGCCACCTTCGAATTCGAATAGTCACTTCGGTAGGGTGAAACACCCGATGACGATGTTCCCGGTCATGGCCGACGTGAACACCTGCCCGAGCCCCAGAAAGCTGACCGCGTCGACCAGTCCGCTCACCACGGTGAGGGTCAAGATCGCAGGCGGCAGCAGATCACGACCGCCGACATCCATCTTGATCAGATTCCCGGCCGACGCTCAGCCGTACCTTCCCCATCAATCCCCGGCGTGTTTCTCCCGCTCGCCGTCGACGATGATGTCGACGACCTCGTTGTAGAACGAGAGATAGTCCTTGATCTGCGTGACAGCGGGAACAGGATCGGGATAGGCCCACACCACATCGTTGGGCACACCCTCGACAGGCTCGCGCATCGACCAATAAGAGGCCTCCCCCTTGTACGGGCAGCGCGTATGGCTCTCGGTCGCCACCAGCAGGTCGAAGTTCACGTCCTTGGGCGGAATGTAGTAGCGGGTAGGCAGCCCAGTTTCGAAGACCAGCACCGGCTCCCAGGTGTCGGCGACGATCTGGCCACCGATCTCGACCCGTACATGCCGGGAACTCCGGATCGCGTCGACACGTTTGTGCGGGTCACGAGGATGCGCGAAAATCTCCTCATCCTCCTCAAGCCACCGGTCAAGCGAAACCCATTCGAACGCGATATGCCCGGGCAGCTTCGGATAGACGTAGGCCGCGTTCGGCGTGACGTCCCCGTCCATGACCAGGTCGTAGAACTCGGTGGCCCCTTCATGCGGTCCGCTCGGCGGATTCGCCGCCGGCCGCAGCAGATCACCGCGCACATCGCCGACCGGAAACGCGTAGCGCGGAACGGGATACGCCGACTCCCACACCAGCAGCGGCTCCCGGCTGTCCACGACGACGGTCTCCCCTTTGTAGCCGCGTACCCAGCGCCGGCTCGTCTCCCAGGTGAACCGCTTGTTGTACGCCATCTCACCACAGTAATCACGCCGGATCAGCGGACCGTATCCTGGGCCCGGAAACCACCCCCCAAGAAGATCGAGGGCCTCCTGGTGAGCAGTCAGCACGCGCCCGGCTTGGGTGCCACCGACCGCACGCGGATCCGCCGCATGAAAGAGAAAGGCCGCACCGACCGCGCGGACCTGAACGCCGTACTGGCCGCCGGTTTCGTCTGCCACCTGGGGCTGAGCGTGGATGGCACGGTCATGGTGATCCCCACCATTTACGGCGCCACCGCGGACACGCTGTATTTCCACGGCTCGGTCGCCGCCCGAAGCCTGGTTGCGGCCCCCGACCAGACGATGTGCGTCACCGTCACCCACGTCGACGGCCTGGTCCTCGCACGTTCGGTCTTCGAACACAGCGTCAACTACCGCTCCGCCATGATCTACGGCATCCCCCGCCTGATCACCGACGAGACCGAGAAACTCCACGGCCTGCGCATAGTGACTGACCAGTGCGCACCGGGCCAATGGGACTACGCTCGCCGCCCCACCCGCAAGGAACTGGCCGGCACAAGCATCCTGGCGCTCTCCCTCGACGAAGCCTCCGTCAAGATCCGCACAGGACCCCCGGACGACGGAGACAGCCCCGACGCCGAACTCGGCCTCTGGGCCGGCGTGCTGCCATTGACCACGTCCTGGGGAGCCCCCATCGCCGACCCCGCACTTCCCGCCGGCATTGCCGCACCCCCACACCTCTCGCGCTAATTCGAGGGGTAGCCGTAGCTCCCAAAGCCCGGGCCACGCGGACATGGCGCCAAGACCATGGGGCGACCGCAAACGGAGCTTTGTTGGGGCTTTGTTGCCTGCGAATCGGGGCCGGGGGCAGGGTGGAAGAGGGCGCGAAACCTGAGTGAATTCTCCCCCAAGAGAAGTCAGGAGACAGCGATGCACAAGCGGTCCTTCGAAGGCGGTCTCGCGGTCCTGGACAATCCCCTGCTCAACAAGGACACGGCCTTCAGCCACGAAGAGCGGGCGGAACTCGGTCTGGACGGGCTGATCCCCCCGGTGGTCGAGACACTCGAAGAACAGACGGCCCGGGCGTACGCGCAGTATCTGGCGCAGCCCACCGACCTGCTGAAAAACGTCTACCTGACCGCCTTGCAGGACCGCAACGAGGTGCTCTTCTACCGCCTGCTCACCGACCACCTGCGGGAAATGCTCCCCATCGTGTACGACCCCACGGTCGCCCAAGCCATCAAGAACTACAGCCACGAATACCGCCGCCCCCGAGGCGTCTACCTGTCCATCGACGACGTGCACGGCATCGAGCAGGCCTTCCGCAATTTCGGCCTGGAAGCCGATGACGTGGACCTGATCGTCGCCTCCGACGCCGAGGAAATCCTGGGCATCGGAGACTGGGGCGTGGGCGGCGGGGCCGGCATCGCCGTCGGCAAACTGGCCGTCTACACCGCCGCCGCCGGAATCGACCCCGGCCGCGTCATTCCCGTCGCCCTGGACGTCGGCACCAACAACGAGGCTTTGCTCAACGACCCCTTCTACGTCGGCGAACGGCATTCGCGGATCCGAGGGCAGCGTTACGACGACTTCATCGACGCGTACGTCTCGACCGCCACCCGCCTTTTCCCGAACGCGATGCTCCACTGGGAGGATTTCGGCCCGTCCAACGGCCGCCGCATCCTGGAGGAGTACACGCCCCGGATCCCCACGTTCAACGACGACATGCAGGGCACCGGCGCGATCGTCCTGGCGGCCATGCTGGGCGCGATCCGCGTCTCCGGCGTGCCGATGCGGGAGCAGCGCATCGTCATCTTCGGTTCCGGCACGGCGGGCATCGGCATCGCCGACCAGCTGTGCGACGCGATGGTCCGTGACGGTCTGGACCACCTCACGGCCATGCGCCGGATCTGGGCGATCGACCAGCAGGGCCTGCTCACCGATGACATGTCGGCCCTGCGCGACTTCCAGGCCCCCTACGCCCGGCCGTTGTCCGAGGTCACCGACTGGAAGCGGGAGCAGGGCCGCATCGGGCTCGGGGAGGTCGTCAACCGGGTCAAGCCGACCATGCTCCTGGGCACCTCCACCGTCCACGGCGCCTTCACCGAGGAGATCGTCCGGACCATGGCCGCGCGCGTGGACCGGCCGATCATCTTCCCGATCTCCAACCCGACCGACCGGATGGAGGCCGTGCCGGACGACCTCCTTCACTGGACCGACGGCCGCGCCCTGATCGCGACCGGAATCCCGGTAAGCCCGATCACGTACCACGGTGTCACCTATGTCATCGGCCAGGCCAACAACGCCCTGCTGTACCCGGGGTTGGGGCTGGGCGCGGTCGTGTCGCGGGCGCGGCGGGTCAGCAAGGACATGCTGCACGCCGCCGCAGTCGCCGTCGGCGGGCTGGTGGACGTGACGGCTCCCGGCGCGTCGCTGCTGCCCCAGGTGGAGAACCTCCGCGAGGTCTCGGCCACGGTGGCGGTCGCGGTGGCCCGGCAGGCGGCCGCGGAGAACCTGGCCCGCGTCTCCCTCGACGACCCCGTCCAGCAAGTTCAGGACGCGATGTGGCAGCCGGAGTACCGGCCGATCCGGGGAGAATCAGGATGAACCGGATCCAGTACCTGCCGATCGGGCTGCGCGCCTCCGGCACCAGGACCGAAAGTGACTCGCTCGGGGAGATCCAGGTGCCGGCCGACCACTACTGGGGCGCGCAGACCCAGCGGTCGCTGATCCACTTCAACATCGGCGATGACCGTATGCCCAAGGCCGTCTACCACGCGTACGGCTTCATCAAGAAGACCGCGGCGATCGTGAACGGGCGCGCCGGGCGGCTGCCCCAGTGGAAGGCCGACCTGATCAGCCAGGTCGCCGACGAGGTCATCAGCGGCGCGCTGGACAGCGAGTTCCCGCTGTACGTCTGGCAGACCGGTTCCGGCACGCAGTCGAACATGAACGTCAACGAGGTGATCTCCAACCGGGCGATCCAGCTGCTCGGCGGGCGGCTGGGCAGCAAGCATCCCGTACATCCGAACGATCACGTGAACATGGGGCAGTCGTCCAACGACACGTTCGTCACCGCCATGCACATCGCGGCGACGATGGCGCTCGAACGTGACGTGCTCCCGGCGCTGGCCCGGCTGCGGGACGCCACCGCGGCCAGGAGCGCGGAATGGGAGAACACCGTCAAGATCGGCCGTACCCACCTGGAAGACGCGACTCCGCTCACGGTCGGGCAGGAGTGGTCAGGCTACGCGGCCCAGCTCGATGATGCCTCCGACCACCTCAAACACACTCTCACCTGGCTTTACCGCCTGGCCATCGGCGGCACCGCGGTCGGAACCGGGCTGAACGCGCCACCGGATTTCAGTCGCGAGGTCACCGCGCTCCTCGCCGATCTCACCGGATTCCCGTTCGTGGGCGCGCCCAACAAGTTCGCCGCCCAAGCCTCCTGTGACGCGCTGGTCCGCGTCTCGACCGCGCTGCGCGCCCTGGCGGTGTCGCTGTTCAAGTTCGCCAACGACATGCGCTGGCTCGGGTCGGGTCCCCGGACGGGACTGCACGAGCTGATCCTGCCGTCCAACGAGCCGGGTTCCTCGATCATGCCGGGAAAGGTGAATCCGACCCAGGCGGAAGCCATGCTGATGGTCGCCATCCAAGTGATCGGAAACGACACCGCGGTCTCCATGGCCGGCGCGGAGGGCAACTTCGAACTCAACGCGTTCCGGCCGATCATCATCAAGAACGTCCTGCACTCGGCCCGCCTGCTGTCCGACATGATGGACCATTTCCGCAGATATCTTGTCGAAGGCGCCCAGCTCGACACGTCCAAGCTGAAGGACAACGTGGACCGCTCGGTCATGATGGTGACCGCGCTCAGCCCCGTCATCGGCTACGACAAAGCCGCCCTGATCGCACATCGCGCGCTCGACGAGAACCTCACCCTCCGGGACGCCGCACTGAAATCCGGCGTCACCGCGGCCCTGTACGACCAGGTCGTCAACCCCGAACGCCTCACCAGACCAGGCGTGGCCACAATCAACTGACCCCCAAGTGGCCGCCAAGACCCGGCTGCGACGATCCCGCGATGAGCACACGAGCACCCGTTCGGCTGCAGAGTGGGCTGGCCGAATGCGGTGCCGCCTGCCTGGCCACCGTGTTGAGCTACCACAAACGGCACAGCAGCGTACGCGAGGTCAGCGAGCGCTGCGGGGTCGGCAGGGACGGCCTGTCCGCGCTGTCGATCGTCCGAGCCGCCCGCGAGTACGGCCTGCGCGCCACCGCATTCTCCGTAAAACCCACCCAGCTTGCCGGTGCTCCACTCCCGGCGATCGCCCACTGGCAGTCCAACCATTTCGTCGTGATCGAGCGGTACGGCTCCCGCGGCGTCCACCTCATCGACCCCGCCGTAGGCAGGCGAAAGCTCACTCACGACGAGTTCGGGACAGGCTTCAGCGGGGTCCTGTTAACCTTCGCGCCCGACGACAAGTTCCAGCGCCGGCGCAGGCCACGCAGGGGTTGGCTGCGGGCTCTCGCCGCGACCGCCCTGCTCCGGCAGCGGGGGCTGCTGGCCCAGATCCTGCTGGCTTCGCTGCTACTGCAGGGCGTCGGGCTGCTGGTCCAGAGCTTCGCCCAGGTGCTGATCGACGCCGTGCTGCCCACCCAGGGCGAGGAACTGCTCGGCATGCTCGGCGTCGGGTTGGCGCTGGCCGGGGTGCTCCACGTGCTGCTCAGCTACCTGCGCTCGGCCACGCTGCTGAGCTTGCGGCTGCGGGTGGACCGGGTGTTGACCGCGCAGGTGGTCGGGCATCTGTTCAGCCTGCCGTACCGCTATTTCCTGCATCGCGGCGCCGGGGATCTCGCGCAGCGCAGCGCGAGCGTGAGCCGGTTGCGGCAGCTGCTGTCGGGGCCGGTCACCACCGCGCTGCTGGACGGGCCGCTGGCCGTGGGTTACCTGACGATCGTCCTGGTCAAGGCGCCGCCGCTGGGTTTCTGCCTGCTCGGTCTGGCCGCCGTCCAGGGCGCGCTGCTCCTGCTGACCAGGCGACGACGGTCGGATCTGAACCAGGCTTCGCTCAGCGCCCAGGTGCAGACGCAGGGCCAGCTGATCGAGGCGATCAAGGGGGTGGAGACGCTGAAGGCCGGTGGCGCCGAGGGCGCGGCGCTCGGCCGCTGGTCACGGCTGTTCGCCGAGCAGCTCAGGGCCGATGGGCGGCTGGGGATCACGGAGAACGCGGTCACCTCCGTGCTGGAGAGCATGCGGCTGCTGGCTCCGGCGATCCTTCTGTGGGTGGGCGGCTGGCAGGTGCTCGGGGGCAGGGCGGGGCTGGGCGCGACTCTCACCCTGTGCGCGCTCGCCGCGGCCGCGCTCGGGCCGATCACCTCGCTGCTGGCGTGCGCCAGGACGCTGCAGGAGGCGGCCGCCCACGTCGAACGGCTGGCCGACATCCTGGAATCCGAACCTGAGCCGCAGGGTCGGATCGAGCCGAGCGACCTGCGCGGACAGATCCAGCTTGCGGATGTTTCCTACCGGCACGACCCGCGCGCGCCGTGGACGCTCCAGCAGATCACGGTGCACATCCGGCCCGGCGAGAAGATCGCTCTGGTGGGCCGGACCGGGTCGGGCAAGAGCACGCTGGCCCGGCTCATGCTCGGCCTCCACGAGCCCACCCTGGGCACGATCAGCTACGACGGAGTCCCGCTCGACACCCTGCACCGGGGCGCGCTGCGCCGGCATTTCGGCGTCGTCACGCAGGAGCCGCACCTGTTCAGCGGCACCATCCGCGAGAACATCGCGCTGACCCGGCCTGGGGCGTCCCTGGCGGAGGTCGTGGAGGCGGCTCGGCTGGCGTGCGTCCATGACGACATTCAGGCCATGCCGCTCGGTTACGACACGCACCTGTCGGAGGGGATGGGCCTGTCCGGCGGACAGCGGCAGCGGCTGGCGCTGGCTCGCGCGCTGCTCGGGCGTCCCCGGGTCCTGCTGCTCGACGAGGCGACCAGCCACCTGGACACCGTCACCGAGGCCCAGATCGAACAGCATCTGTCGTTGCTGTCGCAGACCCGCATCATCATCGCGCACCGGCTCAGCACGGTACGGGACGCCGACCAGATCATCGTGATCGAGGACGGGCGGATCGCCGAGCACGGACGCCATGCGGATCTGCTGGCTCTTGGCGGGCACTACGCGGGACTTGTAGCCGGACAGGAAACCCCACCTAGTGATCGCCAAGAGTTTCCCAAGTGGTGTCTGCGACCTTAAGTATGCACATTCCAACAGGAAAGGGTTCAACGAAAATGAACAGCTTCGAGATGACCGCCCACCAGCTCGACGACAGCGAACTGGCCGCCGTCAACGGCGGGCTTCCCGCGAACTACGACTGGATGAACTACGACTGGCGCGACGCCGTCATCGAAGCCCTGCCGTAAATCATAGGGGGTCGCCCGCCAAGGGCGGCCCCACCACGGAACGACATGGAACAGAGTGGAACGCCTTAAAGGCTATGAAGAAAATCCACTCGATCGTCCTCGTCACGCTTTCCTGGCTCCTGTTATCCGGCACGGCGGCACACGCCAGTTCAAACGGTACGGCACACGCCCGCTACCCGATCAAGGACTCCACCCTTACCGACAACGACCTGTACTACACCAGCGAACTCGAGTCGTCCAACTGCCGCGAGAAGCCCATCAAACGCAACAACGTCGCCTCCGCGAAGCGCTACGTGACCGCAATCCTTGATTGCCTCAACCGGTCGTGGGGGGCTCATTTCGAGGACCGGGGCCTGCCGTTCGAGAAGGCCAGAGTGGCGTTCATCACCAAACCCCGGCGATACTGCGGCAATTCCTGGGGAGACGCGGCCGCGATGTACTGCGGCAAGGAGAACCGTTTCACCGTCTTGCTGAACAAGACCGCACTCGACGACCCTTTCGACTTGTTCCTCTTCGACACGACCGCCCATGAGTACGGTCACCACATCCAGAACCTCATGGAAATAACGAGCGCCTACGAGGAGCACGCCTTCAAGAACAAGAGCGAGTTGTACGAGCAGTCGCGGCGGCACGAACTCCAAGCCGAATGCCTGGCCGGGGTCTTCATCGGAAGCGTCTGGGACTCGCTGTCGCGGAACACGGCCGACTGGAAGGAAATGCTCGCCCTTGACCGGCAGAGCGGCGATGAGGGCAGCAAGATCCGCAGCCATGGGAAGGGACGCAATATCGCGGCGTGGTTGGATCGGGGCTTCAAGGCGGCCTCACCTGAAGCTTGCAACACCTGGGCGGCCAGCTCCGCCAAGGTTGCCTGAGATTTCAGCTTTCGGTGCGCACGGTCGGTTCGCCTGCCGTGCCACCGAGTATGCCTGGGAGCTCCATTGCTCAGGACGTGCTCACACGACAGGTGACCATCAGGCGGTCAGCGCCTCCATCAGCATGGGGAGTGACCTTTCCAGCGCTCGGCTCCAGTAGGGCCAGGTGTGCGTACCCGGGCCGTAGAAGTCGGTGGTGACGTCCAGGCCGCTCTGCTCCGCGCGTTTCACGAACGTCTTCGCCTCGCTGAGCAGGAAACTCTCGCCGCTGTCGTCGCCCGCGCCGTCCGGATCCAGAGGGCCCGGCGTGCCGTCCCCGCAGGAGACGTAGAGGCGTATCCCTTTTAGGCGGTCGGTGAGGTTGGCCGGGTTGTGGTCGTCCCAGACGGAGGTGGAGGGGTCGAGGCCCCAGAGCTTGGCGGGATCCTCGCCATAGTTTCTGGTGATGTCCAGGATCGCGTCCGACTGGGCCTGGCTGTCGAGGACCCCGGAGTAGGACGCGGCGGCCAGGAACATGCCGGGATTGCGCGCGGCGTAGCCCATCGCACCGAGCCCGCCCATGGACAGGCCCGCGATCGCCCTTCTGTCGCCCGCGCCGAAGTCGCGTTCGAGGATGGCGAGCAGTTCCTTGAGGTGGAAGGTCTCCCACTTCGGCCCATCGAGCCAGTCGGAATACCAGCTGGTGGGACCGCCTTCGGGAATCACGATCAGTGCCCGCGCTGTGGCGGTGACCCGGGCGGTTGTGTCGTCTTCCAGCCAGCCCCCGGACGTTGACGACTGGCAGCATCCGTGGAGCAGGTATAACACCGGCCATGGCCCTGAGCCCGGGGCCCAGCCCGGCGGGAGCAGTACGGTGACTTTGGCCTGCCTGCCGAGCGCGGCCGACTGCACGGTGAGGACCCGAGTCCGTGGGTCCGGGCTGGCGACCTGCATGGCCGCATCGGTGGACGGCTGGGCCGGATCGGATGGGGCCGGATCGGATGAGGCCGGATCCGACTGGGGCCACCAGATCACGGCCACCACGATGGCGGCCACTGCCACGAGCGCGACTGCCCAGAGCCATCTGCGGGTCATGAGATCATCCTGGCTCGTACGAGCTCCGCTGTGCCAGCGGAATGATGTCACAAATGGACATTCTGCCCATCATGTGGATTTATCGCGGGATCGTGCTTGTGTTCTGGTGGTGGCGAGAAATTGGATGGGCTACTCTTTCTGGTCATCGAGATCCCCGCGCCCCAAAGGCGGGGTTGACCACAGATTTGACTCTGTGTTAATGTGCGTGTCTGGTGGTCTGGGATGCCCGCCCCAAGGGTGGTTGCATTGACCCCGCTTCTCTCTCGCAAACCTTTCAGTGGGATACGCAAAGTTCTCTAGAGAACTTTGCGCAAGTCCGTGAAAACTTGCAAAGACCTTTCTGGTGCCCACCATGTTCTCGCAGGTAGATGACTTCAGCGGTTTCACGCACATGACAAAGGCCCGCGCAGGGTCCAGCCGTAGCCCTAGTGGCGGTGCGGTGGGCGTATTCACCACGCGGTCGAGGACGTACCAGGATTGCTCTGCTCCGCGCGCACCAACCATTGGAATACTGTGAGCGCGGCATCGAAACGATGGACCCGCGGGAGGCGTACATGATCGACGATGATGTGGTGGCGCGGCTGCGTGAGATATGCCTGTCTCTGCCGGAGGTGGTGGAGAAGCCGTTCGGCGGCCACACCGCGCCCTCGTTCCGGGTCCGGGAGAAGCTGTTTCTGATGACCAGTGAAGACGGGCTGACCATGATGTTCAAGGCGGGGCCCGGCGTGCAGGAGGCCCTGGTGGGGTCCGATCCGGGACGTTTCTTCGTGCCTGCGTATGTGGGCTCGAAGGGCTGGGTTGGCGCTCGGCTCGACAGTGAGCAGGACTGGGATGAGATCGACGAGCTGATCAGGGACAGTTACCGGCTGATCGCGCCCAAGCGGCTGGCCGCGCTCGTGGACCAGGGCGGTTTTCATTGATGCGCGGTGAGGTCTGGTGGGCGCTCCTCGACGAGAGGCGTCCGGTGGTGCTCTTGTCGGGTGGGGAGGCGTCCGAGTTTCGGGCGATGCAGATCGTTGCTCCCGCGACCACCGATGAGAAGCGCGGGTTTCTGGTCTTGACGGGGGAAGAGGCGCTGGATCCCGACGTGATGCGGAATGCCGCGTCCGTGGGCACCGACATCCGGGCCGTAGGGGTGGAGGTCGGGATCGGTATTCGTGAGGGGCTTCCGTACGAAGGCGTCGTGCGTGTCGCGCTTCCTCGTGACGGCCACCTGTTCTGCACCTGGCTGATCACCCTGACCAGGGATTACCTGACCGAGCGGGCTGGGGTTCTGGCGGCTGCGAAACTCCAGCAGCTCGAACATGCCCTTCGGCTGGCCGGCATCGAATAGCACCTGTGCGGTCCCGGCCATAAGGCGGTTGCGTCCTACGGCAACACCGCCATAAAGTTTTTACCGGTGTCGCCACACACAGGAGGCTAAAATGATCATGAGAACCTGGCGCGGCTGGACACGAGCCGAGGACGCCGACGCCTACTCCGCCTACCTGATGGAGACGGGCCACCCGGGCTACACCTCAACGCCGGGCAACCAGGGCGTCACCTTCACCCGCCGCGACGACGGCGGCCGGGCGGAGTTCCTGCTGATCTCCATCTGGGACTCCTGGGAGGCGATCAGGGCCTTCGCCGGCCCCGATCCCGAACGCGCCGTCTTCTATCCCCAGGACGACCGCTTCCTGGTCGACCGCGAGCTGACCGTCGACCACTACGAGGTCTTCGCCGCCAGCTAGCGAGAGCGACTGTCAGCTAACCTGTCGGGCACATCTTCTGCCAGAACATCTGTTGTCCGTCGACGCGTGGCGGGGACGGCGAGCACCAGGGCCCCCGTGGTCACGAGCAGCGAGCCGATGGTGTCGGTCAGGTAGTGGGCGCCGAGATATACCCGGGCCAGCATCTGCCCGACGACCAGGATCGCTCCGACGGCCACGACGAGCCGGCTCGCCGCAGTGCCGCGGACCAGCAGGGCAGCCGCGACGACGATCGAGAGCGTCAGGCAGACGTGCCCGCTCGGGAAGCTGTCGCTGGCCAGCCTCCGCACGAGCGAGTCCGCGGCGGGCGGACGCGGCCGGGCGACGATGATCTTATAGATCGCACCACCGAGGCCCCAGCCGGTGGTGATCACAATGGCGGTGCGGGCGGCGTCGGTGCGGCGGCCGATCGCGAAGAGGTAAGCGGTCGCGCCGACGAGCACGATCACGCCGACGATCGTGTCGAAGCCGAAGTTGAACCCTTGGGCGATCACGGTGAGCCACGGCGTCCGGACCGACTGGATCATATGGTTGACGGCCAGATCGGCGGACGTCCACGCGGACGTCTTGGCGGCGAAGCCGAGAAGCAGGCCGAGGATGAGCAGCGGCACCGCCGCCCCCAGGCGTCTGTTGATCACTTGTTGGTTCCCGTCGCAGGCTGGTAGGCATACCAAGTGTGGCCGTCGGGCAGCCGGATCCGGGACTTGTTCCAGCCGATCAGGTAGCGGGCGGGCCTGCTCTTGCGGTTGACGAGCACGACCACGCGCCCCGGCCCTCAGGGGCCGCCGGGCGCTTCGGCGCCTGCCCGGACTGACCTCCGCGGGGATCTCTAGTTCAGCGCGCCAGACTTTGAGATCTTTGCGAGTAGCGAGAGCTCCGGCTGCGGTAACGCGTGCCCTTCACTGCGGAATAACGCGTACGCCGCCTCCCGGACGGCGATGTCTTTCACCTTGTCGATGAACTCATCCGGGGAATCGCCGCACAATTTCTTGAGAGCGGCGGAGGAGTCGAGGAGACGGGCGATCAGCTCTCGCTGGCTTTCGAGCGGGTAGGGCACGCCATCGGCCCCGGTGAGACAGCCGTGCTTGCCGACGTAGATGTGGCAACCCCGAAGCCGTACGCCCGAAACGAGCGTCACCGGGTGGATGTCGTCGGGCACGAGACGCCGGTCGTAGTTGGGTTCTGAGGCGTCCAGGACCTCGAGCTGTGCGTCGTCCAGCCACAGCACGAACAAGCGGGAGACCACGCCGGGCACGGTCACGGGGGCGGCGGGCAGGTAGCCGTATTTGTTGATGTGAGCGGACACTCCGGGCGTGATGCCGTGTACGTCGGTCAGCGTCAAGGGGATCACTGGCCGAACCCGCTGGTTGACGAACTTCCGGTAGAGCTGGCCGGGGGCGGCGTTGGATCCCACCGCGATCACGCGGTGTCGCCGGTCGAGGGGTTCGGCGCCGAGACGGGCAAGGTGCTCGTCGAGCCGTACCCCATCCTCTTCTCCGCCGAGAGTCCAGGCATCCCCGTCAACCGCGCGAAGCGGGACATACCGATCCCCGGAGAAGACGCCTGATGTCGGGGGTAAGCGTCCCGGATAGGTGAGCGGGTGCGTCATCGGATCCTCAGCGAACAGTTCGGCTAAACCACGTTCGGGGGGAGTCAACACGCCTCCATTTTGTCTCGCCTGCGGCGCGCGTACCCACCAAAGCCGCGATCATCCAGCACAACACCTCCGGCTTCGCCTCGCCCAAGGACCGCGCGCTCACCAGCCCCGCCCAGTACGCCGGCAAGACCTACGGCTCCTTCGGCGGCCCCGTCGAGGAACCCCTGCTCAAGACGATCGTCAAGGCCGACGGCGGCGACCCGGCCACGATCAAGACGGTCAGCGTGGGCAACGCCGACTTCTTCGCCGCCACCAAGAAGGGCATCGACTTCACGTGGATCTTCTATGCCTGGACGGGCATCGAAGCCGAGCTGCGCGGCGAGCCGGTCAACATCCAGTACGTCAAGGACTACGACAAGGCACTCGACTTCTACACGCCGATCCTCATCACCAACGAGACGCGGATCAGCAAGGACCCCGAGCTCGTCAAGCAGTTCCTCGCCGCGACCTCCGAGGGCTACACCTACGCCGCCGCCAACGCCGCCGAATCCGCCGAGATCCTGCTGGCCGCCGCACCGGATCTGGACGCCGAACTGGTGAAGAAGAGCCAGGAATGGCTCAGCCCGCGGTACCAGGACGACGCGCCGCGCTGGGGCCAGCAGACCCTGTTCCACATTGTCGGCGGCTTGCTGGCGGCCGACCAGGGAACCGTACGCGTCGGCGGGCAGGACGCCGCCGGTCGCCGCGGGCTGATCGGCTACATGCCCCAGCAGCCCGCGCTCCTCCCCTGGCGCACCATCGAGGACAACGTGGTGCTGGCCGGGGAGATCGCCGGGGAGCCACGCCGCGGGTCCAGTGCCCTCGCCCGCGAATGGCTGGCCAAGGCCGGCCTGGACGGCTTCGCGTCGGCCTACCCGCACACCCTCTCCGGCGGCATGCAGCAGCGGGTCGCGTTCCTGCGCGCGCTGCTCAGCGACCACGAACTGCTCCTGCTGGACGAGCCGTTCAGCGCGCTGGACGCCATCCTCCGCGTCGACATGCACCGCTGGCTCCTCGACATCTGGGAGGAGAACCGCCGCTCCATCCTGTTCATCACGCACAACGTCGAGGAGGCGCTGCTGCTGTCCTCGACCGTGTACGTGTTCACCGGGCGACCGGCCACCGTGCTGGAACGGGTCGAGGTGCCCTTCGCCCGTCCCCGCTCCGACGAGGTGCTCGACGACCCCGAGTTCATCCGGCTGAAGCGCCGACTGACCCACCTGCTCAAACAGGGCGTGGGACGCCCTCATGGGCGACCTGCCGCGGGACCGGAGGGTGCTGTGGCCGGTCGACGAGATCGGCGTGCCGCCGTACCACAGCTACCTGCTGGGCGTCGGACTCGCGCTGCGGGACGAGCCGGAGCTGATCCGGGATTTCCTGGCGGTCACCGAACGGGGATACCGCACGGCCATCGAGGACCCCGGCCTAGCCCTGGCGATCGATCCTGGACCGGGTGATCCCGTACTTCCCCCGGAAGCTGCTGTCCCGCTCGCTCGAACTCATCGCGCCCACCTGGACGCACGGCGGCCGATGGGGTGAGATCCGTACCGAGCTCATGCGGCCGTACGCCGACTGGCTGGCCGCCAACGGCGTGCTCGCCACGGCCGACGGCTGGGCGGACGCCGTCCGGACCGATCTCCTGCCGGATTCGGCGGCCTCCCGATGACCGGGCCTCTCGTCGATCCGGCCTGGCTCGCCGAACGCCCCGGCCTCGTCGTGCTGGACGCCACCGTGGTGCTTCCGGCCCGCGAAACGGATACTGGGTCGGCAAGGACGATCTGGTCTCCTGGTCGGAGGGCGCCGTGGCGCCGACGGTGGTGTGCGCGCTGTCCCCCGAGACGTTCCGCGGCGAAGTGCCGTCCAGGTACGCCCGGCGCGGCCACATCCCCGGCAGCGCCAACGTGCCCGCGCGCGGCCTGACCGGCCCGGACGGCAGATACCTTCCGGCTGTGGAACTGCGCGCGGCGACCGCGAACCTCGGCGAAGGCCCGGTCTGGATCTACTGCGGCGGCGGGATCTCCGCCGCCAGTCTCGCGCTGGTCCTGACCCTGCTGGGCCGGGACGAGGTGGCGATCTACGACGGTTCCCTGGAGGAGTGGGCCGCCGATCCGGCGCTTCCCCTGGCCGTCGGAGCACCCCGGTGACCAGGCTCTCCGACGAGGTACGGGCATTCCTCGACGCCCCCGAGTTCGCCGTCCTGGCCACCGCCGAGCCCGACGGCCGGGCGCAACTGTCGGTGATGTGGGTGGGCCGCGACGGCGACGACCTCGTGATGGCGACCAAGCGCGGCCGCCGCAAGGTGCGCAACCTCCAGCGCGACCCCAACGCCACCGTCCTGGTCTACTCCCGGTCCCGGCCCACCCGGTACGTCGAGATCAGGGGCACCGCGAAGATCACCGACGAGGACGCCCGCGCTCTCATCGACAGGCTGTCCAGGAGCTACACCGGCCGGGACCACGTGCTGGGCGACCCCGACGAGGAACGGGACCGCGTGGTCATCCGGATCACCCCCGACCGGGTCCGCTACCAGCTATGAACCAGGCCGACGAGATAGCGGCGTGGCTGCGGGAGCGCCCCGCGCGGGCCGGGCGCACCCGCGTGCTCGCCGTGGAAGGACGCTCCGGATCGGGCAAATCCACCCTCGCCAACGAGCTGGGCGCACCCGTGGTACGGATGGACAACCTCTACCCCGGCTGGGACGGCCTGACGGCCGGGATCAACGCGCTGGTCGAATGGGTGCTCCGCCCCCTCGGCGCGGGACTGCCCGCCCGGTGGCGGCGATACGACTGGCACCAGGGCGAGTACGCCGAATGGCACGACGTGCCGGCCACGGACACGCTCGTCGTGGAGGGCGTCGGCTCCGGCGCGCGCCCGGCCGCGCCGTACCTGAGCGGCCTGATCTGGATGGAGGCCGCCGACGCGACCCGCAGGTCCCGGGCACTGGCCCGGGACGGCGACCTCTACACCCCCCATTGGACCCGCTGGGCGGGCCAGGAGGAGCGCTACTACGCGCTCGACGACGTCCGCTCCCGCGCGGACCTCACGATCATCACGGATTGAGGAACCATGGCGAAGCGGATCAGGCTGCACGGCCTGCGGCAGTCGACGGTCGGCCACACGGCGATCGGGCTCTGGCGCCATCCCGACAGCCAGGCCCACCGCTACCGCGAGCTGGACATCTTCCCCACTTGCGGGCCGCAGCCGGATCTCCGGCACCCGATACCGGGCGCAGCAGCTGAGCTGCGAGCTCACGCGCCGGAATCCGCCGCATCTGCTCGACCTGCCCAGGGAAATCAATCCGGTCCGGACCCCCGGTGACCGAGGACAGCTGCGACGGCGGTCCAGGCACCGACACCTTCGTGACGAACTCCTGCTACACCTTCTTCAACTCCACCTTGGGCTGCGAGATCAACAGAAGCCAGCCCTAGCTGCGACCTTGTCACTCAGGCTTCAGCCGGACGCCGCCAGAGGCATGCCCGCGCGTCTCAAGGCGCTGGGATCATCTGCGGCCATGACGATCTCTTCGTGGCGTCCGGCGGTGGCCGCGGCCATCACGGTGACCAGCCTCATTTTCGCCGCTCCGGCGTACGCGGGCTCCGATCATGGTCGGCCGCGCAAGGATTTCGACCTGCAGGCGCACCGCGGTGGGCTGGGCCTGCGAGTGGAGGGCACGCTGGCGGCCTTCGGCAACGCCCTCACCCTCGGCGTGTCCACGCTCGAACTCGACGTGTTGATCACCGAGGACGGCGAAGCGGTGGTCAGCCACGACCGCAGGGTGCAGGCGGGCAAGTGCGCCGATACCGCGCCGGTCTCCCCCGGTGACCCCGAGTTCCCGTACGTAAACAAGCTGATCAAGGACCTGAGCCTGGCCCAGATCCGTACCCTCGACTGCGGCTCGGCGACCCTGCCCGACAAACCCGGCCAACTGGCCGTCCCCGGCTCCCGCATGCCCCTGCTGCGGGAGGTGTTCGACCTGGTCAAGCGGTACCAGGCAGACGACGTGAGCCTCAACGTCGAGACCAAGGTGGAGGCCTCCTCGCCGCAGGAGACCGCGCCGCGGGAGCAGTTCGTGCAGGTGGTCGCCCGGGAGATCCGCGACGCCGGCTTCGAGCGGCGGGTGACCGTGCAGAGCTTCGACTGGGGTGTGCTGATGCGGCTGCGCGAAGTCGCCCCCACGGTGAAGCGGGTCGCCCTGGGCAACAACGCGGCGGCGCTGGCCGGCGTCGACCTCACGCCCTGGCTCGGCGGGCTCGATCTGGACGACTTCGGCGGCGACCCGATCGCGGCGGTGAAGACCTTCGGGGCGTACGCCTACTCGC
The DNA here is from genome assembly GCF_039871605.1 of Acrocarpospora sp. B8E8. Classification (NCBI taxonomy): domain Bacteria; kingdom Bacillati; phylum Actinomycetota; class Actinomycetes; order Streptosporangiales; family Streptosporangiaceae; genus Acrocarpospora; species Acrocarpospora sp. B8E8. The sequence goes on along the minus strand of NZ_JBDPLV010000021.1, from coordinate 70,146 downwards.
CGCTGCACGGCTACCCCGAGAACGCCGCGGTCACCGACCCCGGATACCTGCCGTTCGTGGACAAGGCCCTGGTCGACCACGCGCACCGCAACGGCATCAAGGTGATCCCCTGGACGGTCGACGACGTGCCGACGATGGCCAAGCTCATCGACGACGGCGTGGACGGCATCATCACCGACTACCCGGACCGGTTACGCGGGCTGCTCGACGATCGCGGCTACCGGCTGCCGCGCGCGTACCCGTCCCCATTCGACGTTCAGGCCCATCGCGGCGCAAGGTCGGCGCGCCCGGAGAACACCCTGGCCGCCTTCAGGTACGCGCTGGCGAATCCCGACGTCTCCACCCTGGAACTCGACACCGGCGTCACCAAGGACGGCCACCTGGTCGTCAGCCACGACCGGGTCGTCAACGGCTCCCACTGCGTCGACACCGCGCCGGCGCGCCGGAATGATCCAAAGTTCCCGTACGTGGACAAGGCGCTGCACGACCTGACCCTCGCCCAGGTGCGGACCATCGACTGCGGCTCGAAGACGCTGCCGGAATTCCCCGGCCAGCAGTCCGTACCAGGCGAACGGATCCCCACCCTGGAGGAGGTCTTCGACCTGGTGCGGACCAGCGGGCGCAAGGACATCCGCCTGAACATCGAGACACGGACCAACCCGCTGGTCGCCGACACCGCGCCGTACCAGATCTTCACTGGCAAGCTGGTCCGGGCCATTCAGGCCAGCAAGTTCACCACCCGCGCGACGATCCAGTCGTTGGACTGGCGCACGATCCGACTGGCGCGAAAGCTGGATCCGCGGATCGAAACTGTCGCTATCGTGCGGCAGTACGGGCCGGCCGAGTGCACGTCCCTGGCCGACGCGTGCTCGCTCCGTCCGGTGTACGGGGACCCGTCGGTGACCAGCCCGTGGACCGGCGGCCTCGACTGGTGGCGCTACCGCGACCTCGGCAAACTGGTCCGGGCCGCCGGCGCGTCGACGGTCTCGTCGAACTGGCAGGTGCACGACCCGGACCAGGCCACCGTCGACTCCCCCGACTGGTTCCTACGCCAGAATCCGTCCTACTACCACGGCCCCGCGGTCGGCGTCCTGCGGGACCGGCACCGGCTCAAGGTGATCCCGTACACCATCGACGACGAGGCCACCATGCAACGGGTCATCGACCTCGGTGCCGACGGCATCATCTCCGACGATGTCGACCTGCTCGCACGGGTCGCCCGCCGCAACGGACTGCGGTAAGGCGGGCGCTTGCTGCCTCCGTCCACGTTCTAGCAGGACCTATACCGCACGTATACCGACAGGTTCGATGCTCAGCCCAAGCCATATCCCGGTGGTGAAAACGAACTGGAGGCTTAATGCGGCGCAAGAACCTGGGACAGCTCATGAAGCGATTCATGGGACTGTCCGTCGTTGCCGTCATGCTGACGGCGGTGGGCATGTCGACGGCCACCCCGGCGTCAGCGGCACCGACACCCCTGTGGGGTGCGGCTTTCGGCACCAACCTAGACGGGCGACTGGAGGTGTTCGCCTTCGGCGGCACCAGGAGCGACGATCTCTACCACAACTGGCAGCGCTCCAGCGGCGGCTGGAGCGGCTGGCAACCGCTGGGCACCATACCCGGTCTCGTGACCGGCGGCCCGGCCGTCGCGTCGAACAAGGACGGCCGCCTGGAAGTGTTCGCCCTGACCACGAACGGCACCCTCCACCACATGTGGCAACTCGCGTCCGGCGGCTGGAGCGGCTGGGCACAACTCGGCGATTTCGACGTCGTGGGCGGCCTCTCGGCGCTCACCAATACGGACGGCCGCATCGAGGTGTTCGTCACGGGCAACCACCGCCTGTGGTCGTTCTACCAGGTCACCCCCGGGGGCAGCTGGGGACTGCTCGACCTCGGCACCCCGGACGTCACCACCTCACTCGGCCCGGTGTCCGGCGCGCGCAACAAAGACGGCCGGATGGAGGTGTTCGCCGTGGGCGCGGCCAGCAGCCCTTACGGTGGCGGCCTGTCGGGCGTTTACCACAAATGGCAGCGCATTGCCGGCGGCGATTGGAGCGGCTGGGAGCCGATGGGCCACTGTAGAACCAGCGGTGTCCGGGCGATAGCCACCGCCGCGAACCAGGACGGCAGACTGGAAATCATCTCCATCGAGCCGAACAACGGGGAGTACCGGGGCGACTTCTGCCACAAGTGGCAAGGTTTCAGCGGCGGCTGGAGTGGCTGGCAGAACCTCGGCAACAGCCAAATCGATTCAACCGCCCCCGTGGCGATGGCCAGCAACCTGGACGGCCGAATCGAAGCGTTCACCCTCCGCAACAACGGCACGATCCAGCATATGTGGCAGACCGCACTCAACAGCGGTTTCAGTGGCTGGGACACTCTTGGCGGCACCACCGGATTCACCCGCCAGGGCCTGGCCGTGGGCCGCAACAGCGACGGCCGCCTCGAAGTCGTCGGCTTCCGCGGCGACGGCCAGCCGTACCACATCTGGCAGAAGACAGCCGGCGGCGCCTGGAGCAACTGGGTCCCACTCGAAAGCAACTAACCCACCCGGAGAGGTCCCTGCCTACCGGACCTCGCGCTGATCCACTACAACCAACAGCCCAGGTCACTAGCTTTGTGACCTGGGCTTTTCTAGGCGAGAGGACTCGAACCCCTACCCTTCCGGAGGCGCCCAATGCCAAGATCGACGAGCATGGCGGACGCATCGAGATAGGTGTGGGTTATTGGTTGATGTCCGGAAAAAGGTTGGCAACTACTGCCAGAGGTGATCGTGACAGAGGTGCCAGTGAGCAGGATGCGATAAATGTTCATGCCATGAAAACGAGGCTTCTTCGCCTGTTAAGCGCTCCCCTGCTCGCCCTGTCCCTCGTGCTCTCGATCATGGGCACGCCGGCGCGGGCCGACACTGACGCCCAGCTCGCCCTCCAGTGGCAGTACGCCTGGAACACGTACAAGTTCTCCCAGGTGGTCGACCCCCTGCCGGACGGCCGGGCCCGCAAGTCTCAGAGCATCTCCATCGTCATCAACGCGCCGCGTACCCGCGTCTTCAAGGCCTATTCCAACTTCGAGAACCACATCGGGGCAAACCCGTTCCTCGAGCGGGTGGTCACCCACTCCGACACGACCAAGCACGGCGTACGGACCAAGAACCTCACCGCGATCGAGGTGATCCCTGTCGAGCCGGACCCCATCACGCTGAACACGCACGCCCAGCAGCGCATCAACCTCGAAAGGTACTGCTACGAGGTCGACTCGTGGTCGACGGGGAACATCGTGACCCACCAGAAGATCGTGTTTGAGAGCCTCGGCGCGTCGCGCACCCGCGTGACCGAGAACCTGACCTTCGAGACGACCGTGGACCTCATCGACTTCACGCTGTCTCAGGGCGTGCTGGCGCACCAGGGGATCCAGCAGGGCCTGAAGCAGCGCATCGAGAGCGGCGAACTCTAGTCCAGCGGGTGTACCGCGAGGGCGCCCGCCGCGTTGCGGATCGCAGACGTCACGCTGCCGGCCAGGTAGCGGTGCTGGGCGTCCCTCGCGGGTCGTGGTGACCCGCCGCTGCCACAGCGGCGGGCCACCGAAGCCATCTCGGGCGCTCCCCTGGGAAGATCCGGCCGCCTGGAGGCCGTGCCGGGGCGATCACGGACCTCCTCGACAGAGCCGACCGGTGACGCCGGACCCCGCAGGCACGAGTCATGCGGGCGGCCTAGAGTTGGCCGCATGAGCCCAAGGATCGCGACGTCGGACACCGTCACCCGTGAGCAGTTGCTCGATTTCCTGCGCGAACGGCACCGGGCGATCGTCATCACGGCCCGGCGTGACGGCCGGCCGCAGGCCTCTCCGGTGACCTGCGGCGTCGACGACGAGGGCAGGATCGTGATCTCGACCTATCCCGAGCGGGCCAAGACCCGCAACGCCCGGCGCGACGAGCAGGTCAGCGTCATCGTGTTGTCGGACGACTTCGACGGCCCCTGGGTGCAGGTGGACGGCACCGCGGAAGTGCTCGACCTGCCCGAGGCGCTCGAACCCCTGGTGGACTACTACCGCTCGATCTCGGGCGAGCATCCCGACTGGGACGAATACCGCACGGCCATGGCACGCCAGGGCAAGTCGCTGCTGCGCGTCACCCCCACCCGCTGGGGCCCGGTCGCCACCGGCGGCTTCCCGGCCCGCCTCGCCTGAGGTCACCCGCCGCTGCCACACCGATCGAGCCGACCGCCGCAAGCGCATGCAGTACGAACGCGATCTTGACGATGATTCAGTAGCCGCTATTGCGGGTTCGGGCCTGAGGTGTCGGACTTCGCGGTGGGGACTGCGAAGGCGGTGGCACCCGCCAGCCAGGCGCCGGTCAGGTCGGAGCCGGGTGGGAATCGGCCGTCTAGTTCCAGCAGCACCATGCCGTGTGCGAAGGCCCAAACCGCGCGGGCCACGTCGAGGTCACCGCCCACCGCGCGCAGCAGGGGTGCGACGGCACGCGCTTCCAGGCCAGGGGGCAGCGCGTCGCGGGCCAGCGGGCGATCACTGGTCAGCCGGTACAGGTGCGGGTGCTCCAGCGCGAACCGCCGGTAAGCGCCGGCCAGCGCGGACAGCGCCGACCCGCCGCGCCAGGCGGCCTCGGCCGCCTCCAGCGCCTCCGCCAGACCGGCCAGCCCTTCCGCCTGCAGGGCCGCCTCGACGGCCGCCTTGTCCGGCAGATGCTTGTACAGGGACGGCGCCCGGATGCCGAGCCGGTCGGCGATGCGCCGCATGGACACCGCCTCCGGGCCCTGCGCTTCCAGCAGTTCCCTGGCGGCGGCCACGATCTGGGCGAGCCGATCAGCCACGACGGGCCGCGCGCAGCACGGCGACACCGGTCAGCCAGCCGAGGCCCGCGGTGAACATCGGCGGCATCGCGACCGGCGTGAAAAACGCGTAGCCGATCAGAACGGCAAGCGGCAGTAGCGCCGACTGGGCCACCCGGTTGGTCCGGAACACGAACGGCACCGCCAGGAACGCGACAGCTGCCGCCGTGGTGGGCAGGCCGTACTTCACCGACTCGAAGACGGCGAACGCGCCCAGAAATGCAGCGAATGTCCCCCAGGCAACCCTGCGAACCGGCTCAGCGGCCCAGCGTGCCGTGGCAGGTGTAGTCATGTCGGTCTCCTCGCAAGGCTAACACCGTTAGCCACAACATATGGCTAACGGCGTTAGCCTTCAAGCGGCTCGTTCCAGAACGCCGGGCCAATCGCCTGTGACCAGATCAGCGACGCGGCCTTGAAGACGCCCCTGTGGCACGGCCGGCAAGGGAGACTACGGCGTCCGACTTCACCGCCGTCACGCCGGCCTCAGTGGCCGACTCCCTCGAACTCGCCGACGTTGTCCGCTCGGGCCGGTAGGAGCAGGGCGGTGATGATCACGGCCACGGACAGCACCGCGCCGATGATGAAGGCCAGCCGCATGCCGTCGAGGTTGGCGAGCACCTGCGTGGTTCCCGCGGATGTGAGGGCATCGGCTCGCGCGCTCATCACGGTGATCACGAGCGCGGTGCCGATGGCCGCGGCGACCTGTTGCAGCGTACCCAGGATCGAGCTGGCGTGAGAGTAGAGCGGCGATGGAACCGCTCCGAGCCCGAGGGTGAAGACCGGGGTGAAGGTCGCGGCCAGACCCACCATCAGCAGCGCGTGCAGACCGAGGATCTGCCAGAACGGCATGGTCATCGTGACCTGGGTGAAGCCGGTGAGCGCGAGCGTGATCGCGATCGCGCCGGGGATGACGAGAACCCGGCCGCCGAACCGGTCGAACAGGCGGCCGACGGTCGGACCGAGCAGCCCCATCGCGAGGCCGCCCGGCATCACGAGGAGCCCGGTCTCCAGGGCGTTGATCTCGCGGACGTTCTGCAGGTACAGCGGCAGCAAGACCATCGAGCCGAGCATCGCCATGAAGGCCACCGACATCAGGATCAGCGCGACCGTGTAGGTGCGATAGCGCAGGGTACGCAGGTCCAGCAGCGGCACACCGCGCTTCTGCAACGACAACTGGCGGACGACGAAGACGGCGATGGCGACCAGGCCGGCCGCCACGATCGCGGCGGCGACGCGGACGTCACCGCCCTCGAACCGGCTGAGCCCGTACACCAAGCCGCCGAAGCCGGCGGCCGCGGTCACCACGCTCAACCAGTCGATGGTGCTGAACTCAGGCTCTCCGACGTTCTTGAGCTGCTTCAGGCCGCGCCATGTGATCACGGCGGCGATGGGAAACACCACGGCGAACAGCAGCCGCCAGGACCCGAATTGGAGGATCACCCCCGAGACCGCCGGGCCCATGGCGGGCGCGACCGAGATGGCCAGGGTGACGTTGCCCATCACCCGGCCTCGCTCCGCCTCGGGCACCACCCGCATCAGCGTGGTCATCAGCAGCGGCATCATCACCGCCGTCCCGGACGCCTGGATGATGCGGGCGCCCAGCAGCACCGCGAACGACGGCGCGACAGCGGCTAACGCCGTACCGAGCAGGAACAAACCCATCGCGGTGGTGTACGCGCTGCGGGTGGACACCCGCTGCAGGAACCATCCGGTGATCGGGATGACAGCGGCCATGGTCAGCATGAAGGCGGTCGAGAGCCACTGCGCGGTCTGCTCGGTGATGTGCAGCGCGCCCATCAGCCGCGGGATCGCGTTGATCATGATCGTTTCGTTGAGGATGACCACGAACGTGGCGAGCACCAGTAGCCGGATCACGGCCGGGGTGCGACCTGAAACAGCGGTCGCGGACTTGGCAGGTGAGTCGAGCTGGTCGACCTGTGGGCTGGGCACGGCACCTCAATCGGGGTTGTCGGACATGACGTCGTCAGCGCTGGTGTCCCAGCCTTGGGTCTCACAAGAAGTTGTGGTCATGCAAAGAATGACCGGCACCACCGACAAAAAACTCCTCGCCCGTCCCCAGCATTCCGACAAGCGATGCGAAATGTCACCCGGTTTTCACCAACGGCGGACGACAACCTCAGATCGTACGAAGGAGCACCCGACTCCATGGCCTGCGTGAACACCTCACACACCACACCGGCTGAGCTGAGCTGAGCCGATCCATCCCGACACGGTCAACTCGCACACTGCGACCATGATCCGCCGCTACAACGCCCCGACCTCAGATGAGGGGATCGTCATGCGGAACACGGCTCAGGGCGTACGTCATCGGTTTTCAGGGTGCGGGTCACCGGTTCCCGGATCGAGTTGCTGGTGTAGGCGCCGGGCCGCACGAACGAACCCGCTCGTCGCCTTGCGCGCGGCGATCTCGGCGACCACGGGAAGCGTGCCGCTCGCGTCCGCCCAGCGGGCGGCCTCGGCGGCGAAGACGAGTGCCTGGGTGTGGCCGGCGTGTGCCCGCTCCCCCGGCCCCGGCAGGTAGACGGGAAGCAGACCGGTCATGATCTCCCAGACCTCCCGGTGTGCGCCCTTCCGCGCGCAGTCCTCCAGCGATGTCGTCACGTCGCCCAGCTTGGCCGAGCCCCTGCGAATGACGAGGCCGAACTGCCTGCCGCACTCCACGGCGGGCAGGCAGCCGTCGGCGGCCGCCCGCAGCAGCAGTTCCTGGCCCCGCTCAAGCGACTGGAACCAGCCACGCTCGGCCAGCAGGGCGGCGATCAGCAGCGCCAGCCCCTCGCCCACCGGTCCATCCTGATGGAACAACTCGGCCACGTAACGGTGGAAGTAGCCGGGCCGGTCCCAGGCGTTGAGCAGGTGCGGGAGGAGGTGCATGGCCACCGCCTCCCGGTCGGAGGGCAGCATGAGCCGCCAGTCCGGCATGTAGCCGCCGTGCTCTTCCCAGCGGGAGGACGGCGGGTCGGCCAGCAGCGTGTCCACCAGTGCCATCCCCGTCGGCTCCAGCCGGATACGGGGGTGAAGTCCGGGGGAATGCTCCCCCGGCTGCTGGTCGTGGGTGTAGTCGCCGCCGGCGTGGGACCAGTCCACGCGCATCACCGGCTCGGGTCGTTCCTTCAACCAGCGCGCCAGCGTGGCGCCTGCCTCGGAGGCCAGCCTCACCGCACGGTCCGCCACATCGGGATCCACCTCCCGCGGCAGGCGGAGCAACGCCTGCTGCAGGTCGGCGGGCAGAGCCTGCACGCCCTCCCGTTCATAGCCCTCCAGACGGGTGACCAGCTCCGCCGGATCCAGATGACCCGAGGTGAGGGTCGGGGTCGCCAGAAGGTACGGCGGGAGCGCCCCTTCTTTCAGGGCGGCGTGGATCTCGGCGCAGCGCAGGAGCATGGCCCAGTGCGGCGGTGAGACGGCGCGCGGATTGGGCAGCCGGTCACGCGGCTTCTCCGCCTCGTCCTCCGGCTCGCGCCAGTGTCCCATCGACGCCATCGAGATTTCGAGGATCTCCCCTTCGAACGACGGCCCCGCCTCGACGTGCTCGAGGTTGCCCAGCGGGACGCCGCGATCGGTGAGACCGGTGGCGATGCTCTCGCGCCAATCGGCGGGAAGACGGCCGAAGTCGACTTCGAAGACGCCCTCGGCGGTGCTCACACTGATGGCGTGGTTGGCATACCCAGGTTCCCGCTCGGGCTCGGGAATGGGCGGCTCCTGGCCGGGCTGAGCGGCTTCGCGCAGCAGGGCCTCGGCCCATTGTTCGATCCGCGACCACTGGCGGTGGCTGTACAGCCCGTCCCGCGTGTGCGGCGACTTCCTGGCCGCCGGGTTGCGAACGAAGCCGTCAAGCCACCGCTCGAAGGCGACGCCGTCATCAAGCCGGTTATACGTGCTGGCCAGATTGTCGAGTGCGGCAGGGAACGGCTGCCGGACGCGCGCCTCGAACGACGGAAGCGGTACGGCCTCGAATGCGTCCTCTTCCGTCGGCGGGGCCTCCACCTCCCCGTACGCCTCCGACAGCCGCGCCCCCAGATCCGCGGGCAGCATGACAGCCGCCTCACGCACGGCCACCGCACCGAGCGGCGAGAAGCGCCCGGCATGCTTGACGGCCAGCCGTACCGCGCGTTCTCGGACCCCGTACGACTCGCACAGGAACGCCGAGGCGAGTGCGGGCGCCAGCTGGTCGAGGTCCCCAGCGGCGTCGCGGGCCGCCTGATCGAGCCAGGTCAGCCCCGCTCGCACCAGCTTGCCCTCCGCGCGAAACAGCAGCGCCGCCAGCGCCTCGTTGACCTCGTCGGCGCTCAGGCCGCCGGCGCCGCGCAGTTGCCGCAGCGCCAACTCGGCCACCGGCCCCGGCGCGGCGGACAGCAGCCGCAGATAGTCGCGGGCGCGCTCCTGGCTGGGAGCGGGGTCGAGCAGGTCATGCAGCCGGGCGAAGAAGCGCAGGTCGGGGCCGCTGCCACCGAGCAGGAACCGCCGGACGCAGCCGTCCACCAGCAGATCACGGCTGACCCGGCCCGCGTCGGCCAGGTCGCGGAGCGCCCGCAGCCAGGAACGCCGGTCCCGGGCCCATTCGGGTGGACCGAGCCGGTCCTCACGCAAAGCCCGCCCCACGCCCTCGGCCTCGAAGATCCGGGGAACCAGATACTCGGTCAGCGGGTCGCGCTCCAGGTCGGGCGGGGTGGACACCCAGGCGACCACGAGGGGTTCATGCTCCGGCGGGACGGCCCCGGTCCGGCGCAGCAGTTCCAGCGCCAGGTCCCCACTGCCGTCCCCGGCCTGGGCCCGGGTGCCGCGCAGGCGCAGCGCCAGCCGTACGGCGAGATCGGCCTGCCACTCCGGCGGACGTGCGGCGATGACCTGGAGCAGCGGACCGGGGTCGTTCACCGTCGCCCAACGGGCGAAGTCCCGCCGGTAGAGCCAGGTCGCGACAGCCGCCGCACCGCCAAGCGTGCCCGCCCCGGCGACCCGCATGGGCTCGATCCAGTTCTCCCTCATGCTCCAGTCGACCCGGTACATGTCGTCGTGGCCTCCCATCCACCACCTCTCGTGCGCGAGCTCGCTGGCGAGCCCCCGGGCCATCTCGGCGCGGACGAACTCCTTCCTTTCCTGCTCCTCGGCCTGGTCGGCGTCGGCCCGCCGACGCTCGAATCGTTCCTGGGCTTCCTTCCTGGCGGAGCCAACATAACCGGGCAGCTCGTTGGCCACCTCCCGGCGCCCCACCGCATCGAGGCCCAGCACCACGGCCACCATCTGAGCGGCGTCGCCATCCGCGATGGCCTTCCGCACCCTCTCCCAGGCGCTCATCCGGCCCCCTCCGCAGGCCACGCACGGCCGCCGGAGGTGGGCATAGAGGAACAGACGTGGGAACACGCCTGCGTCGCAGTCGTCATGCCGCAAACGCTAGAGATCGCCTCCGACAAAACCAGGCCCCGCCTCGCCTTCTGTCGCTACGGTCGGTCCAGCCGTGCGAGAGGGGATCATTGTGGTGAGCCATACCGACCCGGGCGACATTCCATTCCGGACGAGGGTGCGTGGTTGTCTGCTCGGCGGGGCGATCGGCGACGCCCTCGGCGCGCCCGTCGAGTTCGACTCGATTGCCGCCATCCGCCGCAACCATGGCGAGGCGGGACTGACCGACCTCGCGCCCGACCAGCGCGGCGAGATCGGTCTGGTCACCGATGACACCCAGATGATGCTGTTCACCGTCGAGGGGCTGATCCGCGCCCACGTACGTGTCCGGGAGAGAGGCATCGGCGGCGGTGAAGTGGATGTCGTCCGCCACGCCTACCTGCGCTGGCTCGACACCCAGGCACACCGCTCCCCGCCGCCCGCGAACGATCTCGTCCGCACCGGCCGGCTCCGCGAGCAGACGTGGCTTTACTCGCGTCGCGCACCCGGCAACACCTGCCTGTCCGGCCTGCGCGCCGACCCCGGCCCGATCGCTGCCCCCGGCACGCCGGGGCCGATCAATCCCGGCTCCAAGGGCTGCGGCACCGTCATGCGGTCCGCCCCGTTCGGACTGGCCACCGAGGACCCGCACCTGGCCTTCAAGCTCGCAGCCGACTGCGCCCAGATCACCCACGGGCACCCCACCGGCTACCTCGCGGCCGGGGCGTTCGCGGCAATCGTCTCCTTCCTGATCCAGGGCAGGCCACTGGCGGAGGCCGTACATTACGCCCTTGACCTGCTCGGCGAGCAGCCCGCACATGAAGAGACCACCGCCGCGATCCAGGCCGCGGTCGCCCTGGCCGGCAACGCGAGACCATCACCGGAAACGGTGGAGACGCTTGGCGGCGCGTGGGTCGCCGAGGAGGCACTCGCGATCGGAATCTACTGCGCGCTGGTGGGCGGCGACGACATCGAGCGGGCGCTGCTGCTGGCGGTCAATCACTCCGGAGACAGCGACTCCACCGGCTCCGTTTGCGGCAACCTCCTCGGCGCGCGGTACGGCGACGCGGCCCTCCCGCAGCGCTGGCTGTCCCATCTGGAAGGCAGAGATGCCATCACCGAACTCGCCGAGGACTTCACCACCCAGTTCACCGGCGGCCGCCTCCCGTGGGACAAGTACCCCGGGTGCTAATCCATGACCGCAGGCAACGAGGACCGACTCCGAGGAGCATGAAAGTCACCCGCACACCCTGACTCTTCGGGCCAAAGCCACGACCGGGACCGAAAGCCAGAGCACGTGACGAGGATCGTCGCTGAGCGCTCCGACGGGATCGCAGTGGAGCACTTCCACGGCTTCGGAGGCCGCTAAGGACCGGCTCCCCAGGCAGCCCGGCATCCGGGACCTTAGCGGCCCCAAGCGGGGCGAGCGGGTGTCGGTCGGGCGTGACAGCCCTCACACCACCGGCATCTCCCCAGGTGGACCCGCCGGTCGCGGCCCGCCGTTACCTGGCGCGTAATCGCGGCTCCTACCCGTGGCCGACATCCTTCACTTGTCGCAACGAACCACCGAAGGAGCCCGATCATGACCCTCGTTGAGCGCTACGTCGCCACCTGGAACGAGACCGACGCCGACGCCCGTGCCAAGGCGGTGGCCGAGCTGTGGACCGAGGACGGCACCTACACCGACCCCCTGGCCGACGTGGCCGGACACGCCGGAATCGCCGCGGTGATCGAGGCCGCGCAGGGCATGTTCCCCGGCCTGGTGTTCACGCCCGGCGAGTTGTACGACGCCCACCACCACATCGCCCGCTTCACCTGGCACCTGGGCCCGGCGGACGGGGCACCGGTCGCCACCGGGTTCGACGTGGTGGAGCTGGCCGGAGACGGCAGGATCCGCCGGGTCCTGGGCTTCCTGGACCAGGTGCCCACTGCCTGACCCTCGACAAAGGCCCCGGGTCCTATGGCGGAGGGCGCCCCCGACGGGAGTCGCCCTCCGGTGTTGGGGGTGGGATCAGTTCGCCGCGGTGTCCTGTACGGCGGCGCGAGCCGTCAGCGCGGCCGCCCGGCAGACCGGTCCCCGGCGTGTCCTGCCTCCCGATGCGCTGCACAGGCAGTTCACCGCCTCAGGAGACGTGCTGTTCGCCCCGACAGGCGACACCGTGCGCAGCTGGTCGGTGCCCGGCTTCACGGAGGCCGGACGGCTTGACGTCGCCCGAAAAGGGTTGATCATGCGGGTCAGCCCCGACGGGCGTACGGTGATCACCTATCGCCCGAATCAGCTCGCGCCCCCCACGCTCTGGGACGCCGCGTCGCGGAGAGGTGGATGACGCTCGCGCCGAAGGGCCCGCTGGCCGCCTCGCCGTACGGGAGCAGGGCGGTGGCCCTGTGGAACACCCGCACCTGGCGCACGACGGCGCAGGTGTTCAGGGTGCCGGGAGACGTGGTGGGGGCCAGGTTCTCCCCGACGGGCGAACTCTGGCGATCGCCCACGACACCAAGGTCACGCTGTTCGACACGGTCACGGGCCAACAGCTCGGCGCCGCCTGGACCGTGACCACCGGCACGTTCGATCCGTACGCGGTGGAAGACCCCATGCCCGCGCTCGCTTTCACGGCCGACGGCTCGCTCCTGCGCGTGGTGGGGCACGACGGCGCGTTCCAGGACCTGCCGGCCGACCCCGCGCGGGCCGTCCCGGCCGTAGGCGAGCGGGCGGGACGCCAGCTGACTCAGGAAGAGTGGCGCGAGCACGTGGGAACAGATCTGAGCTACCGGGAGTCCTGCCCCACCAAATGATCACATGCCCGGTCATCGAGGGTCTCAGGCGGGTCTCTGGCTCACTCGGCGTGGCTGAAGCAGGTCGGCGATGATCTCGATGCCGTCGGAGATGGCGGCTGTGGTCAGGTTGCCGAATCCGAGTACGAGCTGCGGGGGCCGTGGGTGCTGGTCCATGCGGTAGGTGCTCATTCCGTACAGTCCGACGGACCGACGGCGTGCGGCCGCGATTATGGCACGCTCGTCGACATCGGTTGGTAGCTGGGCGACGGTGTGGAACCCGGCGGCCAGCCCGCGCAGTTCGATGCTGGGTGCGTGTCGTTGGATCGCTTCGAGGAGGGCGGCGCGGCGGGCGGCGTAGCGCTGCCGCATGTGGCGCAGGTGGCGGTCGTAGCGGCCGGACTTCAGCAGGTCGGCGAGCGCGAGTTGGTCGATGACCGGTGAGCCGCGGTCGGCGAGCTGCTTGTAGCGGGCGACATCGGGAGTCAGGTGGGGTGGGCTGAGAATCCAGCCGAGTCGCAGGGCCGGCGCCAGTGACTTGCTGACGGAGCCGAGGAGCGCGACCCGGTCTGGGGCGAGGCCCTGTAGCGCGCCGACGGGTTCGCGGTCGTAGCGGAACTCGGCGTCGTAGTCGTCCTCGATGATCGTCGCGGTCCGTGCCATGGCCCAGTTGATCAGGGCTTGTCGCCTGTCAGGGGCGAGCACGACGCCAGTGGGCGATTGGTGGGCGGGTGTGAGCACGACGGCGCGTGCGTCGGTGGCAGCGAGTGCGTCGGTGTCGATGCCGCGCTCGTCCACCGGAACAGCGATGACGTCGAGGCCCAGCATCGCGGCGATGGTGCGGTGGTCGGGGTCGCCGGGGTCCTCGAAGGCCACGACGCGTACGCCCTGGCCCGCCAGGGACCGCAGGACGAGCTGGAGCCCTTGTGCGTAGCCCGCGCAGATGACGGTGTGATCGGGGTCGGTGCCGGCGCCGCGGACTCGCCGTAGATAGGCGGCGAGCACGTCGCGCAGTGTCGGATCGCCGTACGGGTCGTGGTAGCCGAGCAGGTCGCTGGGCGCGTCGCGGCAGGCACGGCGAAGGGCGCCGCTCCAATACTCGCGCGGGAAGCTCGACAGGTCGGGTACGCCGGGTCGGAAGTCGATTCTGGCGGGCGCGATGGCTGTGGGTGGCGGAAGCGCGGCCGTGTACGGACGCGCGGTTGCGGCAACCCGGGTGGCCGAGCCGCCGCGGCTGACCAGATAGCCCTCTGCCTGCAGTTGCGCGTAGCACTCGGTCACCAGGCCGCGAGAGATGCCGAGGTCGCGGGACAGGGCGCGGGATGAGGGGAGTCGCTCTCCGGCGGCGAGCCGACCGGCGCGGATGGCCTCCCGCAATGCGCGTTCGAGTTGGTCGCGCAGGGGTTCAGGTCGGGTTCGGTCGACCTGCAACAGGAGTTGTGGTCCGGAACCGGTCCAGTCAATCAGCATGAAACTGGACCTTACTGCTGAACCGGATCCCGTCCTACGGTCGGCTTATGGATCATCAGCAAGCTTCGGTGGGCAGGGGCGAGGTTCGTCTCGGGGATGTCGTGGATCGGCAACCGATCCTGACCCGTCCGATGGTTCTGTTGCTGATCATGTCGGTGTGTTCTCCCGGGAGCTTCTATCTGCTGATGTCGGTCGTCCCCCTGTATGTGGCCACGGCCGGGGTGGGCGGCGCGGGCGCGGGCATGTCCACCGGCGCACTGATGCTGGGGACCGTACTGATGGAGTTCGCAGTGCCGGGCCTGCTGCACAGGTACGGGTACCGCGCCGTGATGGCCGCGGGCCTGCTTCTGCTCGGGGCGCCTGCGTTGGTACTGGTGGCATCCTCCTCACTGCCGTTGGTGCTGGGTGTCTGCTTGGTGCGTGGCGCAGGGCTCGGCATTGTCGTTGTGGCTGGCGCGGCCCTCGTCGCCGAGCTCGTGCCGACCGATCGCCGCGGCGAGGGGCTGGGGTTGTACGGCGCAGCCGTCGGGGTCCCGTCCATCGCGTGCCTGCCGTTGGGTCTGTGGCTGGTCGGGAACGTCGGGTACGGGCCGGTGTTCATCACCGGGGCGGCGCTGTCGTTGCTCGCGCTGGCCGCCGTACCTGGCCTGCCGGCCCGGTCGGCTCGGATCGAGCACGCCAGCGTTCTCGGCGCCCTTCGTGTCCGTGGGCTCGCCAGGCCGACGGTCATCTTCGCCACCGTGACACTGGCGGCCGGCGCCCTGCTGACCTTCCTCCCCGTGGCCGTACCGGCCGAGTCGCATCAGGTGGCCGCGGGGGCTCTGCTCGTGCAGTCCTGCGCTGCTCCGCTCGCACGCTGGGGCGCGGGCTGGTACGGCGACCGTCATGGCGCTGCCCGCTTACTCGTCCCCGCAGTGCTCGCGGCCACCGCTGGCACGGCCGTGCTCGTCTGGGTGGGCAGCCCGGTCGCGGTGATGGCCGGCATGGGGCTGTTCGGGCTCGGGTTCGGCCTGGCCCAAAACGTGACGCTGGCACTGATGTTCGAGCGCGCCACCGAGTCCGACATTGGTCGGGTAAGCGCGCTGTGGAACCTCGCCTACGACGGCGGGATGGGCGTCGGGGCAGTCGTGTTCGGCCTCCTGACCGTGCCGATGGGCTACCCCGTGGGATTCGCCGTCACCGCCATCGTGCTGTTCACCGCGCTGGCCCCCGCGTGGCTCGACCATAGGGCCGCGTCGAAAGGCGACATCACTTGACGGTCGCTTCAGCCGCGCCCTGTTGATACCGCAAGAAACGAGCGAAAGGAGAACCTCATGGAAAACGTCGTACTGAACATGAGTGTGTCAGTGGACGGCTTCAGCGCCGGACCCGATGTGACCATCGAGCACCCCATGGGCGAAGGCGGCGAGCGGCTCCACGAGTGGCTGTTCAACAGCAGTTCGGATCGGACGGTAGCCGCTGGCGGCACATCACCGAATGGAGTGGACGCCCAGGTCGCACAGGAGCTTTTCGCATCGACCGGAGCCGTTGTGGTGGGCAGACGCACGTTTGACGTGGGAGTGGAGCTGTGGGGGGACACCCCGTTCCCCGTGCCCTGCTTCGTGCTCACCCATCAAGCCCGCGAACAGTTGGTCATGAAAAGCGCAGCGTTCACCTTCGTCACTGACGGCATCGAAAGCGTGCTTCGGCAGGCCCGAGCGGCGGCGCGCGACAAGAACGTCCTCATCATGGGTGGGGCAAACACCGCACAGCAGTTCGTGAGGGCCGGGCTCGTGGACGAGATTCAGATTCAACTGGTGCCCGTGCTTCTCGGTTCAGGCACCCGACTGTTCGACCACCTAGGCACCAATCACATCGAGCTGGAACGAAATAGGTTGATCGAGTCACCGCACGTGACGCACCTGCGATTCCGCGTCGCGAGGTAGCTGGCTGGCCCAAGCCCGCCCGGAGCCTCCCATCAGCCGCGCCGAGCAGCGCGGCTGATCCGTCTTGAGCTGTACGAAGATCAGAAAGGCCACCTCCGGTGATCGGAAGTGGCCCTTGAGCTGGGCGAGGCCGAGAGGACTCGAACCCCTAACCTTCTGATCCGTAGAGGATATCTCGGTCTGAACTGATCATGCCGTTGACCTGCGGGAATATACTCTCCGAAGGTATGGGGACCAGACGTTGCGCACGTATTCAGCACAGCCGCCATAGATCCACAAGGAGACTCTGGCCACGGTGACCACGGCCCGCGCCCGTATGCGGACCCCACCACACCACGCGGCCAACCCAAGCCCACGCAGCCCAGTTCGCAATGCGGGCGGCGGCTACGAAGCTGGCCGCCGAGGGAGGCTGGCGACGCGATCGCCACCCTGAAGCTCCGACCGCACTCCAGTTCGATTATGAGAGCACCCTCGCACCGCAGTTGGTAGCGGGACGAGGTGTCGCCCCGCGTCAGGGCGCAGGATCGCCCGCCAATACCCCCGCTCGTCCACTTGGCGACGCCGCCGCCGTCCACCGGTTCGACGAAGGCACGTCTGCGCGCCCAGTCGATGAAGGTCACCCGCCAGCATGTCTGGGCGCTGGTTACTGATCGGCCGTTACCGGCATACCGGCGGACTGGCCTTCTACCGCTGCTACGCACTCCAGACCGTGCCGCTGCCGGTGCTGGTCAAGGCCGCCGGGACCCGGCGGCGGATCGAGGAGGCCTTGTGCGCCACGAGGCGCTCCGCCGTATCCCCGGCAGAGCCGGGAGGAACTGGAGGGAGGTTTCTGGGTCTGATGGCTTACCCAGCGCCGAAAGGCTGATGGGGACAAGAGCATGCCAGGAAACCAGCGGCCGGGCCCAGGCGTCTGGGGCGGTGCGCTGGGAGACCCGCGCGACATGGTGAAAGCTGTACTGCTTGAAGCCCAATCTCCAGTGATGGAACTTCGCATCCTCCGGAACGGCGCCTGAAACCGGTGCCCGTGTCCTGCCCTGGCGTTGAAGCACAGCCGGGGCAACCTCCGGGACACGGGGTGATGCCCAGCGAGGGCATTGAAGGAGATGAATGGGACGCCTAAATCGCGCTGTCACGTATGGCGGAGACGAACGTGGGATCGCCTAAGGGGCGCGAGCCCTAGGGCGACGGAGGCCCCGTAGTAGTCGTGGGAGTCACGCCCCACCAGGGAGGACGGGAAAGCCGTCCGCAGGGCGAAGGGGGCCAGGTGATCGGACATCGAAGGCCAGGAGGTATGCGAAATGCAGAACGCCGAAACGGTGCTGGGTGTCCTCCGTGAACGCGGCAGGAAGGGGCTGCCGTGTGCGGAACTGTATCGACAGTTGTTCAACCCGCAGATGTATCTGCTGGCCTACGGGCGCATCTATTCCAACAAGGGAGCGATGGCGCCCGGGGTCACGCAGGAGACTGTGGACGGCATGTCCATGGGCAAGATCGGACGCATCATCGATGCGATGCGCCATGAGCGTTACCGGTTCAAGCCCGCCCGGCGGACCTACATCCCCAAGAAAAACGGGAAACTGCGTCCGCTGGGGCTGCCGACCTGGTCGGACAAGCTCGTCGGCGAAGTGATTCGCCTGCTGCTGGAGGCGTACTACGAGCCGAGGTTCTCCGACCGGTCGCACGGGTTCCGGCCTGGGAGGGGCTGCCACACCGCGTTACGGGAGGTGGCCAACACCTGGACCGGGACGACCTGGTTCATCGAGGGAGACATCGCCGACTGTTTCGGGAGTCTTGATCATCAGGTCATGCTCTCGATCTTGGCGGAGAAGATCCACGACAACCGGTTCCTGAGGCTGTTGCGCACCATGCTCCAAGCCGGATACCTGGAGGACTGGGTCTGGAACGCGACGCTCAGCGGCGCACCGCAGGGCGGGTGCGCTTCGCCCGTCCTCTCGAACATCTATCTGCACCGGTTGGACGTCTTCGTTGAGACGGTTCTGATCCCGGAATACACCCGAGGGGGACGCAGGGCACGCAACCCCGCATACCTCAAGGAGGCCGCCGCACTCGCGCGGGCCCGCAGAGCCGGAGACCGAGCCGAAGCCCGGAAGGTCCGTGATCGAATGCGGAGCCTGCCGAGCGTGGATCCTCACGATCCCGGCTTCCGGCGGCTGCGGTATGTGCGGTACTGCGATGACCACCTGCTCGGGTTCACCGGACCTAAAGCCGAGGCCGAGGAGATCAAGCAGCGGCTGGCGCAGTTCCTGCGCGAAGACCTCAAGCTGGAACTGTCCCAGGACAAGACGTTGATCACCCATGCCCGCTCCGACCGGGCGGGCTTCCTCGGCTATGAGATCAGCGTTCAGCACGACGACAGGCAACGCACCGCCAGCGGCCAGCGCGCCGTGAACGGGGCCGTCAGCCTGCATGTGCCGACATCGCTGATCAAGGCCAAGAGCGCCCTCTACACCAAGCGCGGAAAACCCGCGCGCCGATCCCAGGTGATCAACTATGACGACTACGACATCGTCAGGATCTACGGGGCCGAATACCGAGGGCTCGTCCAGTACTACCTGCTCGCCGGTGACGTCCGACGACTGCACCGGCTCCGCTGGGTCATGCTGACCTCGATGCTGAAGACCCTGGCATCCAAGCACCGCTCGACCCCGACGAAGATCGCTGCCAAGCATAAGGCGAAGATCATGACGTCGCACGGGCCGCGCACGTGCTTCGAAGCCGTGGTCGACCGCGGGAAGGCCAGCACGCCACTGGTGGCACGGTTCGGTGGCATTCCACTCAGACGGCACAAGACGGCGGTCATCAACGACCGCCCCACCGGGCGCATCATCTACCCGCGCAGAGAGCTGATCGGCAGGCTCTCCTCGGGCAGGTGCGAGCTCTGCGAGCAGCACAGCGAGGTGCATGTCCACCACGTCCGCAACCTCGCCGAACTCCGTGCTTCGGGCACAGCTCGATGGGCTGAAGTCATGATCAGGAAGCGCAGGAAAACCCTCGTGGTCTGCGCCGATTGTCACGACCTCATCCACGAGCGAGGACCAGCCTGCACGTTCACGGCGTGATCACTGGAGAGCCGGATGCCTGGAAATCGGGCACGTCCGGTTCGGAGGGAGGCCGCGCCGGAAAAGGACCTGCACGTCAGGCACCTCGCCGCGCGGCCCACCCTACCCAGACGAGCAAAGGGCTGACCGGCCCGGATCAGCACCAGGTACGCACCTGGACTTGGTGGGTGCCGGTGGAACAGCCTGGTCCTGCTCGCGTACGTGTCTCTCGCGGCGGTGACTGCGACTGAACGCGCCGTCCCGTACCCCGAGTCGGGGCTGGCACGAATGACGTTGCCCGAAGTCCAGCATCTGCTGGCGTCTGATCGGCACGCCATCGCGTTCGGTGGCGTGCATCGTGCACTTGTCACGATGGCGACGACGTCATCAGGCCCGAACTCACGTCAGCCATTACAAGCGACAAGCAGCACACGAGAAGGCTGGTATATCGGTACTATACCGGAGGGGGTTATTAAACTGCGGAGGAATTTTCACGTCCGGGAGACGCATGGCCACGCAGGAGGAGATCAACGCGACTCGGCGGAAGATTGAGCAATTGAGTGCTCAGCACAGCAACGATGTGCGGAAACTGCTCCAACTCATCGACGGCGGAGCCATCAAGGGGAAGGCCGCCAACACCCTCACTCGCGACTTGGAGGGGTTCGACGCGGGTCTGAAGAGCGTCTTCCGCCGCGCCCTGGCTCTCGTCGATGAGGCCCGTCCTGACAAAGTTTGACGAGGAGGGTGCATGGGTTGCCCTGCGGCGTACCTCCTTTACCGTTGCCCCTCAGAGTCGGCCACCATCGGTGGTGCGCGCGGGGAGGGGGCGTTGTGAGCGCAGGCTCAGGCATGGTGGGTATCGATCCGACGTTGATGACTCAGCTCATCAACCAGGCCAAGCGCGTCGGCACCGAGTTACCAGAGGTCTCCCAGCAGATCGACCAGGTGCTTGCCACACTGAGCCTGTCCTTGACCGGTCCGGGCACGCTCCGCGATATCGGCCATCAGATCAATGCCCGGGTGCCAGATCTGCAGCGTCGTCTGGACCTCATCCTGGCCGCACCCGAGGTAAAACTCGGGAGCGCAGGCATCTTGTGGGCTGACGACTCCGGGTGGCTGACTGCGACACCGGCGGCCGGGACGGCCGAAGCCACGTTGCTGGCCAACAGGATCCGCGTCGAGGCCGGCGACGGAAAACTGAGTGCGGAGACCCTTGCCAACCTGAACAAGTATCAGAACGACCCTTACTTCGCCGCTGCGTTCGCACGCGAACTGCCGAACCTCAAGGGCCTCTTCGCGGAGCTATTCCAGGCAAACGTGCTCAGTCAATCCGGTGCCGTTAAGCGTCCCTCGGTCAGCCCCGAAGACCAGGAGAAGCTCGCCGCCGCGCTCAGCGGCATCCTGGGCACGGCGTCAAGACTCAAGGGCGCCCTGAAATTACAAGACGGCTACGCCGACAAGCTGATCGAGAATCTCGGCTCGCCGGAGACCGCGTTCGCACTCAACAAATTGCTGAGGTACGGAACATTCGAGGATGCGTTTCTTCGCGATCTGGCCACAAAGGTCTACGACTACGAGCGGTCGCAACCAGCGGGCACGCAGTACTGGCAGACGGTGAATCCGAGCGTGGGCGCGGCAAGCCACTGGGGCGCCACGGTGATGTTGCCGCAGACCGATCCGATGGCTGCCGTCATGGCCGCCTTCGCCAACAATCCCGCCGCTGCCCAGGACTTCTTCACCGACCCGAAGCGCAAGCCCCTCGCTTATCTGATGCGGGAGCGGGACTGGCGCTCCGGCAACGACAACGACCTCGGCCGGGCCATCGAGGCAGCCACCACGGTATTTCGAGACCACGAGGAGCCGCCTGGGCGATCGCGCGGCTGGAAGTCGGCGTTGATCGCCGCCTGGGGGATCCACTTCTGGCAAGGTGAGGATGTCCAGAGGAACCTCCCCAACACCCGCGGCAGTGCGGGCAGGCTCCTGGCCTCCTACGTCAACGACGTGAACTCGGCCATACAGTGGGGGGACAGTAGCCAAATCGGTGTCCGCTCGGGGGACCCGGATCGGAATCTCGCCGGTGCACAGCCCTACGGAGCGGTCTTCGCAGCAACAGGGTTGAAGCAGGCCATGACCTGGGCCTTCACGGACAGCGGCGCATTCAAGTCGGTTGCCGCCGCCCAGGCGCAGTACACCACCGAGGTGCTCGATGCCCAAGCTGCCAAGCTCAAGGACGAGGTGGACACCGTATTCGCCAAGTGGAGGGCTGATCACCCAGGTGCGGCTGCGAAAGGACTAGACGATCAGCGTCAGGAGATCCTGGAGGATCGAATGAACGCCCACGGAGGTCGAGCGTTCAGCTCGATGACACGCGCGTTGGCCGCCGCCTTCGGGGCAATTGTTGATGCTGGCGCGATCTCTGATATCAACGAAGCCAAGAAGCATGACGCGAACGTAAAGGCTTTCACCGACATCGTGAACAGCGCCAGTGGACTGGTGCCGTTGCCGGCTTTGGTCGGCCAGGATCAACTTCTGAAATGGGGAATCGATCAGGCGCGGGAGGGAGTGTTCGGGCAGATCTCGTCTGGCTATGAAGGCGAAGCACGGAGCCGTGCTCAGGCGACTCTCGATCAAACCGTGGACATGTTCCGTGACATTACGGCCAGCGCGATGATGCGCCATGGTCTGTTCGGCGACGGTGGTGTTCCCGCGGTCACCCACCCGTACAGCATGGAGAATTCCAAGCCAGGTGCCGTCGGCGACTTCTTGCGGAAAGGCGAGATCATCCCGTGGGAGGGAATGACGACCGATCAGCAACGTGCCTACATTGAGTGGATCACCTACGCCGACACTGGGCGTGTCTTCTTCGACCCTGAGAGGGCCATAGCCGGTGGGTTCAAAGACGTCGAGAAATACTACGAGCATCCGTAGACGCGGATGGGCACTCGGGCTTGTGGTAGTGCTGGTGGCCGCATGTACCCAGCAGGCGGACAACCGGCCCTTGGGGGATGTTGTCGTCAGGGGCGCGGGGTGCGAACTGCTGGCAGAGCAGGCCGTGCGGCTGGCTACCGGTGTAGAGAATCTACGTTTTGACGGGCAGCTGGTCCACGGTCAGCCGTTCCCGGCGTGCGAGGTCTACGAGAAGCTCAATGACGACAGCGAAGGCGACCTGCTGTTAGCCGTCGATCTTCAGGAACCGGTGACAAATACCGCGGAGCAGCAGGTGAGCAGTCGTCTCAAGGAGGGGTTGCCGTCCATTCCCGCTGATATCGGGAAAGGCGTCAGCGGCTCCATCAGAGACAGTCACGACGACCGGGTCATTGGCATGTTCGCGCAGACTTTCCTTGGCACGCGTCTGCTCACCATCGAGATCTACAAAGAGGTGCCCGACAGGGATCGCAGGGCGGATGCGATCGAGTTTCTCCGGCAGCTCAGACCGGTCTTGCTGGCTCCCCTCCAGACCTCCTCGCCCACATCCTGACCCGTATCGGTTCATCACCTGCTCGGGTCGTCTGTCATCTGAGCGGGCAGTAGGGATCCGAGCCCAGGATCACGCGATCAATGCCTGCGATCCTAGATCATCGCCAGACACAGCCGGACCTCGGACTGATCCACTACAACCAAAAGCCCAGGTCACTAGCATCGTGACCTGGGCTTTTCTATGCGCGGCCGGGAGGACTCGAACCCCCAACCTTCTGATCTGCCACCCAGGGACCGGGACGCTCCAGGGCGTTCCGGCCCTTTGGTGTTTAGCCAGCTCAGAAGGCCTGTCGCCGGTGCAAGTCTTGGAGGATGGTGGGCGTCGATGTTGCCCGATCCACCCCCTTTTGTTGACGAAATGTTGACTTGGCTAGCTGACCGGGGCCGCTCTCGGAGGCAGCGCTTCCGTCTTCGCAAGGGACCGCAAATTGGTCGGCTTAGGTCGGCACTCGCCACGTCTCGAATCATGCTAATCAGGCATGAAACACCGCAGTCTCTTGACGGTGTCCAAGTCCTGATCAAGGCTGATGCTGAAACATCCGTAAACATCGAAGAAGAGGAGGAGACGGCCTTGCGGCTCACGTTCCTGGGTAAGGAGTCGAAACCCAACGAGTCCCCAACGCTGTACTCCAGCGACGAGGACACCTACATCGTCCAAGGTTGGATCGTCACCGATCGTGAGATCCTAGAGAAGTTGGAGATCCAGAAGGGCGAAACAGTCGTCGAGGTACCCCCGGGGCTCTTCGCCCACCTCGCGAAGGACGGCGTCTCCGGTACGGTGACAAGGTGGACGGCGCCGATCGTCTACGTCACGGCTGAGCAGAACTTCATCGTTCTGGGCGTCCGAGTGACCAGCGAGGAAGCACGTAGCCAGATGGACATACCGGATCACGAGGACTGTGTCGAGATCCCGAAGGCGGCGCTAAGGGCGTTACTTAGCGAGGGATAGAACTTGGAACTGATCACGGGCGACGCATTGCAGCGATTCTTCAAAGAATTTCGGCGCGAAGCGCTTCATTTGGAAATGCGCGACACATACGGGACAGAGGTGGAAAAGCCTCACCTGAAGAAATGGGAAGCGGGGGATCGTGATGATCTTGAGTGGTTGCAACCCTGGTTCGATACGGTCCGGGAAGCAACTCGTGTCGGCAAGGTGATCCGCAGGGCCCGAATCATTTCCGAACCTATCACCGATTACCAGCGCTGGGTCCTATCTGATTCGCATCTCTTCACAGATGCGGGTGAGCAGATTGTATGGATTCCGCGCCGCCTCGTCTCTACCGTCGCCCTGCCTGGGAATGATTTCTGGCTTTTCGATGAAGAGACTGTAATCTTTTCAATCTTCGCAGGCGCCGGCGAAGTAGTAGAACGCCAAATGAGCAAGGCGCCAGACGCCATTCAGCTCTGCAAGCACGCATTCGAGACCGTTTGGTCTCTAGGCGTCCCCGATGGTGAGTACGAGCCTGTCTGATCCACGTCAGTGACCAGCCAAGTCCAGCAGGCACGAGAGGCATTCGGCGCCCGCCTTCGTGAGATCCGCAAGGACTCGCAGCTCACAGGGCGGGCCCTAGCCCAACTATCGGGCATTCATTTCACCAAGATCTCGCGTATTGAGCATGGGCGCCAGATCCCGAACGAGAATGACGTGCGCGCATGGTGTGAAGCTTGTGGTGTGGCCGATCAAATTGCTGAGTTGATAGCCGCGCTTCGTGGCATCGAGGGCATGTGGCTGGAGTGGCAGCGCCAGATGCGTGGCGGGCTCAAACGACTACAAGAAACCTCATTTCCTCTGTACGAGGAGACGTCGCAGTTTCGGATTTACGAGTCGGATGTTGTACCCGGAATTCTTCAGACGGCCGACTATTGCCTAGAGATTCTCAAGATTGCTTCTAGATTCTATAGCACCGCCACAGATATTGACGAAGCTGTTGAAGCGCGGATGGAAAGGCAACGCTATCTCTACCGAGGAGATCGCAAGTTTCTTTTTGTTCTAGAGGCTCGGACTCTTACGACTGTATTTGGTGGGGCTGAGGTCATGTTAGGGCAACTTGATCGCCTTCTCACTGTGATGACACTTCCACGCGTATCGCTGGGCATCATCCCACCACTCATAGTCCGCCATCTCTGGCCTGGCGAAGGTTTCTGGATCTTCGACGATCGGCTCGTGAAGATTGAGACGACATCCGCAGGAATCAAGGTTACCCAACCGCGCGAGATTGGTCTGTTTGAGCGGGCCTTCAAGGAGCTACAAGACCAAGCTGTCTACGGGCCAGCGGCACGCGCCTTGATCGAGGACGCCGCATCTCGCCTGCAACATTTGTAAACATTCTTGAGCTGTTCAAGCCAGCGCTCCTACCGTCGATCTATGCCCCCGAACGACGACATACCGCAGGCGACGCTCGATGCCGACCTTCTCGGGCATCGGACTCCCGTTGCGCCGCCGGTTCCCCATCAACCCGTGCCTCCCCAGCTGGATGTCAGGCTGGTGGAGCGCCCGGTGGATTTGGCGGTTGTGGAAGAACCCGCCCCTGAGCCCGCGAACGTGCCGGTTGGGATCGATCCTGATGCCGAGTTGAGGAAGCGTCGGGGTTTGGTGCCGGGTGCGGTGCTGTACCAGGCGGAGGTTCCCAACAGTGCGCGGATCTACGATCGTCTGCTGGGCGGGAAGGACAATTTCCAGGCTGACCGGGATGCGGCGGATCGTCTGGTCGAGCTGATTCCCGATCTGCCCGCGCACGCGCGGGAGAACCGGTACTTCCTTCACCGCGTGGTGAGGGAGCTGGCCAAGTTGGGCATCGACCAGTTCATCGACATCGGATCGGGGCTTCCCACGCAGGACAACACTCATGAGGTCCTGCACGGGTTGATGCGGAGCCAGGTCCACGGCACCGACCGATCGGTGGAACAGACGCGGGTGGTCTACGTCGATTACGACGAGCTGGCGTGCGTGCACGGCCGGGCCCTGGTGCACGGGGTGGACGGGGTGGAAATGGTGCACGGGGATCTGCGCACCCCGGAGAAGATCCTTGACGATCCGGCCGTCCGGAAGTTGATCGATTTCTCCCGGCCGGTAGCGGTACTCATGATCGCCGTCCTGCATTTCGTCACCGATGCGGAGAACCCGGGCGCCATCGTCGCCCGTGTCCGGGACCGGCTTCTTGAAGGGTCCTACCTGGCGATCTCGCACGCCTGCGCCGATGAGATGAAGCCGGATGATCGTGAAGCGGCCGTGGCGGTGTACAAGCAGGCGTCGGCTCCGATCCTCCCCCGCTCGCACGCGGAGATCACGGCCTTGTTCGACGGATGGGAGCTGCTGGAGCCGGGGGTGTGCGAGGTGTCGCGGTGGCGGCCGGAGCTGGACAGGGTCGCCATCGGAGGCAACGGCGCACCCGCGTCCAAACGGTCGGGCGCGACCTTCGTCGGCGGGGTGGCGGTGAAACGATGACCGAAGCGATGACGCCGGAGGTGGTCGGCGATCACGCGCCGGAGGTGGCGGACGGGCCGCTCGCCAGGGTGCGGGCCGCGCTGCAGGCACACCATCTTCTTTCTTACTACCGCGTCGGCGACGGTGAGCCGACGCCTGAGCCCGTCGCGGAGGAGTCGGCCGGTGAGGATGTGCGGCTGGTGGTCCTGCATCCGTCCGGAGGCAAGTCCGCGAGCGTGGGCTGGGTGGGCGCGTGCGGCGCGTACCTGCTGCACATCCCGCATGGGGACAGCGAGCACGGCGGGCACGCGGTCCTGGTGGAGGGGGAGCGGGCGGCGGCGGGGAGTCTGGCCTTGCTGTGGGGATTGACGGCCGCTGGTGATCAGGCGGCCGACCGGTTGCGCGAGCTTGAGCGGATTCTGGCCGAGCGTGGGGTCTCGGCTCGGATGGTGGAGGGGGAGAAGGAGGTCCGGCTGGAGGTGGACGGCCGGGAGGCGGCGTCGGTGCCCGTGCCGGTGAGCGTGGTTGTGGGCGGCCGGGGCGGGGCCTACCTGGTGTACATCGGATCGGGCGAGCCGGCCTCCACGCTGATGGCCAGACATCCGGGCGAGGCTGCCGGGCTGGTCATGCGCGCGATGAACCGGGGGAACGATGCCTCCTCCGATTGAGACTCCTTCGGCGTTTGGGATGCCGGTCTCTCCGGTGGTTGCCCATAGCGGGGAAGTCTTTCGTAACCCGCGGTGTCTTGGTGCGTCTCGATTCGGGCCGTTGGCGGGGTGAGGTGCGGATGCCGCTGACGTGGGAATGGGAGATAACCGGGAGGACGGCGACCCGTACACATAACGGGCGCCATGTCGTGGTGACTGCGAGAAACGAGAAAGAGATCGGGCTGGCGATCAGTAATTGGGAAGCCAGCGAGAGGAAGCGGCTGGCCGACTCCTTGAAGAACTTGGGCGCTGTCGTGGATCAGGCACTTGATCGTCTCTCCGCAAGAATCGGCCATCAATCTGCCGAAGCGGATGCTTCGGGTCAGTCCTGTACCCACAGCGTTCCCGCTCAAGACCGGGGAACCTCATGAGCGTTCCCCGAAGGCACACGATCGATTCCGAGGAACTGGTGCGCTTGCGTCGGGAGGGTGCCACGCTCCGGCAGATCGCCGACGCTGCCGCAGTGCCGATGTCCCCCGTGCGGAAGCGGCCGGCCACCGCAGGGGGGCCGCGCGAGAGGAGGCGGCGGTCTGTCCCTGGTCGCGACGTGAGCGTTGAGCAGGTGGCAGGCCCGTACCAGGCCGGGCAGGGCATCCGCGCGATTGCCGCCTCGCTGGGAGTCAGCGTGGGGAAGGTCCGGACGCAACTGGAGGCGGCGGGTATACAGATCCGGCGGGGTCCCAGGCCCAAGCCGGTGACGGCGGCCGATGAAGATCTGATACGCCGGTACCAGAACGGGGAGAGCATCCGCGTGATAGCCACCTCGCGGCGAACCGATGGCAAGAAGGTCCGGGCGCAGCTGGTGGCGGCGGGCGTGCGGATCCGGCGTCGGCGAGATGCTCGCAGGCTGGCGGAGGTCACCGATGAGGAGTTGGCGGGCCGCTACCAGGCTGGGCAAAGTCTCAGCGTGATAGCCGCCTCGCTGGATGTGGATCCGGGGACGGTCCGGGCGCGGCTGGCGGCGGCAGGCGTGGAGATCCGGCCGCCCGGCCGTATCCGCAAGCATGCGGACATTTCGGCGAAGCCGCAACTGGTGCGGGAGCAGCGGGAGGTCAGGGGGGAGGAACTGGCGGACTTGTACCGGGCCGGATCGACCGTAGCCGCCCTGGTGGAGAGGTTCGGGGTGTCTAAGGAGAAGGTTCGGGCGCGGCTGCGGGCTGAGGGGGTCGCGATGCGTCGGCCCGGAAGACGCCCCACCGCTGATGTCGCCGCGCGGACTGAGTCGTCCGCGACGCCTGATCGGCCGGTGGGTCGTCGGTCCTGGCCTGGCGGCGAACAACCGGGCACCGCGCAACCAGTCTCCCGGGCGATGGCTGATGAGGCTGTTGCCCCGATCCGGTCGGGCGCGCTCGTGGCCGGGGCGCGCCTCCCGTCTCACCGTGCGCGGACACAGGCCGTAACACCGGGCAACGCGCGTGCCCGCCGGGCGGTGAACCTCCCTCGTCAGGAGGGCCAGCTGGTGACGATCAACAAGACCACCGTCGTCGCCCCGCCGGAGAACCGGCCGGGCCGAAGGGAACAGGACAAGCCGATGAGCGAGAGGACCGGCAGGCCGGGACGGGCGAACCTGATTCGCCAGGACGGCATGACGCCGATATACATGCAGATCGCCGATCTGATCGCCAAGGAGATCGCGAACGGGGACCTCGCCCCTGGCGCATGGATCGACAGCGAGCGCGAGTTGCAGAGCGAATTCGGGATCGCGCAGATAACCGCCCGGAGCGTCCACCGGGAGTTATGTGATCGTGGGCTCGTCCGTACCGTCCCCGGGGAGGGCACGTTCGTCAACCGGGCGTGGACGCCGCTCCAGGGGGAACGTGACAGCGGAAGTGACCGAGCACCGGCGAACGGATCCAGTTCGCCGGGGACGAGGCACCGGATCCGGCGTGACGGCATGGCGCCGATGTATGCCCAGATCGCCGACATCATCGAAGAAAAGATCACCAAAGGCGAGCTTGGCCCTGGTGACATGGTGCCGAGCGAGACCGAGGTCAAGCGCGATTTCGGGGTCGCGCAGATGACCGCCCGGCGTGTGCACCGGGAGTTACGTGAGCGTGGGCTCGCCCATACCGTGCCGGGGGAGGGCACGTTCGTCGGGCCGGAGGGGACGCCCCGACCGGCTCACATGCAGCCGTTGTACCAGCAGATCGCCAATGAATTGGCCGCTGCTATCTGTGCGGGCAGGCATCGGCCGGGGGACCCGATTACCAGTGAAAGAGATCTGATGGTTGAGTTCGGCGTGGCAAAGGCCACGATCCGGCAGACGATCGCCAGTCTCCGTACGGACGGCTGGGTGATCACCGTGCCCTACCGGGGAACTTTCGTGGCACCTCCGCACCTGTGGCCCGAGCCGCCTCAAGACGTGGGAGGGCCTCCTACTTGCCCGAGTTTGGAGCCCGGCCGGTAGGAGGCCCGACCACCCCCCGTACGGCCCTAAGACGTGGGAGGGCCTCCTGTATGCCCGAGTTCGCAAAGTTAGTCCGGCTAACAGGAGGCCCGACCACCCCACGGGGATACAGCCGATCACCGAACCGGCCCTGCTGGATCGCCTGTGACGTGGCCGGGCCTCTTTTCGCCCCGGTTTCCTGTCGGTCATTGGAGGGCCCGGCCACCCGCAGCGACGCGGCGCCTCAACAATCTCACCGGACCTGTATCCCGAGGCACGCTATGGAAGCCAAACAAGTTCACTTCCGACCGGGCCCCGGCTGGCTCTGATTCAATTTCTAGTTTCTCCACCATTGTGGTGGGTGATCACCAGCCCAGGCTTCGCTCCCAAACGTGGCCAGGATAGACGGTGGCTGGAAGATACGCTGAGGCAGAGTCGGGATCGGTGTTCCTGGGCACGAAGACTGCACCGAACCCCTTAGACAGAAGCCATGTCGGTCATGTATCTAGAAAGTCCCACTCGCTACCCAGCACCCACCGTAGCGCTGAAAGCTTTCCGTGGACAAAGCCCCAACCCCAATCGTCCCATGGACCGACATTTTCGGCACCATAGCGCTCCTCGATTACCCGCATGGAGGCATGTATTTGCTCAGTCAATTCTGGTGATATTCCCTCTCGCTCACCCGCTTCGATCTTCTCTGCTCGGATCAGCGAACGGACATACCATATCTTGTCAAAATACTCGCGCTCGGCTTCGAGGATTTCGGCAAACGTCCTCGGCTCCTCTTGCAGAAACTCGGTTTCGTTTGATAATTCGATGAACTCTTCACCAAGGTGATCCACAAGAGCCGAATTTAAGCCCTCTACTCCGTACAGATAGCGAGAGCGCTCGTTAGGAAATAATACTGCGAGGTCAGGGTGTGGCGTTCGCCGGTCGCCATTGGGAAGAGAGAAATCCTGATAGTTGGATGTTACGAAGCAATAATGGTTAGCAACATCGTTGTCACTGTCCGCCGCCGACCTATACACTTCGATTAGTAGCGCGTCGGCAATACTGTTCTTGTGAAGATGGAATGGCGCTTTCTTGTCAAGGCCTCGCTGGACTATTCGCGCATATTCCAAATCGGTCGGCTCTATTGATCGCGCATCGTGTAGCAGATCGGAAATCTCGGAAAAATTCTGGAGGGTCATTGCACTGAGGAGCGGGATTCGGTGCGTCAGTTCCGCAAGCCAGGTATGGCGATCGTCATCGCCGTACTCCTGGAGATCGTTCCGTAGCAACCGGAATCTCTCCCGAACGCTTGCTGTAACAGCAGCTTCGGCACGCGGTCGGTTTCGCTCGAACTCAGCGATCACGAGGCGTGGAACGAGTAAATCTATCTTTCCTTGAAACTTCAGCACGCGTAGAGGCACGATCCATTTCTGCCCGTCTCGCCGCTTGGCGAGGTCAAGCCACACCGACGTGTCTATGAGGAGCTGAAGCATGGGGAGAATAATACGGAATTCGAAGGACCCGATGAGCGGGAATCCTCGTAGGGGCCTTGCTGGACCTCGACGTCGTACAGAGAAGTTTCTTTGGATCATGTTCCGGGTACAACGTCGGTCCAGCTCCAACGCAAAATGCCCCCGGCCGGAGCCGGGGGCGATCGCTGCTACTTCTTGCCGGGCAGCTTGTTGTGCAGGTAGGCCACCACGCCCGCCAGGGCCGCAGTGGCAGCCACCGATGCCAGAGTCTTGGGGTCGGTGCTGCCGGAGTTGGCTGCCGCCTGGATGGCGGCGACGAGACCGGCCGCGAGGGCGGCCTGGCCGAGGGTGTAGGCGGCGCGCAGGGCGGCGCTTACCTGGGCGGAAACCTGCTTGGTCAGGTCAGAGTCGGTCAATCGGATTCCTTTCTTACTTGCCGCTCTTGGGAGCGGGCTTCTTGCTCGCGGTGGTCTTGGCGGGCGGCTTCTTGGCCGCGGGCTTGGGTTCGGCCTTGTAGGCGGGGTGGCCGTAGCCGTAGATCCGGGTTGAGGTGCGGGCGACCTTCTTTTCGTAGACGCCGTCGCCGTTGAAGTACTTGCCGTCCAGGCTGCCGGAGGTGTTGCCGCCCACTGTGGTGATGTTCTTGGCGTCGACGGCGACGACCAGTTCGACGTGGGTTGCGCCGCCGGTGCCGTAGTAGACGAACGAGCCCTTCTTCGGCGTCTTGTTGAAACGCCCTCGGGCCTTGAACCAGGCCACGCCCGCAAGGCAGGAGGCCGTCTTCGGGGTGATCGCGCCCGCGCCGGCCTTCAGGCCGACCCAGCTCATGAAGGTGTGGCACCAGGGCTGGTTCTGGCTCCACTCCAGTCCCGGCACGGCCGGGCTGTACTTCTGATGGTTGGTGCCGCTCTCCCGGTATCCGACCTGGGAGCGGGCAACCTTAACAACATCACTGGCGGTGGCGGCCAAGTGATTCCTTTCGATCAGGGGTTACTTGAGGAACTGCGCGGCCAGCGAGCCCAGGCCGAGCAGGAGGGAAGCTGGGAGGGCATAGCGCCACTGCTCAAGAGCCCGGATGCGGTTTTCGTGGTCGGCGCTGTCGGCGCGGGAGTCTTTCAGCTCGTGCGTCAGTTCGCGCACTTCGGTGACCAGGTGGCGGAGTTCGTCGTACATGTCCTTGAACGTGACGACCACGCCGTTGGATTCGTCGCCCAAAAGTTCTTTCTCTTTCGACGGGGATCACAGGAGGAAGGGGGCGGTTAGAGGATGCCGATGGCCAATCGGGTGTTCTCCACCGCCCACAGGCTCGGGACGGAGTAGCCCCCTGAGGAGGGGTACAGGCCGTAGGGGCGGACCCCCAGGTTGACCGTCGATCCGGGGGCCGGAAGCGGGGCCAGGCCGATCCCGTTGACGTGACCGGCGAAGGTGTTTCCGCTCGGGTAGGCGACGGCGACCCCGGATACCTCCGCCATCACCGTTGATCCGTCGTAGAAGGCGAAGCCCGAATAGCCCGTGATCGGGCTTGAGTAGGCGCTGCCGGAAACAAACGTGATGTTGCCGGTGATGGAGAAGGCCAGCAGCGAAGCCCCGGCCGGGTAGGAGTTCGGCAGGGTGAAAGCCCCGGACAGTGTGGGAACGTTGGAACCGGCCGCGGTGTCGACGCGGGTTGGGCTCACCCGGGTCGCAACGGTGTTCACGCTGCTCAGCGATTCGGCGTAACTCTTGGCCGAGGCCAGGGTCGCCGCGCTTTTGGTGTCGGTGTAGGTCTGCGCGGAGGCGAGGGTGGAGGCGGTGCTGGCGGTCAGGGCCGCCTCGTCGGCCAGCCTCCGGACCGACCCATCCGCCAGCACGAACCCGACCACATCACCACTCGGCCGGTAGAAGAGATCACCTCGGGACAGCGTCTCGGGGGTGTCGGTGATCCGGACCCGCCGCCCCCGGTAGTGCCGGGCCTCATACACCTCGGATGGGAGAACCGTGGCCGCGTTGGCGCGTACCCGTACGGTGGCGAGCGGGATTTCGCGGGTGTCCCGCGAGCTGTCCAGCGCGGGGGGCGCGGGAACCGCTGCGGGCACTCCAGGTTTGACTTCCAGGCTGATGGTGTTGCTGGTCTTGTCGAGCGCGAGCACCACCAGGTCCAGGCGCGGGCTGGTGGTGGGGTTGGCCGTGAAGTACACGGCGGTGGTTTCGGTCAGGTGGAAGTGGAAGCCCTCGATGAAGGCATGCCCCGGAGCCACCGAGAGGGTGAGGTCTTCGGCCTGGGAGGAGACCTTCAGATCGTTCTGCCAGGGGCCTGCGCAGTCGACGCCGTTGTCCTGCCAGGAGGCGGCCAGGAACGACCATTGGTCTTCGTTGATGCTGGCGCCGTCCCCGGCGTCGTAGGGGTAGCTGAACTGGGACATGCGCTCCTTGTAGATGTTCCTTACCGGATGGGGTTACAGGATGGGGATGCCCCAGCCCCGGTAGGGGGCGGGCAGGATCTCGATGGCCGCCCACGTCCAGGGGGCGGGGATAGTGCCGGGCGAATCGGCCGTGAAGGTCACCGCTGTGCCTGGGGTGGGGGTGGAGGCCGCCTTGTAGGCGGTGAGCACACTGATGCTGCCGCCCGATGCGCCTCCGTTGACCGCGGCGGACTCAAGCACATCGGCGCTGGTGGCGGGGCCCAGGTTGTCCCAGTCGGTGGCGGCCAGCAGGCCCAGGCTGTTACGTCGGGTGCTGGTGTAGCCGGGGAAGGTCGCGGGGTTGTTGTAGATGTTGCCGGTGCCGGTGGCTGCGATGGGGGTGGCGGGGTGGTGGCCGGTCACCACGTACACCTTCAGCGAGATGGTGTAGAGGCGGTTGCTGGTGGCGGTGACCGTGGTGGGGGCGCTGGATGCGGCGGGGGCGGTGAAGAGTGCGACGTAGCCGAACCCACTGGTAAAGGGAGGGATGGCCCGGGGCGTCCATGCGGTGGAGGGGGAGGCCGACATGGTGATGGTCGGGTTGCTTCCCTCTGCGGATTGGGTGTTGTAGTGGACGGCCGCCACCAGCAGGCTTCCGAAGGGCGGGGTGAAGGAGGCGGTCTGGGTGGAGCCGTCGGTTCGGGTGGTGTCGGAGACGCGGGCGGGTGAGGAGGGGTGGATCTGAACGGGCACGCGCGGCTTCTGCGGCCTTTCTGTGGCTGTGTTAGGCGGCGATCAGCTGGAGGATGAGGTCTGCGCCCGCGATCGCCGACCCGACCTGGTCGATGTCGACGGTGATAAAGCCGCCCGGAGGCCAGGAGGTCACCGACATGGCGGTGTTCTTGCCCGAGGTCGTCGCGGCGACTGCGATGGTCGGCCGGTTGGCAGGGACCGCGAAGATCGTGGTGCCGTTGAGGTTGATGTCGAAGATGCAGGCGGCCCCGGTGGGCGCGGTCGCGACCGAGGCCCGGCAGGACAGGATGGTGTAGGCGGCGGGCGAGTCGTTGTAGACCCGGAAGGTGCCCGCGCCGGGGGCCAGCGTGCCCTGGTAGCAGTAGGTGAAGGTTTGAGCCGCCGCCCCGCCGGTGTGGGTGTGGGCGAGCGGGCTGTAGCGGTCATCCCCGCGTGCCGGGGTCAGATAGGCCGGGTGCGGGTCGGCCTGCGCCGCGTGGGCGGCAACCACCGCACCGGCCGCCTGGTCCAGCGAATCCATGGACGGGAAGGCTGTGGCCGTTGCGGCGCTGGTCACACCGTAGAACTGGCCATCGGCCGGGTTGAACGCGATCGAGCCGACATCCAACCCTGCCGGGTTGGTGGTGGTGTGGATGCGCTTGCCGACGAACGGCCGCCGGTCGAGCACGCCCGCCGGGTCGACCGCCTGCGCCCCGGCCGTGACGATCAGGTTGGCCAGCCGCAGCTCCCACACGGGGGCGGTGACGTCGAGCGCGGGTTCGGCCGGGGTCGCCGCTGGTGTGCCTTCGACGACGGCCACGGTGATGGTGTTGCTGCTGCGGTTCAGGCGCAGCACCACCGAGTCGATCCGGCTGGAAGACCCGTCGAGATTGGAGGAGACGGCTAGGGCTTTGGTTTCGTCCAGGTAGTAGTGGAAGCCCTGGATGATCGCCCTACCAGGCTGAACATAGATTGTGTTGTTCTCGCCCCCGCTGGTCACCTTCAAGGCGGAGGACGACGGGCCGGGGGCGATAACGCCGTCGTCCTGCCAAGGTCCGGCTAGGTGAGACCAGTCGTCTTCGGTGAGGTAGGCACCGGAACCGGCGTCGAAGGGGTAGAAGTATTCGGCTATCGGGGTGTCCCTATCTGCGTGCCTCGATCTTTCTTACTGACGTCCAGATGCGCTGGACCTGCCGGTAGATGCCGGGGGTGGCGGTCGAGCCGGAGGAGCCGATGGTGATCTCGACGGCTTGGCCTTGGTCGCTGTCAGTGAGGCGGACTTCGCGGACCACGTCGCTGATGGTCTGGCCGTCGATCTCCACTGAGACCACGTCCCCGATCGTGTAGTGGGTGCCGAAGGCGACGATCTCGGTGTCGATGGGGGCGATCACCAGTTGGGAGGTGGGCAGCGCTTCGTTGATGGCTTCGCTGGCGGCCTGGGCGACCTGGTTGAGCACGGCGGCGTCGGTGACCAGCGTGGAGTCGTCGGGGTCGATCGGGTACCCGGTCGGGGAACGGGCGATCGGGATGTCGCTGCGGTCGGCCAGGACCTCGCCCCTGTTCCGCCAGGCTGCCGTGGGCACGTCCTCGTTCAGCACTTCGAAGGCGTCGAACACCAGGAACTTGGCCTCGGCGTTGACAATCGTGATTGTGTGCGGGCCGTAGGCCAGGCCCGCCCGCTCGAACACCATCGCCTGAGGAACCCGGTCATCGCCCGGCACATATCCGGTGACGGTGGTGTTCGGGCCGCCGTCGACGGACACCCTCATCAGGCCGCGGTTGTTGGCGGCCGTCACATAGACCCGGATGCCGGTCCCCAGGAAGGAGTACTCGGCGTGGTCGCCGAGGGTTTCAGTGAGGTGGACGTCGTCGCCGAACTCGCCTTCGTCGCGTTCGGTGGCGTAGGTCCAGGATCCAGCGTAGATGATGCCGGGATCGTTGTCGTTGACCCAGGTGGAGGCGGCTGAGATCGGGAACGGCTGGAACCAGCGGTTCTTTCCCTCGCCGCCGCAGCCGACGATCACCGTCTCGGTGGTCGGTGCGGTCAGGGTGTAGTTGAAGGACTGGAGGTTGGCGTTGGTGTTGCCGAACAACACCGTCGCCGACCGATCTTCGGGTTCCCAGACCGTGTAGCGCAACCGTCCTTCGTCGGTCTGCTTGACCGACCAGCCGATCCCGGCCGCCTGGGCGATGGCGGCGAGCCGTTCGCCGAGCACGTCGAATCGGGTGGTGATCGCGGTGTACGGGCCGATGAGTGAATCTTCGACATCCAGTTCCTCGAACCGGCGGGTGTCGATCGCGCCCGGTCCGGCGTTGAGCGTGACCAGTTGGGTGCAGACGTGACCGGCGGGACCGTACAGCGACATCTGCGCGATCGTTTGCGCGGTCACCTCAGCGGACGGGAGTGGATAGGTCAGGCGGCGCCACAGCAGCGTCTCATCGGAGACGCCGGAGAAGGTGATCGAGCCCTGGCCGCCCTCACCGGCGTCCCAGGTCCGGGAGATCTCAGTGACCGGCCCGGACAGGATCGGGTCGGGCTGGCCACTGACGCGGACGATGATCCCGCCGCCCACGGTGAGCAGGCCCGCTTCCGGGGAGCCGACCGGGACGGTGAGCGTCCAGGAGCCGACCGCGCAGAAGCGGATGATCGCTTCGAAGTTGGTGTAGGTCTCGATCAGTCCGAGACGGCGGTAGGTGGAGTTGCGGGCTTCGATGATGAAGTTAGGCAGAGTAGAACCTTGGTCGGTAACTCAGGTAGGCCGTCGTTTCGGGGCCGACGTCCCCCACCGTGAGAGTTACGGCGCTGGTCCCGACTGGGCTGACCGGCCAGAAGGAATCGCCCGCGTGCAAACGGTCCCAATAGTTGATCCC
This sequence comes from Acrocarpospora sp. B8E8, assembly GCF_039871605.1. Classification (NCBI taxonomy): domain Bacteria; kingdom Bacillati; phylum Actinomycetota; class Actinomycetes; order Streptosporangiales; family Streptosporangiaceae; genus Acrocarpospora; species Acrocarpospora sp. B8E8. Next base: position 33,238 of record NZ_JBDPLV010000021.1, on the reverse strand, counting down.
GGTGGCCGCGTTGAAATCGTCCAGCAGCAGGATGCGCCGCCGGCCGGGGCGGGTGTCGATGTAGAGCGTCTGCCCCGAGGCCAGCGACACATCAAGGCGGTAAGCGGCTGTCGTGTAGCCCGACAGGGCCAGGGTGATGCCGTCCAGTGGGCCAGTGAACTTCCAGGTGGGCCAGGTTTCCACATCTCCGGCTACCGTCAGCGTGACCGCGCCGTTCAGGGAGTGCGTGGAGTTGATGTTCAGCCCGAAGAACGGCGTGCCGAAGAACGGCTTCAGCCCGGTGGCCGTGCTGGAGAACTGGATGTCGACGGTGCCGGTGGAGTACCAGAATGGGTCGATGGCTCGGAAGGTGAGGCCGTACTTCTGCCACAGAAACCCGGACTGCCCGGTGCCGTAGTCGCCTTCCGCGCCCCCGGTGAAGACGCAGTCGAGGTAGCGGCTGGTGGCATCGCCTTCGGTGAGCCGGATGCGGCCCAGCCCTCGGCCGGGGTTCAGGTAGGACAGCAGCTTCCTGCGGAACCGCAAGAAAATGCCCCGGTCAGGGCCTTCGACCATGACCGGAATGAAGATCTCGCGGGAGGTGTTGCGGGCCCCGCGCAGGTGCGCGCCATCGAGGCTGAGGCGCTCGTCGTAGAAGATTTCGACTGGTGGGGCGTCGAAGCCGGTGATCCCGGGGAGGGTGTAGATCCGTCCCCCGGTATCAGGGTCGGGACCGGCGAGGTTGAACCAGCTTTCCGGGACCGGTTCCAGGCTGTCGGTGACCTCAATGAGGTCGGCCCATTCGATCGCGGTACTCGGCCAACCGTGAGGCAAGGTTGGAGCTCCTTTCTAAATGACCCCAATTCGGGTCACAACGAGCTGTAGATGGAGTAATCTCGCCTGGCAAGCCATCAAGCACCAAGCTTGAGGTCTATTCAGCGTGCCGATGGTTAGGTATAAACACGTCCCGACATTGAAGTAATTTGCTTCGATTTGACAGCTATTAGGCATAGCAGTTTGCCATTTGGAGGGTAAAGGTGGGCGGAAGAGCTCAAAGATCAAACACTAAAAACAATGGGAGTGCACCAGACCCAGAAGCTGCCGCCAATGGCCGGAATATCCATAGCGGGAGCAGTAAAGTCGATAACGAGCAAGGAAATGACTCAGAGACCGCCGATAGCCGATTGGGGCGGAATTCGAACAACAACTCCGATGCGGAACAGGAGGATGAGGGCAGCAACTCCGATGCGGAACAGAATGGGGAGAATGTTGCCCAGAAGGGCGAACTAGGTGTTCAGATTACTCCAGCAGGAATTATTGCACTAACATTCACCCTAAGCCCGCTCATTCTTTCCACGATTCGTATAGTCGCTACGGCCAAGGGAGATACAGGGACTATCGCCATCCTGCTGCAAACACTCGATCCTGTGGCCATCGTTATCTCAACGATCATCACCCTCTGGCCCTATTTCATCGCCTTAGTTGTCGCCATTTTCGTTTTCTCTCTCCTCGGTAGGATTGAGACAACTAAAGGGTCGTTTGCGGCAGTCTTTATAGCCGGTGCAGTGTGTGTAACATTGGGACGGGGCCTATTCGGGAATTTAGGTGATGTTGCTGCCACTCTAGGCGTGGTTGCGGGGATCCTTACTTATGGCTTTTCCCGCAAGAAAGACAGTAGGATTCCATTTGCAATGCTCCTAACGAGCATGTTTGCCCTCATGGCGACCGCCGTTACTGTTCTTCCGTATCCGTGGCTTCCGCCTGAAGCAATAGAACGAAAATCCGATGTAGCGCAAACCGTATACGTTCTAGCCGTCGACGACATGTCAATGAAGGTTCTACACTTGGACGGCACCCCAGAGATCATTTCTCTGGATGATATAGCGAAGCGTAAGTATTGCCGAATGCCGCCAGTTGATTCCTTCCCTCTGGGATACATCAACTCGGGCATATCATTCTTGAGCAATCGACCCAAATTAGCGAATCTTCCAGCTTGCCCTAGCCAATGATGCCGGAAAGCTGGAATGCTCAATTTCTGTCACAATGCTTATCTGCTCACGCTGTTCATTAAAGATACACTTAGTTGTACAGCGCATCAGCCCGCTTCAGCGCGGCCGTGATCTGCCGCTCGGTCGGGATCGTGGGCGCGGCCGTCACATCCACGTCGTAGATCCGGGTGACGGACGCGGGCGCGTTTGAACGCTCCGTGCCCACCGACGCGAGGGCGTCGGCGTTGACCGACGACATGTTCAGATCGGCCGACAGTGTCGACCAGGCGCTGGTCACCGAGTCGGCGATCCCGACCGCGGAGTCGCTCACCATCCCGGCGGTCAGGTCGATGCCGTGGGCGAAGCCCTGCCCTGTGAACAGGCCCAGCGCTTGAGTGCGCTTGGACGGTGAGGCGATCTCCAGCTCGTCCTTCATGGCCCGGATCGCCTCGTCCACGATCCGGCGGAGCGCACCCGGGATTCCTCCGGCGCGAACTCCTGCGACGAAGCCGTCAGCAAGATCTTGGCCGAGTTCGCGCCACTGACCGGAGCTGTCCTTGATGACCTTGGTGGAGGCGGTCATCTCGTCGGAGACGGCGACCGAGACCGGGGCCAGGTTGGTTTTGAAGGAGGCCGCGACGCCCTTGGTGGAGGTGTCGCTGTCCTTGGCCAGGACGCCGAAGGACTTGGTTCCCGCCAACTGGATGGAATCGAACTTCGTCGACGCGTCGGCCGCCAGAACCCCGACGCTCTTGGAGATACTGCCGCTCGTGCCGAAATACGTGCCCAGCCACGAATTCAGCACTCCGCCGGTGTTGGACGTGCCTGACTTGATCGTCGAGTCGAGATCGGCGAAGGCGGTCCGCGCCGAGGAGGAGAACCCGCTGAAACTCGACTTCGCGGAATCCTTCAGATCCGCGAGCGTCTTTTCGGTGTTCTCCGTCTTCGCGGCTAGGCCATCCCACTCCAGGCCGGTTTCCCGGATGCTCCTCCCGAGATCTTCGTCGAAGAAGGAGACGAGATCACCGATCAGGCCGAGGAAGGAGGAAATGATTCCCTGTCCGCCGCTGCCGAAAAAGACACCGAGGGCGTTGAACGCGAACGACACCACATCGATCACGATCAAGATCGCCGCCCCGAGGGCGGTCCAGACGCCTTCCAGCCCGGATACGGAGTCGAAAAAGCGTTGCAGGGCGGGCAGCACATCGTCGGTGATCTTGGCCAGGAAGGCGGCGAAGTCGACTTCGCCGGTGAGGGAGAAGAACCAGGTGACGATCGCGGCGACCAGGCGCAGGACTTCCTCCATCACCTGCTCGCCCTTGGCGAACCAGACCTGGAGGGCTTGGTTGCCTTCGGCGCTGGTCACCCAGTCCAGGAACTTCTTGGCTCCGCGTTCGATGAATTCCAGGAGCTTCTGCCCGTACGGCTGGGCGGTCTGGAAGATCGTTATCAGGGCCAGGCCGAGCGGGCCGAGGATGCCGGCCAGGGATTTGACGGTTTGCCAGACGCGATCAAAGAAGTCGGCCAGCATTGCCCGGCCTTCTTCGGAGGAGACGACCTTGTTGATCCAGGCGGCGAAGTCCCGTGCCAGGAGGGCGACGTCCTCGACGAAGGGGCCCGCCGCGACAGCGAGGTCGAGCAGCGGATCGGCCAGCAGGAGGGCCGTCTGAAGGAGGGTGGCGAAGATCCGGTTGTTGGAGTCGAGAATCTTGCCGATCTTGTCTTCGGTGTCCGGCGTGTTCAGCCAGTCGAAGAAGGCTTCGGTGAATCCGCCGAACAGACCGGCACTGGTGACGATCTTGTCGTCGAACCGATCCAGGAGCCCTTCGGACTTTCTTAGCCCGGCCAGCAGCGGCGGATAGATCGCTTCCTGGATCCGCCATTGCAGCTGCTCCAGCCGGGGGAACATCCGGTTGGCCAGATACAGCACGAACTCCCGCGCGGCGGGGCTGAGCTTGGACAAGGCCAGGGCTGCCGCATTGGCGGCGGTGGCCGACCCGCCCACGGCCTCGCTGGCAGCCTGGCGGGCTTCGGCCAGCCGTTCCTCCGCGTCGGCGATCCGTTCCGCGCCGTCTGCGCGGATCTCGGCCAGGCGTTCCTCGCTGTCGGCCAGCCGGTCGGCCCCGTCCACCCGGGCGTCGGCCAGCGCGTCCTCGGCGTCGGCGATCTGCCGGGCCCCGTCCCGGCGGGCCTCGGCGATGTCCTTTTCGGCGTCGGCGACCTGGCGTGCCCCATCCCGCCGCGCCCGCGCAAGATCGCGTTCGGCGTCGCCGATCCGATCCAGGGCTTCTTCCTGCGCCTCGGCCAGGGCCCGCTGGGCGTCGGCCTGGGCCTGGGCCGCCTCGACCAGCGCTTGCTGGGCGTCCAGCACATCCCGGGAGCCCTCCACCCCGGCAGTGGTCGCCTCGTCGTATTCCTGCTGGAGGTCGGCGTTGGCCTCCTGGATCTCGGCCAGCCGCTGGAGGGCTTGCCGGTAGGCGAGATCGGCCTCTTGGGCGTCCAGGCCGTGCCGGGCCTGCTCTTCGGCGGTGGCGTCCGGGGCGTACTGCTTGGCCAGCTCCTCCTCTAGGGCCTGCTTGGCCCGGATCACCGCGAGCTGGGCGTCCTCTTCGTTCAGGGCGGAGCCCTGGACCGCTAGGGCGAGGTCTTCCAGCCGCTCCTTGGCCTGTACGCGGGCCTGGTTCAGCGCCTGCTGCGCCTCGGCGGTGTTGATGATCGCGTTCGCGTAAGAGCGTTCGGCCGACTCCACCGACCGGGCGGCCGAGGCGCGGGTGTCGGCCAGTGACTCCTCCGCGTCGGCGACCCGTTCGGCCCCCGCTTCGAGGGCGTCGGCGAGGTCGGCCCGCTGGTCGGCGATCCGGGCCGCGACGTCGGCGGTGACCTCGGCCAGCCGTTCCTGCGCTTCGGCGATCCGCTCGGCGACCTCCTCGCCCAGCTCGGCGTGATCTTCGAGGGAGTCGGCGATCTGCTCGCGCACGGCAGCGACCGCGTCGGCCAGATCCTCCTGGGCCCGCTTGATCGCCCGCGCGGCGGCGCGGGCGGCCGTAGCCGACCCGCCAAACCCACTCGCGCTTTGATCATTGGCGGCCATGACCGCCGACAGGGCATCCTCGACGCCGAACCAGGCGGCCTGGAGAACTCCTGCCCCCTGCACCACCGCCGCCAGCACGGCGGACAGCGCGGCCAGCGATCCGGCCGCGTAGACGGCGGATGACGCGAGGGCGGTGAACCCGCCGGCCAGCTGGGAGACGGCCGAGATGACCGGGCCGAGCGTGGTGCCGAGGGCAACGAACGCGACCAGGGCCAGGTAGCCGCCCCGGGCCAGCGAATACCGGACAGTGGTGGCGAATGCCTGCCCCAAAGCGAGCCCCGCCCGTGACCCCATCCGGCTGGCGCCGGAGACGATTCCGTTGTCGTCGGCGAACTTGCCGATGATGGAGGCTGCCTCCGTGAGGCCGCGCTGGGATGCTTCCTTCAGCCCGACGCGGACCGCGCGCTCGACCGAATAGACGCCGCGCTCGAACTTCGCCAGCGCGGCCAGCCCGCCATCAGAGGCGGCGTTGATGTCCCGGGCCAGCCGGGCGAACTCCGCGCGGAGCGACTCCGTCGAGCGGCGGGAGCGGCTCGTCTCCCGTTCAACGCTCGACGAGAGGGTCCGGAACTGGCGGACCAGGCTGGTGATGTGGCCCTGCTGGGCATGGTCGTAGGCGGCGATGTTCGCCGTCAGGGACCGGACGCGGGACTCGATGTCCCGCATCGAGGCGGTGATCGAGGCGTCATTCGCCGAGCGCAGCCCGGTCTTGACGGTCGTTTCGACCTGCCGCATCCGCGCGGTGATGTCGGCGGTGATCCGCGCCCAGGCGTCCTTGTAGGCGCGTTCGGTGTCGCGGGCCGCGCCCCGGTGGGCGGTGGAGATCTGACCGGCGACGTTCCGGGCGTCACCGGCCAGGATGCGCCAGGCGCGGGTCTGGGCGGCCGACATCGCCGTGGTGTCGGAACTCAGTTCCCTGATCACCGACCGGATGACGGCGAGCTCGCCGGCCAGGTCGGAGTCGCGCAGGTCGCGCGAGCCGTTGGCCAGGCTCAGCCGCAGCTCGTCCAGGGCCTTGCGGGCGTCGTTCAAACGGGCCGAGATTCCCCGGTCGATCTCCCGCGCGGTCGCGACATCGAAGGAGGCGAAACGCCGTTGCAGATCGGCCAGGAAGTCATCCCCGGAGGCGGGCGCGACTGGGATCTGGATCGCGACACCCCGCGCGCTCAGCTCGGCCGAGACACGCTCGGCCCACTGGCGGGTGAAGCCTTTGAGCTGGCCGGGGGTGATGTCCACGGTGAGGTCGTGGAGCTCGCCGAGCTCGGCGGCGGCCTTGGCCTTCAGCGCCGCGCCGAAGTCCTTCAACTGCGGCGTGATTTCGATGTAACCGGAGCCGAGCTTGCGGGCGCCAGCCTCTATTTAGATCATCCTTCCGACTTTCAACCCGGCGAAGACGGCCATCACCTCCTTCGGGCTCGCAAATTTCACCGGCTCCGGAGAATCCTCCGGACGCTGGGCAGGGGTCATGCTTGGACGGGGGAAAGGCGCAGGCAGCGGGTTGTCCTTGCCTTCGGCCTTGTGGATTTCGACCATCAGCCAGTTGGTGATGTTCAGGCGGTCGATGACGGCGGCGAGAAGATGTTCGGCGTTTCCCCAGTCGGCCGATCCGCCGCGCACAGCGGCGGCAAGGGCAGACTCGCCCGGCATGTTCACCAGCCGTTTGGCGAGCACCAGCAGACGGCGCAGGGACAGGCGATGCCGCCACAGGTCCAGCAGATCGACACCGAAGAAGCGAAGCAGATCGGCCTCAAGCTCTCCGGGATGCCGCCGGATCAGCCGGACGGCCCAGATCAGTTTCCCAGGCTGCCCGAACCGGTCGCGGCGGAGATGGCCTCCATCAGGCCGATGCCGTCGCGGACCTTCGGCTTGGTGGCGCGGAAGACGGCGAGCTGGTCTTCGCCGAGGATGCCTTCCACCGCCTTGGAGATGTTTCCCTCAGACAGGTGGGTGATTGAGTCGAACGGCCAGTCCAGCGGACCTGGAACCTCGTAGGTGACACCGGCGTATTCGACCGGGAACGCGCCGCCATTGGCTTCGGCCTCAAGCGCGGGAAGGGGTGCGGACTCAGACAGGGAGAGCTCCTCGGAAACTGATCAGGAGAAAGGGGAGAGGGGGAAGAGAGGCCGAAGCGCCGAGGTGTCAGGCGGCGGACATGTCGGCGTTGGTGAGGATGTAGCCCAGCGAGCCGCCCGAGTCCAGGGCGTCCAGGGTCACGCCGAGTGTCTGGGAGTCGACCCGGGTCAGCTTGAGACCCTCACGCTCGGAGACCATGCCGCGCGGGATGATCAGCCGGTTGGTGACCGCGCCGTCCGACCACTCCACCAGCAGGGCACGCTCGGCCAGCTCGGGCGTGGACTCCAGGTTCAACACGAACACGCCGGGGATCGGCGTGCCGGTGCCGTCCTCGGCAGGGGTCCATTCGGTCCCGAAGTAGAGGGCGGTGGCGTCGGCGTCGAACTGGCTGAGGGTGAACTTGATTTTGCAGCCTGCGGCGGTGACCACATATTTCACCGGCGTGGCGCTCTGCCACACTTCGACCGCGCTGGTGGTCACGCTGGGGGTGAGTTCGACGCCGGCCGGGGTCACGTAGCCGAGCTGCGTCCAGGACGCGCCCGGCGCGGTGGTGACATCAATGGGCGCGGTCGTGCCGACCGGCGCCATATAGATCGTTCCTTCAGGAGCAAAGCGAATGCTGGAGGCGTTGTTGGCAGACAAGAGTGAAAAGGCAGCCTTAAAGCTCGTAGACGAAGAGGGAAGCCCGGTAGATGAACCGCTGTTCGCCGGATTCCAGGTCGGCGGCGTCGAACGGGCCGAAGCCGTCTTGGACGTCGGCGACCATCACGGCGTTGATCGCGGTGGCGGGCAGGGATTCGAGAAGGAACTCGCGCACGGTGAGGGCGAGTTCGGCGGCGGCTTTCTTGGTTGCCGCGTAGCAGTTGAAGACGAGATCGAAGGCGTCCATGCGGTCGCGGACGATCCGCTGACCCGACACCAGGTTCACCACCACGGCGGAATCGCCGGTGGCGTGGGCGACCAGGTCAGCAGAAACCGGGACGTCCGCCAGCGGCGGATGGCAACGCAACGCTTCGATCGCTAGGGCGAGGGGATCGACCCGCAGAGCGGTTACCAGTCCTTAGCAGCGGCCAGGCTCAAGGCGTTGGCGAAGTTGAACCAGCCCGGAACCGACCGGCGGACGCCACCGCGGATCGGTCCGGCGCGGGTGCCGTACTCGACGGCGACGGTGTGGAAAGCCCGGCCGACGACGTACGCCTTGGGCAGGTCGTCGGCGGTCCACGCCAGTTCTGCGCCGATCTGGTCGCGGTACTTTCCCGATGCGACCGGCGCGCCGATGCGGGCGAAGCGGGCCACGTCCTGGGCCTTCTCCATCACCAGGGCCAGCAGCTCGGGCGAGTCGGCCAGCAGACTCAGGACTTCGGCCTGGTTGATCTCGACCTCGTTCACGCGGTCACCGTCCGGGCGGTGATCTTCATGAAGGTGGCGGTCCGTCCGGCCCACCGCACCGGCTCTCCGATCACCTCGCAGGCGAGTCCGTCGAGTAGCAGTCGGTCGGTGGCCAGCACGTCGGCGGCCTTGCAGTACACGTGGAATGTGGTAACCGTCGTTTCCCGATCCAACTCAGCCTCTCGCGAGGCGGCCGGGAGCACCACGCACGGCACCGATACCACCACGGCGGCGTTGACCCAGTCGCGGCGGTGGCCGTAGGCGTCGGCGACCAGCTCGGCGCGCAACACCGAAGCCACAGCATCGAACCTCACGATCCGCCGCCCGCGTGGACCGAGCCGATGCGGCGTCGGAACCGGCGCAGCGCCGCACGCGCCGCGCTGGAGAGCCCGGCCGTGTAGCGGGTGTAGGTGGTCTGGATCTCGCCGATCTGCTCCGAGGAGATGCCGGGGGCGGCGTTCAACGCGGCGATGACCTCGCCGCACACCACGGCCTTCACATCGCCCGGCGCCGTCAGGACGCCGGACTCATCGGTGAAGGTCTTGCGGCAGTAGGTGACCACCAGGGCCGAGACGTCGGTGATGAACGCCTCGGCCCGCGCCTGCTCGGCGGCGTCGAAGGAGCGGCCGAGCCGCGTCTCAATGTCATTAACGGTCACGAGGGACACTCAGCCGCCCCCTCTCGGATTGTTAGTTCGGGTGAGGGGTGGCAGGTCAGGCGTTGACGAGGGTGCCCGCGATGACCATCGCCTCCGGGCGGATGACCTTGGTGCCGAAGATGAAGCGGGCCTTGACGGCGTCGGTGAACTTCTTCTCTGGCCGGTACGGCTCCAGCTCCGACAGCTGCCCGGCGAAGGAGATAGCCATGTTGTGGCCGACGATGACGTGGATGCCCTTGGCGCCGTCGTGCGGCTTGCGCACGAACTTCTTGTTCGGGGTGGTCTCGCCCAGGTGCGCGCCGACGGTGTTGGAGACCAGGACGGGCATGCCGAGGATGCGGCCGACCTCGCCGTTGACCACCACGCTGCCCGCGCCGTACTTGCTGGCGTCGATGAAGCGTTCGTCCTTGAGGATGATCGCGTACTCGCGCGGGCCGAGCAGGATGTAGCGGCCCGAGGTCGGGACGTTGTCGATGTCGAGCTGGGTCCGCATGTCCACGAGCGTGTCGTAGAGGCTGGTGGCGTCCGGGGCGGGGAAGGCTTTGATGAAGCCGTGCAGGGTCGCGCCGCCGTTGTTGCGGTCCTTGGCCGTGATCGCGTCCACGATGGTCAGCGCGACGTGCTTGTCCATCGAGGCGGCGGTCGCCTTGGCATACTCCCGCAAAGCGGATTCCATGTAGTTGATGCCCGCGGCGGTGCGCAGCTGGTGCAGGGAGTCGACCTCGAAGTGCCAGGACCGCCACTGGTCGATGCGCATCGTGAGCGCGTCGACGCCGAGCTTGTCGGCTTCGCCGATCTCCCCGTACGCCTCGCCGGTGGTCTGGATGGTCGGGTCGGCCAGGAAGTGCGGGATGCGGATGGTGTCACCGGCGTGAGCGAAGGATCCTTCGTAGGCGCGGTTGGTGACGGTCGGCGAGGCCAGGATCAGGGAGGCTTCGAGGTCTTCGATGGTCTGGGCCGACCAGATCTCGGGAATCCAGGTCCCGGCCAGATCCGGCGGCATGTGCAGCATCCCGGACTGGACCGCGATGCCGGCAGTGATACTCCAGGTCAAAAGGCTGTTACTCCAAGGGTGGGGTTAGCTGGGGCCGCGCATCAGCACGTCCAGGCGGCCTTCACGGCGGGCCTGGCTGATCTGGGCGGGACTCATCCGGGCGAGATCGGCGCGGGTGAGCTGGCCGGGAACGCCCGGCGTGGTGGCCTGCGGCCCGAGCCCGAGGTTCGGCGCGTACGCCGTCTTGGGCGGGGTGGCCGTGGTGGCGATGTCCGGACCGGTGGTGCTGGTCTTCAGCGAGGCGACCACGGCGGCAATCGCCTCTGAATCGGGGTCGCCGGTCGCGTTGAGCAGGCCAGACAGGTTGAGGAGCCCGGACAGGGCGTCTGGGACCTCGATCCCGGCCCTGGCGGCCTGGGCAGTCAGTTCGGCCTTGGCCAGCCGGGCCCCGACCTCGGCGAGGGTGGCCGAACGGGCTTCCGCGCGGGCGGTCTCGACCGCCCGTTCGGCGTCGCTCAGCGATGCCTGGCGCAGGGTCTCCAGCTCGGTCGAGGTGGTCTTCCATGCCTTCTCGTGCTTGCGCGCGAGGCTGCGCCACTTGTCGAGTTCGGCCTGAAGATCCGTGTCGGCGACAGGCTCGGAAACAGGGGCGGTAACGGGCTCGGGGGCCGGGCCGGTCGGGGCGGTGGGCTCGGTCATGCGGGGTACCTCCATGTCGGCGGCAAAAGGAAAGCCCCGCATGTCGCGGGGCCGTTAAACGGGATTGAGTCTCAGCGGACAGGGTGTATGCGCCTGGGTGCGGCTGTGATCAACCTGTGTCGCTAATGGGCTGGCCGACGGATACGGGGATCGGCTTTCATGCAGGAATCAGCACCACTGCAACATCCGGGCAAGATCACCTTGGAGGGATCGGCATGCCGGAGTTGGAGTTCTCGTCCCGCCAAGAAGGCGCAATCGTGATCATCTCGATTGGGGGCGAGCTGGATGCCCAGCTTGAGGTCGCCCTGCACGACCGCATCGAAGCCACCGTCCGGCAGGCAGCGGGCAGCACTGACGGTAAGTTCTCCGTCCGGCTGATCCTTGACCTATCGGGTGTCACTTTCCTCGACAGCTCAGCCATCAGAGTGATCATCAATGCTCTGATTGGCCCCAACCGGCCGACGAAGTGGGCTGTGATCGGGGGAATGTCGGGCCGCGTGGAACGTTCGATGGGGCTTCTCGGCCTGACCGACCGCCTGCCGATCTTTGCAACCGCAGCGCAGGCCATGGACGCGGCCCGACTGGAGAGCTAAAGCAGCCACTTGAGGGTTAGGCGGCCTTGGCGGTCGGCCTCTTCTTCGCCACAGTCTTATCCACAGGTTCGTCCACAGCTTTCTTCGCTGAGGCGGGCGTGTTCTGCGCGGCGACCGGGACGGAGCCGTCCGGATTGAGTCCGAGCGTGTCGGCCTTCTCGATCGCCATCTCGTAGTCGAGCTGGCGCAGTTCGGGGAAGCGGGCGATCTGCTGGGGCGAATAGCCCACGTCCATCCACAGCTGGGCCTTCGGCACGTCCAAGCCCTGGGCCAGCTTCACCGCGCCGTCGATCATGGCGCCCTTGGCCTGGTACTCCGGATCGGCCCAGATCACCTCGGCGTCGAACGCCTTGGCCCGCTTGTCGCCCTTCACCTGGAAGGCCAGACGCATGACGCGCTCCCACGCCTCCCCGAAGTGGATCATCCGCTCGCGGGCTTTGTTGACCAGGCCCGCCTCGGCGGAGGTGATCGCCTCCCCGCTGGGGGCTTGGCCGCCGTTGAGCAGGAAGTAATGGAACGGGATGCGGGAGATGGAGGCCAGCTGCTGCACCAGGGCGTTGATCAGGTGCACATAGTTCTGAAGGTCGGCGGCGGCGAACTGCCCGAACACCGTCGCCGGGTCCTCGGCCATCAAAATGCGATCGATGGCGATTTGGAACTGGGACTTGGCCTTGCCGTTCTCGTCTTCCTCGATCTCCATCCCGGCGATGTAGCGCTGCGGGAAGGCGGCGTACTCGGAGGCGACGATCGCGTCCGCGGCGACCTTGGTCACCGCGTCGATCAGCGGGATGCACGGCTCCAGCTCGCTGAACGGCGTGCGCAGAAGTCGCGTCCGGTTGTATAGCGGCACGACCGGGACCACACCCAGCGGATTGTCGGTGGTCTGGATGTCGTTCCAGTTGATCCGCTGGTTCGGCTTCGGTTCGACGGCCGAGGTGTGGACGTGATCGGGCGTCCACAACGTCGCGTACTCCCGGCCCCAATCGTCCCGGTACCGTTTGAGGGCGGCCATCAGCTCCCGGCGCGAGCCGGGCTTGTACTGCACGGCCACCTCCATCGCCGACTCCGGCGAGATGACCGGCTCCGGGCCGTCTTCGCCGCTGCCGTCTTCGCCCCAGACCACGACGTAGGAGGCCGACAGGGCCAGGGTGTCGATGTGGGCGGCGTTGGAATCGGCGTCCAGGCCGTTGCGCTGCCACATCTCCCACGCATCAGCGTCAGCTTCGGGGTCTTCGGTCATCCGGAAGCCGTCGATCTTCAACCGTTCGCTGATCGAGTCGACGATCAGCCCGCCGAAGTTGACCCGCCAGGTGGCGAACAGCGCCTGGAACGCCTCCTGGAAGCGGGCCTGCTGGAAGGCCAGCGGCAGCGGAGTGGAGTCGTAGTAGTCGGCGTAGCGCCGCAGCTGGGTCTGGTTGGTGGCCAGGCGGCCGTCCAGGTAGGTGATCCACTCGGCCGGGGAGGCCGGGGGCGACCCGAGGGAACTCAAAAGCCGACGACTCTCCGTTTCTTCTTGTTCAATCGGCCATCGGCGATGGCGTCCGCACGCGCCTCATACGCGAGAATCGCCGCGATCGCGGCGTCGATCTTGCGCTTGGACTTGGCGTGCTCCTTGGAGAGCACGTAGCCGGAGCGGACCTCACGCTTGTGGGTGTTGGCGATATGCCGCGCCAAGCGCGGGTGGCCGGTGTGGATCAGCGCGTCGGTGACCACGGCGGTGTGGAACCGCTCGATCGCGCGGGCCATGTTCGCCTCACGGCCGGTCCAGAACTCGAACACGACCGTGTCGCCGAACTCCAGCGCCCACCGGCCGACGATGTCCTGCCAGTAGGCCGGGTCGGCGTACATCCACTGCACGTCGAAGGTCGTGAACGCCTGGTGCACGGCGGCGTCCACCGCGAGCACGTCCACCTCCCAGTCCGGGAGGCCGTTGGACTCCCATATCCCGAGAGGATGGATCAATCCGTCGTGCAGACGGCAGGCCACCAGCGCGGTGGCGTCGTCGCGGATACTTCCGTCGAACCCGAGCGCGATGCGATCCCCGGGTCGCAGCTCCTCGTCGACCTGGCGGCCGAGCCAGACGGCGGGAGTGATCCACGACTCGGCCGACCGGACGATCTTGTTGAGGTAGAAGCGGTAGCCGTCCTCGGGCGGGGTGCGTGGGTCGGCGATCTCGCCGATCACGCGGTCCAGGTCAACCCAGGTGGCGTCGCCGTAGGCTTCGATCAGCCCGGCGCGCAGCGCGACAACGTCCTTCAGGTCGATGCCGTCCGGCGCTTCCAGGCAGTCGTAGAGAATGTCGGAGAAGCCCGATTCCTCGACCTGCTTCAGGAACGCTTCGTGGGTGAGCTGGGCGATGGAGTCGGTGTTGGGGTTGTAGGCGTTGGTCGTCTCGACATACCGCGCCAGGCCACCGGGATTCTTACCGATGTTGCGGGCGATGACGCGCGCCACCCCGTGCCCACCAGCCGATTCAGTCCAGTGATGGGTCTCGTCCAGCACGGCGAAGGTCGGCCGGCCACCCTCCAGAGAAGCGCTCTGGGAGGTGACGGGCTCGATCTTGCCGGGGCGGCCGTCCTTGAACTGGATCAGCGTCTTGCCGACCTGGAGGCCGTAGTCGGCCACCAGGCGGGAGGCGACCAACATGCCGCGGACCAGGTCCAAAGTGTTGGTCGTCTGATGAATCGCGGTGGCGGCGATCTGAATCCACGGCGCGGCCACCGGCTTGCCGACCGGATTCCCGGCGGAATCGAAGTGGGAGAACCGGCAGGGGCCGAGCATTTCGATCAAGCACAGCGCCGCCAGCAGCGGCGACTTACCCCAACCTTTTGCGCGTCTCAGCGAGGCGGATCGGTAGATCCATCTGCCGCGTTCGTCGATCGCGTACAGCCAGAGGATGAACCGCTTCTGCTCACGAGTGAACCGCCATGGCTCACCAGCGCGTTCTCCATCGGGCTGGACGATGTAGCGTTCGGCCCAGCGAAGGATCTGGTAGCCGAGAGTTCGAGTGGGGTGTGGGACCGTCGCCGGGATATTGCCCGACTGGGGCACTAACGCCCTCCCCACTCGATGAGCAGGCGGTCCCCCTTGGCGGAGTTGCAGGCATCACAGGCGGGAACAACGTTTGTGGCGGTGTGGCCGCCGCCCCGAGCCAGTGCATCTACGTGATCAAGCACGGTTGCGGGCGCAAGGCAGTACGCGCACAATCCCTGGTAGTAGGCGGTCAACACATCCCAGTGCGCCGAGGTGAGGTCGCCTTCACGCTGGTAGAAGAGGCGGCGTTTGCTATTCGCCTCGATCTTGCGCTTCCGGAATTCGGGGTCGGTTTGATAGCGATCCCTGAAACGTTGTCTCTCGCGCTCCCGCTCGCGAGCGCGCACTGAAGGGTCGGTGCGTGCTGCCGCCCGGCGCATGCGTTCGCCCTCGTTGTAGCAGGTACGGCAGAGCCGCTGCCCGTGATAGAGATCACGAGATTTGCAGGACTTGCATCCGTCAGGTTCAGCCACTCAGCTCCCGGTACAACTCGAAGTCGACGACGTGCCCGGTGTCTTCGTCGGGCGGCCCCGTCTCCGGCGCGGCATCCTCGTGCGGCTTGATCTGAAGCCGCAGCCGGGCCCGGTCTTCGGGGGTGGCGCCGAACTTGGCCATGCGCTGGCGCAGCTCGCCCGCGTGCTTGAGGTCGCCGGTGAAGAACGCGTCCGCCAGGTAGGCGGTCTCGATCAGGAACATCCAGTCGGTGCTGGTGAAGGTCTTGGCCTGCGGCGATTCCTTCCAGGTCTCCCACCACCGTTTGGTCTGAGTGGCCCAGCCGCCTTCTTTATTCGGCAGGCGCGGCTTGGCTGCGGTGGTGGGGGTGTCGTCGATGACGGTCGCCTTCTCCTCGATCCGCCGCCGCGTGTCGCGGGGGCGGGAATGGACGGGGTTCGGCGGAGGTCCGGGCATGCGAAAGATCCCTTCCATGTCGGCGGGACAGACGAGGGAGGCCGCCATGTCGGCGGCCAGGGTGAAGGTCAGAAGCCTCGGTCGAGGCGGGTCTTGACCTGGTGGCAGAAGGCGCACAGCAGCTGAAGGTTGGCCAGCTCCCAGCCGCCGCCCCGGGCGACGGGAACAATGTGGTCCACCTGGTCAGCGCCGATCCGGCCGCAGGCCCGGCATAGGTGACGGTCACGGGCAATCACCAGCTTGCGCAGCGTCCGCCAGTTCGGCGGGCGGCTGCCGTTCCTGGGAGAGGTGGAGATCCACGCCTTGCGGGCGTGGGCTGCGCATTTGCCCTCCCGCACGGAGGGCCTGGTGCAGTCTGCGTGACCGCAGACCGATCGTGCTCGTGGCAGGGTGCAGCTCCTCCTCGCGCCCCCAGGCGCGATCAGTTGGGGGAGGGAGCACCACCGGGAGGTGGTGCGACAGGGGGCAGTGACGCTGCCCCACCAGGGCAGCAGAGTGAAGCCGCCCGCCAGGCGGCAAATGCAGTGGGGCCGCCTCCAGGCGGCAGTCAGGTGGAGCTGCCGAAGGGCAGCTCGAATGTGTCACCCCTAGGGGGAGCCGCCGTCAAGGCGGCTCCTGTCCACTGGAACCGCCTCCTGGCGGTTCCAGTGGGAGCTGCTCCTTCGGGCAGCTCCTCAGTGCAGTTGTCCTGGAGCCTCCTGCCGGAGGCTCACTGGATACTTTCTTCCTTCACCCCGGCCTGGGGCCGGGTCTGTACCGGTTTTCCACTGCCCTCCCCCTTAATCCCCCTCCCACCTCTTCATACTGTTGTGCAATCCCATAGTGCCCGGTGAGGCGTCTGTGACGTTTGTCACAGTTGAACCGGATTGCGAGCGCTAAGTAAAGCCCTGTACTCTTGAAGTGTAGCCCGATAGCACCTCTCGGGGTGCTGGCCTCCGAAGGAGCCCCCCATGACCCCCTCCGCCACCAACCCGCACTGGGTCCAGCGCTGGCACAACCTCCGCCGCGCCGATGACGCGGACCCGGCCTGCCTGGACGCCTGGGTCCTGGGCGTGGCCACCACCCGGTACTGGCAGCGCCGCGACGCGGCCTGAACCAACGACCGGGCTCACCTTCTCATCCCCTACCTGCCCGTTTCAACCACTAGATCCGATTCGGAGTCCCCATGCCCATACCCCGGTCCACACCGCCCGCCACCCCCATACGCCCGCGGCGACCAGCCGCGCCTCGATACCCGAGCGGTTTCTTATGAATGGAGTTTCTTGCGTCAGATCCCCTGGCGGGTGGCTGGGCAGGAGGTCGTGGTCAACGTCGCCGAGGGCGAGGAGGACATCCTCGCCTTCCGCGAGTTCGTCACCACGGCCGGTCCGCTGGCCTTCGACACCGAGACCACCGGCCTGGACATCTACGCCTCCGACTGTCGGGTACGCCTCGCCCAGTTCGGCACCGGCCGAACCGCGTGGGTGCTGCCCGTCGAGTCCGGGCCGCAATGGGCGGACCTGGCCGCCTGGGCGCTGCGCACCGCCGAACGGCTGTACTGCCACAACGCCACCTTCGACCTGCTGGTGGCGGACGCCCACCTCCGGGTGCCGCTGGAGGTCACCTACCTCAAGACCGTCGACGTGCGGATCATGGCCCACCTGACCGATCCCCGCTCGGCGCATGAGGGCGGGACCGGGCACAGCCTGGAAGCCCTCACCCGCGCCCACCTCGACGCCGAGGTGGCCGACCAGGTCAAGGGCGCCATGCGGGAGCTGGCGCGTGAGCTGAAGACCACCAAGGGCGAGATCTTCCGCATCGTCCCGCTCGACCACCCGCGCTACCTGCTGTACGCGGGCATGGATGTGCTCCTCACCTCTCGACTTTTCGAACACATGCTCTATTCTGTTCCTCACGCTTCGCGTCGTTTGGTCGTCTTTGAGCACCAAGTGGCCTATGTGTGCGCGATCATGGAGAGAAAGGGCTTTCTTGTCGACATCCCCTACACCCTGCAACTCGCTGACCGTCTGGAACGCCAGGCGAAGCAGCATGCCGATACCGCCGCCGCCCTCGGCGTGGATAACGTTAACTCCACCGACCAGGTCGCCCAGGCCCTGACCCGCCGCGGAGCGGCGCTCACCGAGACCACCGCGACCGGCAAACCCAAGGTCGACAAGGCGATCCTGGACCGCCTGGTCGCCGACGGCGACGAACTGGCGATCGCGGTCCAGCGCGCCAAACGGGCCTCCAAGTGGAAGACCACCTACGCCGACACCTTCCTGGAACTGGCCGACCCCGGCCACCGCATCCACTGCGGCATCAACAGCCTGGCCGCCCGGACCGCGCGCATGTCGATCACGCGGCCAGCACTCCAGACCCTCCCCTCCGGGGAGCACATGATCCGATCCTGCTACCTGGCCGAGGAGGGCGAGGTGATCATCTCCGTGGACTACCAGGCCATCGAACTGCGCGTGCTCGCCGCGCTCGCGGGAGAGAGGAAGATGATCGAGGCCATCCGGGCGGGGAAGGACCTGCACGGGCTGACCGCGAGCCTGGTGTTCGGGCCGGACTACAGCGACACGCAGCGCAAAGCCGCCAAAATCCTCGGGTTCGGCAAGGTGTACGGGGGTGGGCCCGCCACCCTGGCCCGCCAGACCGGCCTGTCGGTCGCCGACGCCCGGCGGGTGGTCGCCGCCTACGACGAGGGCTACCCCGCCATCGCCCGCTACACCAAGCAACTCCAGGCCGACCTGCCACGCCAGGGCTTCGCCGTGGTGACCGGCAACGGCCGCCGCCTGCCCGTGGATCGTGCCAAACCCTACGCGGCCCTCAACTTCATGATTCAAAGTACCGCCCGGGACATGCTCGCGGCGGGTCTGCTGGAGATCCACAAGCAGGGACTGCTGGACTATCTGCGGCTGCCCGTGCACGACGAGGTGATCGCCTCAGCCCCGGCCGAGGACGCCAAGGAGGTCGCTCACGCCCTGGCGGACGCCATGGCCGGGCAGATCAACGGCGTTCCCTTGGCCACCGAGGCCGAGATCGGCGGCCGATCCTGGGGGAGTCTGTACACGTGAGATGTCTCTTTCTTCCACATCGTAAAGAATTCGGTCCCCGATGAATCCCGCACTTAACACTACGGCTACTATAGGAGTGCACTTTTGCGTGACTTCCCCGCCGTCCCTCAGGAGGGCCCTCGGAGTGGCTACTTACAACCGGATCGACCGTGACGAGTTCCGTCAGCGCGTCAAGGAAGGGATGACCGTCAAGGAGCTCGCCCAGCACTTCAACGTCTCCATCTCCGCCATAGCCAAGGTCAAGAAGGAACTCGGCATGGTCCGCGCGCTGCGCTCGCACAAGGAGGCGCTGCCCTGGACCGTCGCCCGCGAGCACGACAAGCTCGCGCCGGTGCTGTACCTGCGGGACATGTCCACCGCGATCGCCGGTGACCCGGTTCCCCCTTACCGGCTCAACACCGCGGCCCGGTGGGCGCGGCGGATCGTGGAGGCGGGCCGGGACATCGCCTACGACCGGGAGCGACCCATTCCCGATCCGGAAACTCCGGACGGGCAGTTCTGCCCCGATGGCGGTTTCTACACCGTGGAGTGGACCGGCCGGCCCGAGGACGGCCATCTGGGCGGGCTGCTGGCCCGGCTGGCCGCCCGGGGGCTGGGGCCGAAGTGACGATCACAGGGGATTCCCAGCGGTTTGCGCTGGATAGTGACGGTTTGGGCGTTGAGTTGACCTTGGTTTTACTTTAATTTTTGACAATGAAGATGCTGGTGATGTTGACGATGTTGATGGTGAGAAGGTTCGGCCTGTCCGGGTGGCAGGCGTAAGTGCACACTGCCCCCGGCGATTCCGAGGGCGACGGGGAGAGGGTAAGGCCAGGCATGCTGCCCGCAGCACCGTCACGCGAGAGCGGAGACGAACGCGATGATTGCGCTAACTGTGAACGTGATGAACCTGACGAGGGATTCGACCCCGAAACCGACGCCGACGGCGCACCGGAGATCTTCTACACCCACGGGCAGATCATCGGGACCGGCTACCCGATGCGCGGCGGCTGGACGCTGTATGAGATCGCCTCGCCCTGGAACGATGCACCCGAGCAGGCGCTGACCGCCCTGCGGGCCCGCGCCCGCTTCCTGTTCCCCCTGCCCGACGCCCGTTTCCCCGAAGAAGACTTGTTCGTCCTGCGCTTTGCCGCCCCGTCCGCGCCGGGCCTATGACCACCCTTCCCGTCCTTCCTATCCGTTTGTGGCTGTATTGGAGATCAATCTTCTTGGGTCAGCCTGCACCCGTTCCCGTCCACCACCCCGCCGCCCCTGATGACGCGCACCGGTCGGTGTCGCAGTACCAGTCCTACACCGACTGCCCCGCCGCTTACTTCCTTGCCCGCCGCGCCCGCGTTCCGCAGGCGCCCGCCGCCTGGTTCATCCACGGAAGCGCCGTGCACGAAGCCGTCGAAAAGTGGGAGCGCTCCCGCCGTAACGCCTCCCTGGAGGCCGTCTACGACTGGTTCGACGAATCGTGGACCAGGGAGTACCAGAACGCCGCCGACATCGAACCCGACTTCGGCCGGTGGGTCCACCTGGGCCGCTCCACCGTCGAACGGGACCTGGAGGCCCGCTACCAGCGCGCCCTGGACCAGCTCACCGACTACATCCACGTCAGCCTGTCCGACCCCTACCAGCCGCTCGTCCTGGACGGCCAGGTCGCGGTGGAGTGGGAGTTCACCCTCCCGCTGCGCGGCGGGGTCGTGGTCAAAGGCTTCATCGACCTGCTGCTGGAGGGCCCGGCCGGGGACATCCTCGTCCAGGACCTCAAGACCGGCAGCCGCAAACCGGCCAGCACGCTCCAGCTCGGCGTCTACAAACTCGCCGTGGAACAGGCGACCGGCCTGAGCGTGGAGTACGGCCGCTACTTCATGGCCAAGGACGGCCAGCCCGGCCCGCCCGTCCACCTCGGCGGCTACGACTTTGACCGGGTTTCGGACTGGTTCGCGATGATGAACCGGGGTGTGCGGATAAAAGTGTTCCCGCCCCGGCCGGGAGAGCACTGCCGGATCTGCACCGTGTCACGCTTCTGCCCGGTCAACGGACCAGACCGGCTCCCGGCGGCGTGAACTTGAAGAGAAACGGGCCGGGCTGAACACCGTCAACCTGCACAGGGGTGTTTTCCCCGATTTGGCGGAACTGCGGCAGAGAAGATTGCAATCTTTAGAGGATTTTTTTTATGCGGCGATGACGGGACCCGAAGGGAATCGAAAGTCTTGTCGCTGCGAGTACTGCCGTGGCTCCGAAAAGGGCCTGGTACCAGGTGGGCCAGGCGGGGAAATTTGAGGCGATGCTGCCTACGGTGCTGGTCGCAGCCAGCATGGCGACGAGGACACGTCGGTTCGGATCGGGGCTCTTGCCCTCCCTACGTTGTGCCCGCCCGCTCATGTCGCCCACGGTAGGGCAATGGCGCTAGTCGTGGCGGGCAATCCCGGCGAAAGCCGTAGAGAAAGCGATGCCACAAAGTAAAGCCCTATAGTAATCTGAATTGAGGAGGTTTCATCCCTTGGTAGACCCTTGGGCCACCAACGAGCCAACCAGCAACACCACCCCCGACCCCTACGGCGAGGACACGACCATCGACTACGGCACCGACCACACCAGGGACCACGTCAACGATCACGGCACCGGCCGCACCATCGGCCGAAGCGCGGACGTCACCGGCAAGATCGTCACGACGATCAAGTTCGGAGCGGGCTATGACGCCCCCTGGGTGGTGATCCACGCCGACTCCATCGGCGACTCCGACGCCATCCTGTCGGAGCAGGCCACCCGCGACTACTTCGCCAAGGTCGGCAAAGCCGCCGGTTACGCCAAGAACCTCTACGGCGGCTCGGCCGGGGGAGGCCAGCGCGGCGGCAACGCTGGCGGCTCCGGCTACGGGGGCGGCTCGCGCGGCAACGGCGGAGGCGGCAACGGCGGCTACCGGGGCAAGAAGGGCAAAGTCGAGGACCGGGGCGGCATGTACGCCTGCGATCACGGCGAGGCCGTCTACCGCTCCGGCAACGGCAAGAAGGGCTTCTGGGAGGGCCATTTCTGCCCGGCCAACCCGTCCCAGTGCGATCCCGCCTGGCTTTAGCACACCCAAAAGTAGTGCCCTATCGTGCGGGGTCGTGCCCACGGTCCCGCACCGGGTTCCCTTGCTGCTTGACAACTCAACAGTGGACAACCGAACCCGTTTGAACACCCTCACCTGCGAAAGGAGGAGATTCTTCCTTTGTTCCTTCTCGCGCGGGCCCAGGCCCGCGCAGGCAACACCGGCGACCCGCTGCCGACGGTGTGGCGCACCCTGGAAGCCGCATCGGTGCGGTTTCGGCGCGGCCAGATGGCCCTGGTCGCGGCTGGTCCCGGCGTCGGCAAGTCGGTCTTCGCGCTGACGGCCGCGCTGCGCTCAGGTGCCAGCGGCCTGTATTTCTCCGCCGACAGCGACGAAAGCACGATGTACAGCCGTGCCTGCTCGATGCTGTCCGGCCACGAGGTGGCCGACGTGCAGTCGCGGATGGAGGCGGGGGAGGCGGCGGTCTACGCCGACTACCTGGAGAGATGTAAACGGCTGCGCTTCTCCTTCGATCCCGCCCCGACCCTGGAGGCGATCGAACGGTCGGTGAAGGCGTACGCCTACGTCTACGGCCGCTGGCCGGAATTCATCTGCCTGGACAACCTGGCCGACTGCACCACCGACGAGGACGGCTTCCACGGCCTGGAGGTCACCTTGGACTTCCTGCACGGGGTCAAACGCGCCACCGGCGCCTTCGTCCTGGTGCTGCATCACCTGACCGGCGAGTACGAGAACGGGGATGCCGCGCCGCCGCTGGGCGCGCTGCGCGGCAAGGTCTCCAAGAAACCGGAGATCGTCCTCGGCCTCTACCGCCCCTCAGACGGACGGCTGGGCGTGGCGATCACTAAGAACCGGACCGGGCGGGCGAACGCGGCCGGCCGCCTGACCGTCGAGCTGGACATGGATCTATCCCGGATGAGCATCACCGACCCGCAACCCATGGACCTCGGAAAGGGGAACCTCTGGACCACGACCTGAAAGCCCGGCTGAAGTACATCTACGGCCAGCTCGTCAACGACGACCGCTGGCGGGACGGGTTCGACGCCGGATACGCCTACGGACTGGCCGCAGGCCGACGCCAAGCCAGCCCGCTCAGCCAATCACAGGGCGGCAGCGGCGGGCGCGCGTGAGCGACCCGGACATCAAGAAACGTAACCGTAAGAGCAAGATCGCCGGATATCGGTGGGAATCGGATCTGGCGAAGTATCTTTCCTCGGTCTTCCGCCGCGTGGTGGAGCGCAACGGCACCCGGTACGGCGGTAAGGACCGGGGTGACCTGTCCGGGGTGCCGTACCTGGTGATCGAGGCCAAGAACGAGGCCCGGATCGACCTTTCCGGGTACATGCGCGAGGTCGCGGCCGAGATGGCCAACCACCCCGACGCCCGGTTCGGGGTCGCGGTGGTCAAGGCGCGCGGCAAACCGACCGGCCGCGCGTACGCGGTGATGGAGCTGGACTGGTTCTGCGAGCTGTATGCCGAATACCTCGCCTCGGCCAGCTGAACAATTCAGTGAAATCGAGATTGTTCTCCGTCATTACGGCTTCACCGGGAAACTGCGCGACACATCGCACTGGCAGGCCGTCAGATGCCCCTTCCACGGCGACGGCTCCGCCTCGGCGAGCGTGAACACCCGCCTGAACGCCTTCAAATGCCACGCCTGCCCGGCGAAAGGCAACCCGACAACTCTGATCCGGCAACAGGAAGGAGGGAACCGTACTCGTTCCCAGCGAGCAATCACGAACATTCTTGGCCAAGGCGGTAGCCCGCTACGCCAACGCCCTCACCGAGCAGCACCCCGCGTGGTCGTATTTGACCCAGACCCGCGGCCTGACCGCCCAGACGATCGACCATTTCGGCCTCGGCGTGGTCGACGACCCTTTGGCCGGACATGAACAGTACGCCGGCCGTCTGGCCATCCCTTACCTCGCCCCCGATGGGGACGTGCTGTCGGTCCGCTTCCGCCGTCTGGGCGAGGACGGGCCGAAGTACGCCACCGTCGCCGGGGACATCCCCCGCATCTTCAACGCCGCCGTGCTGGAGAAGAACACCTCCCGCATCGCGGTCTGCGAAGGCGAGATCGACACGATGACCGCCGTCCAGGCGGGCATTCCCGCGATCGGCGTGCCGGGCGTCAGCTCCTGGCGGCCGGAGTGGGCGATGCCGTTGGAGCAGTACGACGTCGTCTACGTCCTGGCCGACAACGACGACACCGGCCAAGGCCGCGAGATGGGCAACCTGATCGCCGCCCAGCTCGACAACGTCCGCGTGGTGCTCTGCCCGCGCGGCCACGACGTCAACAGCCTCTACCTCACCCACGGAAAGGACGCGGTTTGGAGACTGGTGGACATCCGCGAATGACCGGCCGCTCCACCGATGTCGACCATCCAGCGCATTACACCGCCCACCCGAGCGGAATCGAATGCATCCAGATCACCGAGCACATGGGATTCCTGCTCGGCAACGCCATCAAATACCTGTGGCGGGCCGGACTGAAATCCGCCGACCCGATCCCGGACCTCGACAAGGCCATCTGGTACATCCAGCGCGCCATCAGCAAATACCAGAAAGCAGGTGAACTGTGACGACTCTGCCCTGGGATCAGGCCGAACTGGACCTGTCCCCCGATGAACTGGCCGCCATCTTCGCGATCAAAGGCTGGACCTACGGCACCGCCCAATGCGCCGGGACGCCCAGCGCCGCCGACCTCAAAACCTACATCACCGACATGGCCGAGCTGCTGGCCCGCACCGGCCGCGCCGACGTGTACGCGACAGGTGGCCGGTTCAAGGTCTACAAGGACCCCGAGCTCCCCGGGAGTTACGAGATCTACCTGTATGTGGGCCACGTGCCCGACCCGCACGTGAGAACCGACGAGGAGGACGGCACCCTCTGAGAACAATCGCGATCATCCCCGACGTTCAAGCCCCCTACGAAAATCCCAGACAGCTGAAATCCCTGATCAACTTCATTGGGTGCTGGCAGCCCGATGAGGTCCTCCAGATCGGCGACTTGGCCGACTTCCCTCAGCCCAGCAGGTGGAACAAGGATACCCGCGGCGAGTTCGAAGGCTCCATCTACGCCGACTGCCGGCACATCAAGAAGAACATTCTTGCCCCGCTCCGCGCCGTCTACGACGGCCCCGTGGGTGTGATCACCGGGAATCACGATGCTCGCCCGGCGCAATACCTGGAGAGGCACGCCCCCGCGCTCTCGGGCGGGACCAACTTCGACCTGGACGTGCTGCTCGACTTCGACGGCCACGGCATCACCCTCCGGCAAGCCCCGTACGAGATCGCGCCCGGTTGGCTGGCCGTCCATGGTCACGAGGGCAAGGGCTGGCTGTCCCCGCTCGCGGGACGCTCGGCCCTACGGGCGGCCAACCGGCTCGGCGCGAGCATCGTCATGGGGCACGTGCACCGGCTGGCCGTCGCCTCAGAGACCTGGGGCTACCAGGGCAAACAGCACTCCCACACCGGGTTTGAGGTGGGCCACATCATGGACCCCGCCAAAGCCTCCTACCTCGGCGGCATCGCCGGCAACTGGCAGGCCGGATTCGGCCTGCTGCTCGTCGAGGGCAAGACCGTGACGCCGCTGCCGATCCCGATGAACAAGGACGGCAGCTTCCTGTTCGAGGGCCGCCGCTGGTCGGCCACCCCCTCCACCCCGTCATCCATCCCCTCCCCAAGAAAGGAAGCACCATCGCAGTAGAGATCGACCAGCAGAGCGCCGAACGGCTCATGGAGGCCGCCGAGAAGATCGGCCACCGGCTGGCCCGCAAGTACTACGGCATCGACGCCGACGACATCACCCAGGAAGTCCTCCTGGCCGCCCTGAAGGAATGGGCGTTCCTGTCCCGCCTGGACGACAAGACACGCGAAGCGGTGCTGTACAAGAAGGGCAAGGTCTACTGCTTCAAAGAGCTGGACCACGCCATCAAGGCATCCGGGCAGTGGATCTACACCTCCGACGTGGTCAGCGAACTCCTGCCCCACCTGTTCCAGGACGTATCGGCCTGGCTGGAGACTCCCACGCCCGACCGTGACGACACCCACCGCTCCGGCGGGCGCGCGGTCTACCTGTGGGACATCCGAGAGGCGTTCAAACGCCTCAACGACCGGGAAACCGACGTGCTCACCTACCGCTACCGCGACGGCCAGAAGCTGAACTCCGCCGACCGGGCCGCCTGCTCCCGCGCGGTGGAGAAGATCTGCCGGGTCCTCAATCGGCACTTCGCCGCCCGCACCGACCGGCATCAGGGACCTGGCAACCGGACCGTCATCGGCAACGCCCAAGCCCAATACCAGACCCGGGTTGACATCGATGGTGCATAGAGCCGACCCCGCCCAGCTCGCGGGCTGCGCCGTCCTGGCGCTGGTACTCATCTGCGTCGCCTTCGGCGGCGTCATCGGTGCCGGACTCACCCTGCTCTTCTGAACCAATGTCCAGTGCCGTAGCCCTTTGATCATTAGATCCGTGGAGGCGGATTGACGACCAAGAAAACCACTGAACCCAATGCCAACCCGCACAACCGTGCCGAGAAGGCACGGGCCTGGCTGGCCGAACGCCACGCCTACTTCGTGGAGGAGATGACCACCGAGGAGCTGCTGGTCATCGCCGACCGCGAAGGACTGTAACCAGCTGCCGGGGCCGATCACGTGGTCGGCCCCGGCCCTGCCCCGAAGGACACCGCTACTGCATTACGTGATCGCCACTGATGCCGAAGGGCTGGCCCGCCTCATCCGGGACCTCGGCGTCACCTTCCCCGGCCGCATCCAGGCCGGGCGCACGTCCTTCTCCTGGCGCGACATCGAGGGAGCCATCGACAAATACCACCGTAAACACCCGGCAGCCGTGGCCAAAGCCCCCGATGTCGCAGCCGCCACGTGCCCATGCCATTCAAACGACGTGCCCGTCACCGGCGAAAGGAACCCATGATCAACGCTGTCGCCCCCGGCTACCCCCTCGGCCATGCCGAACTCCGCGAAGTCGTCCGCCTGGCCGGGCGGATCTCCGCCACCATCCACACCTACCGCACCGAACTGGAGATGGCCCGGCGCAAGAACACCCGGCTCGAAGCCGAGAACACCAGCCTGCGGGAGGCCGCCCGCAAAACCAGCGAAACGGGCCTACACGATCGCATCCAGCGGCGCATCGGCAAGCGGCGCAAGCAGCTCCAGGCCGCCCAGGAGGCCGGCGACTTCACCTCCACGGCTGTTCACGACGCCAAACTCCGCGAACTGGAATCCCTGCTTGAGGACTGAATTGCCGGTACCGGCGGGGTTCACGCCCTCGGGCCTGTGGCCCTGGTGCCATGACATGCCCGCCGACATCGTCAGCATCGAAGAAACCCAGGTGAACCTGGCCAGCTTCACCCTTGGCCCGGTTCAGCCGCACACCATCTACAGCGCTTACTTCTGCTGCCCGGTCTGTACGGCCGCCTACTGGAAGGTCCTCGACGTATGACACCACTCATGGTCGTGCTCATGACCATCGGTCACCTCGTCGCCGCGATCTGCGGCTACCTCATTGCGACAATGAACAGAGATGGTTTCGCCTAAAGGGCTGGGAGATAGAGGCCTTCGTCGGCAGAGGTAATGGTGTCAGAGCGTTCCCTGTCACGGCCTTGAGTCAGCCCATCAGCGCGTCCTTGATCGTATCCACGAGTGCGCCGACACCAATTCCCAGCCAAAAGGTCACCCACATGGCCCGGCTGCTACGTTTCTCGAATTCGAGTGCCCAGCGTGGAGCGGCCTTGAGTGATGCACGTCTTCGTCCGGGTAGATGACGAGGAAGCTGGTCGTCACAGTAAGCAAGGTCGTAAGTAAGGTCATCGAGAACCCAGCCCACGAAGGCTATGATGATGAACCCCAGTGTGAAAGTAATTACCAGCCATTCTATCCCCTTTTCCATATACACCGCTGCAAGTATCACAAAAAGGGCGGCCGTGAACATTACAAATCTTGATAATAGGTATAAGCGTTTCTGCTTCCGGGCGCCAATCCGCGTCTTTGGTGGGGGTGGCGGTGGAGCCGGCCGAGTAACGCTGGGCATTTGATCCTCCGGGGGAGAGCGTCAAAAAAAGAGCCTCGGGCTTTCGATATTGCTCCGCAGCTCATCGTTATGATCAAGATCTCTGGCCACGAGGAGCTCATACTGTTATAAATCCGGTCTCACTTAAGAATAGGATTGATCCAACCTACCTCCATATCCCAAAAGCCACCGCAGACCTGCACTACCAGCTTGAGATGTACAGCACCGGATAGATTGTTTATCTCGAACTCCTTCCAATTCCTTAGAGTCACCTCTTCTGATCGTGCCACCTTATCGTCGATGTAGACCTCGAAATTCGCAGTGCCTGGATCTGAACCGTCGATAATAGCCGCGCGAGCTGAAAAGCTAGTGTATTTTCCGTCGATCTGATAGCTGGCCTCAGCTGCATTGCAGCTGCCATCGGCGACAAGTGCTTGCTCGTATGTTTCGTTCATAACTTTAGCGGTACGTGGTTTGAAGCCGGTTAACTTAGTCGCGCGCAGGTCTAATAGCGACTTGCCCCTATCGTCACCAGCTGGCAGTTCTGCGGAGGAGCTACCGGGACCGGGCGTGGCTGTGATCGTAATGAAGGTTGTGGCCGTGACAGTAGGAGGCGTGGCGGTCACAGTCGTTGCGGGAGTGGACTGCACAGCTTGCTCTCCCCCTTGCAGCCCTGCCAGGTAGGCGGGAATTCCAGCAGTCAAAGCAGTACCTATCGCAGTGATCACTGCTGTCCATATCTGCGTGCGGTCGATACGGCGCCTAGTTGGCGGACCGTCCGCTTGCGCCGCTTCTGTTGAAGTATCAACCATTTCCCCTCCTTGGCCCATGCCAATAAAGTGATATAGCACCTTCGGCACGGGCAGGATCAGGAAACCGTGAAATAGTGCTATATGTCTGCATTCAAGCCCGATCGGGGGTTCCGTCCCTCACGTGGGAACGGCTGGCATGCAGTAAGGAGTTACCCGGCTGCAGGCTGGCCTGCAGCCTTAGGTTGCCTGACGGCTGAAGAGGCCCTGGCCGTAGGCGCGCAGAGCGGCGAACATCGGACCCTGCGGAGCCGCTCTAGCCATCAGAATGACAGTTTTGCGCCTACTTTCTTCCCCTTCCGGCCTGCGCGAAAGCGCAGTTCAGAGAAGGTTTGCAGATCGTCACGGCCTATTACTTTCAGTTTTCTATCTTGCGCGGGGCCAGAGGGAAGGCCCTCCGCCGGGTTCCCGAATAAAGTAATTAAGGTATCCCCCCACCTAGTCTGACCTGGGAAAACGTCGAATAACTGCACTTGGAAGCACTATTGATGAAGCCCTTTAGAGGCTTCTTAGTTCGCCTGGTAAATGGCCTTTGAGCTGCACGGATGGGCAATTTGTTGACAATGCCGATTGGGGCATGCCAAGATATGGACATCGCCAAGCGGAAACGCGAAAGCGGCGGATTGACAAAGCGCAATCCGAAAGCGCAGAATGGCGCTAACGCCGAATGAAGCGGCGGGCAGTAAGAATGGTCCAGTCTTATGAGGACAGTCGCATGGAGCGACCTAGTGAGACGCTAAGACCGGAATTGCTCCCCGAAAGCGGATTACGGTAAAGTGCGGTTCACGCAAAACCCGAACTATCCGGTGCGCCCGTCAGGGGCGCTTACTTCCCGGCACGTCAGTGCCTCCCACCAGGGGATCGGCGGATACTCCGCGAACCAAGTTTCGCGAAAGTCTGCACGGACTGGACCTCTTCGGCCACTCCAGGGCAGGCGTCAGCCTGCCACGTGGAAGCCCCTCAAGGGCTTGAAGGCTCGGCTTCTCCTCCGATGCGAACACGATGCTTGAGAACTGCATAAAAGCCTGGTCTGACTGGGTGCCACGACCTGCCCACGGGAGCACGGACGCACTGTCTATGCGTCCGCCCTGCGGTAGGAAATCGAGCACTGGTCATAGGCCACCACGGGCGGTACCCGTGGTAGAGGGAGAAACTTGTATCCCAGAACGGCGACCATTGATGGGTGAGTTGGCAGAGCCTACGCGGAACACACGCGACGGCTTATCCGCAGCAACGGACCTCATTCGCGAATCTTTGGTAAAGGCCACCTGAAATACGAGGACTGATCCGGTCGTCAACGTGCGTAACGGCACAGGGACGGAAACGAAAACCAGGCAGATGGCTGACAAAAACTCGGCACAGGTTGGTTCCCTGTGCCACCTGCGGCCCACCGTCTATGGACTCCGCAGGTTCTGTTTTCCCATGTCAGAAGTAGATTCCGCCTGGAATCCCGTCCCGTCAGGGGCGGGTTCCACGGGGGTCGAGTTACCGGCTTCGGTCACACGTCAGGTGTACGCCGCGAAGGCGGACCGGAGCACTCGGCAGAATCCAACGATCCTGTACGCCCAAAAAGTAATGCCCTATAGAGGAGAGGTGTCTTATGTCCCTCGATGAATTCGGTGTCGCAGCTTGCCGCATGTCAAGCGCTTCGACATCAAACCTCTATAGTCATCGGCTTTGAAAGCACCTAGGTAATTCGATAGATAAGGTCACGCCTAAGTGTTCGCCTATTTCCCTTAACTTGAGTGAGCCTGCCAATGCCAGAAGTTAGCTCCGGCTGGCTAGAAGCTGCACTGTTTATAGTGAATGGTCCCGGGTAGGCGACATAGAACGGGAAGTGTCCATCCCCAGAATAACCGCGCCCCGCGCTATTTTCTTGGGAGCTACTCCCCGTCGCCGGACTGGAGTTCTCGGAATAAATTGCGAGCCCAAGGCCCCCTCGGGGAATCTTTGGAGAAAGAGCGTACTGATGTCCCGAGTCTAGGTGAACCCAGCCCGTGGAGCACGAATCCTTAAGTGTACTGAAGAAACATAGCGACAAGTCAATGTTGTCTTGCGATTCATTGATGACGGTTATCGTAACCTGCTTCTCAAATAGCATGCCGCCTAATGCGTTTCCCAGCTTCCATCCAATCGAGAACTCATTGTGAATCTCCATCGCGTTATCCTCAATCGAAAGGATTATGACACCCGCTCATCGTATAACGTGTGGTTTTTCGTTACATCGATTAAGCGTTGAACTAGATCCTTCAGTTGTCACCTGTGCCAGCTTCTATCTTAGAACCACCGCTGTGACCCCTGCTACCCGCTC
This sequence comes from Acrocarpospora sp. B8E8, assembly GCF_039871605.1. Lineage (NCBI taxonomy): Bacteria > Bacillati > Actinomycetota > Actinomycetes > Streptosporangiales > Streptosporangiaceae > Acrocarpospora > Acrocarpospora sp. B8E8. The sequence continues at coordinate 2,586 of NZ_JBDPLV010000021.1, read as the reverse complement.
GCGCATGGTGGCCGCCGGAGCGTACTCGACATCGCTTAATGTCGCCGCATGTCAAAAAAGTAATGCCCTGTAGAGGAGAGGTATCTCATGTCCCTCGGTGAATTCGGTGTAGTGGTTTCCCTCAGCGTCAAGCGCGCCATGCTCGCGCTCAAATCCAGTCAGGTCACCTACGACAAGTGCCGCACGCTCACCGGCGTGATCCGCGACCTGGACGACCAGATCCAGGGCCTCAAGCGGTTCGCAACCATCGAACGCCACAAGGCCGCCCACTACCAAGCCGCGATCAACGACATGAACGGCGACATGGCGGCCCTCGCCAAAATCCTCAAGCGCTTGATCCAGGGCACCTGCCTGCGGGTCCACGGCTGGACGTTGAATACCGACGACCTGATGACGGTCATCGCCGTCCTCTACCACCCGCAGGAGCTGACCTTGTTCACCCGCGAGGAGAGCGGCGACCTGCTCGATGACCACGGGTTCGCTGACGCCGCCTAACCCAGGCAGTCCGGGATGGCGCAGGAAGGTTCGATTCCTTCCCGGACACGCCCTCACCCCATCAACGGAAAGGCGAGTTATGCCTGAATGGAAGTTTTCTGCCCCGGCGTTCGGCGGCCGGTTCTGGCATGCCGAATACCAGGGCAAGCGGCTGACGCTGCGCGCCACCCCCAACAACCGGTTCGCGCTGACGATCGACGGCGCGAGCGTGCGCCGCTCGTGGACTGACCTGGGCAAGGCGCAGGCTGCGGCTGTGCGCCTGGTCGAGCAGGAGTCCTGACATGGCCAGAAACCACACCGAATGGCGGGACGGCAAAGCCCTGTGCGGGCAGGCCGTGAAGCCCTTCGACAGGAAGTCGTTCACCTGCAACCACTGCCAGGCGATTTCTGGGGTGATCGGTTCCGTGAACACGGGCCTGGACGCGGCCGGTCTGACGGGACAGGTGTTCCCGGCGGGCAACAACGCCGCCCGCGTCGAATGCGACACGGCCTCGCCGGAGTTCCGGCGCTTTGTTCAGGTCATGCGCCGGGGCACGGAGTTGCCGCACCGCTATTCGGTGCGCGGCATCACCGGCTACAGCGCCGTGGTCCGAATCATGGCTGCCTGATATGAGGAAACGAAAGCCGTGGACGGACGCCTACTTCTGGGCGAACCTGGAACGCGAGAAGCGCGAGGCGTGCGCCGCCGGGAACCACAAGTTCTCCGGCTGGAAGCAAGACGAGTCGCAGCGCAGCTACTGGGACTGCCTGCACGAATGCGGCTACCACCGCTACGCCACCTCTCTTGCCTCGACGCGTGATGAGGACGTGGCGAAGTGGGCCGGCGAATGGGTGGAGTACGCCCATAAGAAATTCCCCGACGCGCTGGTCACCTCGCAGGAATTCCGGAATGAAGTCCGTGGGACGACACAGATTCTGATTCATGTGGATCCGAAGAGGGTGGGCGATGCCTAAGCACCATGTCGGCAAGCGTGTCTTTGTGAAGACGCCAGAAGTCACCATCGGTGCCGAGGCAACGGTTATCCAGTTTGACCGCTTTATGGAGTATGACCGGGAGAAGTACACCTACGTTGAGTACGACTCCGGGTCACGTCACGTCGCGGAAACCGAATATGTCTACAGCCTGCCGTTCTGGGAGGTGAAGCAGTATGAGGACCAGGACGAATACCAGGTGTTTCACACCAATGGCCTGGTCGGCTACACGGTGAGACAGCCGCACGGCGAATGGGCCGCCCACCTGGTCGTCTCGACGGGCCACCATCTGCACACCTACAGGCGCTACAAGACCTGCACATTCCGAACCGCTCCCGACCTGTTCCCAACCAAGGATGACGCTATCCGCGTGATTAAGGAATGGGTGGGGCACCCGGGAGATTACTGGCGGGACAAGGTCTGAGACCGTTTGGAATCACCGGCCCAGGGCTTCCTGGGCCGGGTTTCGAGACTGTCTCTCCGGTCTATTTCGATTATGGAGCCCTCCGTGAATATTATCCCCTTCCCTGCTCAACAGTTTGTCGTCTACCAGTCCGAAGACCATGTGAAGACCGATCTCGAACTGACCTGCACCGTATGCCGCCAAGTCCTTTGTGACGTCGAGCATAACGACGACCTGATCATCCTTGTCGCGTTCGCCATCGCCCACATCAAAGCCTGCCCAGGTGATGAGGATGACACGGGCGAGTAGACCATTCTTCACGGCCGATACGTTCATCAGCTTCGACGGTCAGATATTACGCAGCACCTTCGGCTACCGGCTACTTCGCTGGCATGTTCTGGCCGGTCCTATCGAGCCGGTCACCGGCCAGGAGATTCCCCGCCGGGTCACCTTGAATGGCGATCTGGTCATCCGCGTGACCACACGTGGCGGCCGGGGCGATGCGGTGGCGCGCAAACATCACCAGACCGTTACCAGGTTCCGTACCTCGCCCCGGGCGCGCGGCCAGCATCGCAGGAACGCCGAGCGTCAGGGCTGAATGCGTTCTCACATCGTGAGACCGAGAGCGATCAGTGGGTGTTCGAAGTTGTCGCGTGCCCATCGGGTTCCATCGGCGATGTTGGTGAAGTTGAGCAGGCGTAACGCGCCAATCGCGT
>NZ_JBDPLV010000209.1:0-1097 GCF_039871605.1 Acrocarpospora sp. B8E8 | reverse complement strand
TGGAGGACAAGAGGCGCTGGCGGCAGTACAAGGCGCGGGTCAGACGGCTTCCCGAGAACTATCGCACGGCGGTCGAAGCGCTGGAGCGGTACCTGATGCATTTCGGGCCGGGGGACGGCGCCGACGCGGCGTCGATGTTGGAGGACCTTGCCGATCTGTTCGAGCGGAGCGCGGCGGACGCAATCCCGATCCGCGAGATCTTCGGGGCGGACCCCGTGGAGTTCGTCGAGGCGTTCGTCCAGAACTACTCGGTGGGGCGGTACATCAGGCGGGAGCGGGAGCGGTTCACCAGCGCCATCGAGCGCGCCGCCGGCGAAGACATCAGGAAAGAGGACGGGACGGTCTGATGACGACACAGCACGTAATCCATGTGCAGGGCCTGGAGAAGTCGTACAAGGAGCTGCGGGTGTTGCGCGGCGTGGACTTCGCGGTGGCGCGGGGCAGCATTTTCGCTCTGCTCGGCTCGAACGGGGCGGGCAAGACCACGGTGGTGAAGATCCTGTCCACGCTGCTCAAGGCCGACGCGGGGACCGCCAGCGTCAACGGCTTGGACGTCGCCACGCAACCGGCGAACGTTCGGGAGTCCATCAGCCTCACCGGACAGTTCGCCGCCGTCGACGAGATCCTCAGCGGGCGGGAGAATCTCGTGCTGGTCGCCCGGTTGCGGCACCTCAAGGATCCCGGCAAGATCGCGGACGATCTGCTCGCTCGTTTCTCGCTGACCGACGCGGGCGCGCGGAAGGTGTCGACGTATTCGGGTGGCATGCGCCGCCGCCTGGACATCGCGATGAGCCTCATCGGGAGTCCGCCGGTCATCTTCCTCGACGAGCCGACGACCGGGCTGGACCCCCAGGCGCGTATCGAGGTGTGGCAGGCCGTCAGGGAACTCGCCGGCCGGGGTACCACGGTGCTGCTCACGACGCAGTATCTGGACGAGGCCGAACAACTCGCCGACCGGATCGCGATCCTGCACGAGGGCCGGATCCTCGTGAACGGCACCCTGGCCGAGCTCAAGCAGCTGCTCCCGCCCGCCAAGGTCGAATACGTCGAGAAGCAGCCGACCCTCGAGGACGTCTTCTTCGCGCTCGTCGGTGCCG
>NZ_JBDPLV010000208.1:0-1099 GCF_039871605.1 Acrocarpospora sp. B8E8 | reverse complement strand
GCCACCCAGCTCATCGACCACGTGCTGGCCTGGTCGCGGTTCCGGATGGTTCACCAGACCCGGGCGCTGATCAGCCACTACCGGCGACGCGGCGACCCGCTTCCTACTCATCTACGGATGTAGTACCTGGACAACTCCTGTGCGCTGGTCGCGATCATCGGGCCTCAATGGGCTGGTCCCGCTGACGAACACGGCAGTCGGCCCATCGACCGACCCGATGATTGGGTGCACCAGGAGATCGCCATCGCGCTCAAGGCCAAGATCCCGGTGATCCCGGTGATCCTCACGGACGCGAAGCGACCAACCTCTGCCGACCTACCGGCAGCCCTGGAGGAGCTCGCCGATTGCCAGGCGGTTCGCTTCCAAAGTCGCCACTCCGATCCCGATCTGCCATATCTGGTACGCAGGCTTCGCGAAGGCGTGCCACGACTCACTGCGAATAGGTTCTTTGAGAAGCCGGTGGAACTCGACGATACGGTGCCACCAAGCCGATTACTCCGGTCGGACCACGGTATTGTGCCCTTCTTGGGCCGGGCTGCCGAACTGAACGCGCTGACGGCTTGGGCTGATAGCCCGGAGCGCATATCCGTTTTTCTCGTCACGGGACAGGCTGGGCAGGGAAAGTCCCGGTTGGCTCACTACTTGTCGCAGCGACTGTCGGCAGACGGCTGGTGGGCGGGCGTGATTTCGGAACATGCGACCGCGGAGGACGCCGCTCATATCGCGCGGTTGGGAACACGGGTGCTGATCGTCGTTGACGAGGCCGAAGGTGACACGTTGCGGGTGGGCGAGATGCTGAGCACCCTTGCTCGCTTGGGTTCGAGCCGGATTCGCTTGCTACTGCTGGCGAGGTCGAGAGGAGCGTGGATAGACACGCTGACATCGCACAATGATGATCTCGTCGCCGAGGCGATCTATGGCCTGAGCGAGGGCATGCGAGAGTTGTCGCTCTCTGGCCCGGAGACATTACCGCACAGGGCTGAATGCGTTCTCACATCGTGAGACCGAGAGCGATCAGTGGGTGTTCGAAGTTGTCGCGTGCCCATCGGGTTCCATCGGCGATGTTGGTGAAGTTGAGCAGGCGTAACGCGCCAATCGC
>NZ_JBDPLV010000207.1:0-1158 GCF_039871605.1 Acrocarpospora sp. B8E8 | reverse complement strand
GCGGGAGTCGCACCGGCATGTACTCGTTCCAACTTGATCACCGAGGCGGGCAGATCCGCGACAAGCTCAGTGCACGTTCGAGCCACCGGCGGCGACGCCGGTCGAAGAATCTGCGCTACCGCGCCCCCCGCTTCTCCAACCGCACAAAGCCGAAGAGCTGGCTCGCCCCGTCTCTGCGGCACCGTGTGGAGACGACCATGTCGTGGGTGACCCGGCTGTCACGCTGGGTTCCGGTCCGAGCTGTCCACATGGAGCTGGTGGCGTTCGACACCCACGCCCTGTCAGCGGGCAAACCCTTGGAAGGAGTGGAGTACCAGCAGGGCACTCTGGCTGGGTACGAGGTGCGGGAGTACCTGCTGGCCAAGTGGAAACGCACGTGCGCGTACTGCGGCGCGACCGGCGTGCCGCTGAACATCGACCACGTCCGCCCGCGCAGCCGGGACGGCTCCGACCGCATCTCCAACCTCGCCGTGGCATGCGTTCCGTGCAACCAGACCAAGAACGCGACACCTGTTGAGGAGTTCTTGGAGGGCAAACCAGCCCTCCTGGCGGAGATTCTCAAGCAAGCGAAGGCGCCATTGCGGGACGCGGCGGCGGTCAACTCGACCAGGTGGGCGTTGTGGCGGGCGCTGACCGCCACCGGTCTGCCCGTGGCCACCGGTTCGGGTGGGCGAACCAAGTGGAACCGGTCCCACACCGGCGCCCCGAAATCGCACACCTTGGACGCGCTGCACGTCGGCCACCTAGACGCGGTGACCGGCTGGCCGAGCGTGGTCCTGGTGGTGAAGGCGACCGGGCGCGGCTCATACGCCCGCACCACCTCCGACAAGTACGGGTTCCCCCGCTTGACCCGGCCACGGATCAAACTGCACCACGGTTTCCAAACCGGCGATCTGGTCCGGGCGAACGTACCGAAGGGCAAGAGAACCGGGGTCCACACAGGACGGGTCCTGGTTCGCTCCTCCGGCTCGTTCGACATCACCACCCGGCACGGCCGCGTCACCGGGATCAACCACAAGCACGTCCGCGCCCTCCAGCGGGCGGACGGCTACGGCTACACCCCCCAGAAAGAAGCTGATCACAGTGACTGACCGGTCAGGGCACGCTCGGGCCTCGGCGGCCCTCCCGCTCCCGATTCCTCCCCGGCCTGAAGGCCGG
>NZ_JBDPLV010000206.1:0-1199 GCF_039871605.1 Acrocarpospora sp. B8E8 | reverse complement strand
TACAGAGGTTGAAAGGCTGGCTTCTCGGGTTACGGTGGTTCGGGTTCGAGGATCAGTTCGGTCTGGGCGATGATGGCGTCGAGCAGGCCGGGTCGGTATTGCAGCCGCTTGAGGTGGTGCTTGATGACGGCGGCGAGGTGGTCGACGCCGCCGCGGACGGCCAGGTTGGCCAGGTGGCCCTTGAGGTTGGCCCAGATGCCTTCGGCAGGGTTGAGTTCGGGAGCGTAGCCGGGGAGCCGGAAGACCGTCAGCCAGTCGTGCTCGTCGACGAAGGTGCGCATCTCGGCGCTGACATGAGCGGGCAGGTTGTCCCACACGATCACCAGTGGGCCGCGTAACTGCTGGTGGGCGGCTTGGAGCAGGAGCTTGAAGTCGCGGACGCCGAAGCCTTTCCGCTCGTTTTTGCGGCCGTGGTAGCTGATCGTCCGGTAGATGAGGCGCGTGCGCCGGCCGGGCTTGAGGCAGAGCAGGCCGGCGATCGAGACCCGGCCGGAGCCCTTGCCGGACACCGTCACGATCGGGGTTTGCCCGCGCCGTGCCCAGGTGCGCCCTTTCGGCGGGCGGAGGCTTTGCCCCGATTCGTCGGCGAAGATGATCCAGGCGCCGCGGTCGGCGGCCTGCCTTTTATATGCGGCCAGGTCTCCTTCACCCAGGTGGTGATCGCCTCTTCGTCGCGTTCGGCGGCGCGGCGTGCGGGGGCCTGCGGGCTCCAGCCGATGCGGTGCAGCAGGTAGGACACTCCGCGTGGGGTGTAGTCGATGCGGAACAGCTCCTTGATCAACCTGGTGACGCGGGCCAGGGTCCAGCGCTGGTCGTCCCAGCCGTGGGCGGCGGGTCCCCGGTCGAGTTCGGCCTCCAGGGTGAGGAGTTGCCGGTCGCCGAGGCGGCAGATGGATCCGCCGGGGCCCTTGGAGGCCAGGGCCTGTTTGCCGCCGTTGGTCCAGGCGCGGTGCCAGGCGTTGGCCGAACTGGGGGTGACCCGCAGCGCGCGGGCGACCTGGGGCGGGGTCATGCCACGCTGGTACATGTCCGCTGCCGTGAAGCGGACCTGCTCGCGCTGAGCCCGTGCCTTGGCGGACAGGCCGCCACCGTCGGGGTACCGCACAGAAGTGTTGTACTGCTGAAATACGACGATGTAACTCACCTGTAGCGTTACGTGTTTGTACCATCGCCAATTGCTAGCACTTCAAGCTCTGTAG
>NZ_JBDPLV010000205.1:0-1230 GCF_039871605.1 Acrocarpospora sp. B8E8 | reverse complement strand
ATGCCGGGCACGCTCGGTACACCTACCGGTTGCGTGTGTCCCAGGCCGCGCTTGCCGCGCTGGAAGCCGAGTGGGCGCGCTGCCGGTGGGTCTGGAACGAGTCCGTCGCCAAGTCCAAGCAGGTCTACGCCGTCAACCAGAACCTGCCCGCGGGCCAGGCCAAGCTGACCTGCGGTCCGGCACGATTGGACCAGATGCTGACCGAGGCCCGCGCCCGCACACCGTGGCTGGCCCAGGGATCCTCGGTCCCGCAGCAGCAGATCATCCGGGACTTCGGCAAGTCCCGTGCCAAAGCCTTGAAGGACATCAAGGACCGGCTGCCGATCAGGCAGCGGGCCGGGATGCCGAGATACAAGAAGAAACGCGGGTCGGATCCGACGCTGAACTACACCCGTAACGGGTTTCGGCTGACCGGCGGCCGTCTGCACCTGGCGGGCGGGATCGCCGTGACCGTGGTGTGGTCGCGGGAGCTGCCCGCGCAGCCGTCCTCGGTGCGCGTGTACCGTGACAGTGTCGGCCACTGGTACGCGAGCTTCGTGGTTGCGGCCCAGGTGCGGCCGCTGCCCGCCACCGGCCGCGTGATCGGCGTCGACTGGGGCGTCAAGGAGACCGCCACCACCACCTCCGACGCCTACGACCTTCCGCATGCCGAGCACGGCAAGAACGCCGCATGCAAGCTCGCCCGGTACCAGCGGATGATGGCGCGCCGCCGGCGGCCCAAGGGCAAGGCGCAGTCCAAGGGCTACCGAAAGGCGCAGCGGCAGGTTGCCCGGCTGCACAAGAAGGTGGCCCGCCAGCGGACCGACACCGGCCGCAAGTGGGCCAGGAAGGTGGTTCGCGACCACGACGCCATCGCGGTGGAGGACTTCCGGCCGAAGTTCCTCGCCAAGACCACCATGGCCAGGAAGGCCGCCGACGCGGCGATCGGCGCCACCAAGCGGGCACTGATCGAGATGGGCCGCAAGCACGGGCGGGACGTCCGCCTCGTGCACCCCGCGCACACCACGATGGACTGTGCGCAGTGCGGAGCGAGAACCAAGCACGCACTTCCCCTTTCCGAACGTACCTACGCGTGTACCGCGTGCGGATTCTCCTCTCCCAGGGACAAGAACTCCGCCTACGTGATGCTCGCCCGGGCTGGTCTGGCCCCGGCTGGTGTTGATGGCGTAAGACCTGCCGGGACGTCGTCCCGGCAGGCAGCTTGAGCCAGGAATCCCCGTCCTTCAGGGC
>NZ_JBDPLV010000204.1:0-1277 GCF_039871605.1 Acrocarpospora sp. B8E8 | reverse complement strand
GGTGGAAGGATCTCGATCGCGGTCGGGTCGGCCAGCACCCGGTCCACGACGACTCCGGCCGCGCCCCGGGACGCGGCGCCGAAGCCGAGGTCGGAGGCGACGAAGGTGCAGTGCGCCACGGTCCCGGTCACGCCGAGCCGGGTGAGTTCGGCCTGGGCGCGGGGGAGCAGGTGTTCGGCGAGGCGGGCGAAGTAGCCGCCGACGACGATCACGCGGGGGTTGAACAGGCGGACCAGGGTGGCCGAGCCGAGGCCCAGCCAGCGGCCGACTTCGGCGAGGGCGTGGACGACTTGGGGGTCGCCTTCGGCTTGGCGTCGTTCGATCTCGGCGAGCCGTTCCTCGGGGTCGCGGACGATCCCGTCCGGCACGCCGTAGGCGTGGTCGGGGGTGACCATGCGGACCAGTGCCGCGAGACCCACCTTGGTCTCCCAGCAGCCGGTGCGGCCGCAGCCGCATCGCTCGCCGGCGGAGTCGACCATGACGTGGCCGACTTCGCCGGCGAAGCCGTCGGCGCCGCCGAGCAGCCGGCCGCCGGCGATGATGCCGCCGCCGACGCCGACTTCTCCGGTGAGGTAGACCAGGTCGGTGGTGCCGGCCGCGACGCCGCTGGTGAATTCGGCGAGGGCGGCCAGGTTGGCGTCGTTGACCACGGTCACCGGGATGGTGGGGGCGATGTGGGGGGCCAGGTCCCAGGAGAGGCGTTCGGCCACGGGCACGCCGTACCAGCCGAGGTTGGGGGCCACGTGCACGATGCCGTTGGCGCCGTCGATGAGGCCGGGTACGGCGACGGTGATCCCGGCTACGTGGATGCCGAGCAGGCTGAGTTCGGCCAGGGCCTCGCGGGCGAGCCTGGCCAGTTCGTCCAGCGAGCGTTCGGGGTCGCAGCCCATCGCGTCGAAGCCGACCCGGCGGTCGATGAGGACCCGCCCGCCCAGGTCGGTGGCGAAGGCCGCGATGTAGTCCACGTTTATCTCCAGGCCCAGCGCGCCGACTCTGGTGCCGTCGAGGGTGAGGGCCAGTCCGGGGCGGCCTACCGCGCCGGCGTGCTGGGGGCCGTTCTCTCTGATCAGTCCGCGGGCGCGTAGTTCGCCGACCAGGCTGGTCACGGTGGTCTTGTTGAGCCCGGTGGCGGCGGCGACCGCGGATCTGGACTGTGGCCCGTGCTCGCGCAGGTGCCGCAGCACCAGGGAGAGGTTGGACCTGCGGACTGTGGCCTGGTCGGCGGGGATGTCCGCGAGTCCGTTGGGAACCGGCCGCACGCGCGTCCTCCTGGGGGG
>NZ_JBDPLV010000203.1:0-1322 GCF_039871605.1 Acrocarpospora sp. B8E8 | reverse complement strand
GACTCAAACGCCCTATTCAGACTCGCTTTCGCTACGGCTCCCCCACACGGGTTAACCTCGCCACACACCATAACTCGCAGGCTCATTCTTCAAAAGGCACGCAGTCACATCACACACAACCCGAAGGCCATGTACGCTCCTACGGCTTGTAGGCACACGGTTTCAGGTACTATTTCACGACCCCTCACCGGGGCGCTTTTCACCTTTCCCTCACGGTACTTGTCCACTATCGGTCACCAGGGAGTATTTAGGCTTACCAGGTGGTCCTGGCAGATTCACACAGGATTCCTCGAGCCCCGTGCTACTTGGGATCCCCTCAAACAGTCAACAAAGTTTCGCCTACCCGGCTCTCACGGTCTACGGCAGCCCTTCCCAGAGCTTTCGACTACCCCGCTGATTTCTCACTGTCTGTGGTCACGGCAGCAACCACCAGAGGGTCCCACAACCCCACATGCGCAACACCTGCCGGCTATCACACGCATACGGTTTAGCCTCATCCGCTTTCGCTCACCACTACTCACGGAATCACTATTGTTTTCTCTTCCTACGGGTACTGAGATGTTTCACTTCCCCGCGTTACCACCAACCGCCCTATACATTCAAGCGGAGGCAACACCACATGACTGGTGCTAGGTTTCCCCATTCGGACATCCCCGGATCAACGTCTGGTTGGCGACTCCCCGAGGCTTAACGCAGCCTCCCACGTCCTTCATCGGCTCCTGATGCCAAGGCATCCACCGTGTGCCCTAAAAAACTTGGCCACAAAGATGCTCGCGTCCACTATGCAATTCACAAACAACAAACAGCCGACCAGCACAGACCCGCCACCAAACACCCCACAACCCCAACCAGGGCAATGGAACCGGTATGGCAGAAGGCTGGTCCCGTCCAGAAGAAACACCAACCCCCGAAACCGAGGGCTCTCAACACTCAGGCCACCCAACGGTGGCCTGAGTGCCGAACGGTCCGTTTCCTCAGGACCCAACAGTGTGCCCGACCCAGCCAAACCCCCGACCCAGACGTTCCCACTCCCCGACACCCCCTCCGTGAAGAAGGGGAAACCAAGACGGTACTAGCCCGGCAGCGATCCAACCGAACCGAATAGCCAGTGCTCCACTAATGAGCAAGCCGCGCACCAGACATCCGCTGGTGACCGCGACTGGGTCCCTGAAAGGGTGAACCCTCAGGAACCTGATGCTCCTTAGAAAGGAGGTGATCCAGCCGCACCTTCCGGTACGGCTACCTTGTTACGACTTCGTCCCAATCGCCAGCCCCACCTTCGACCGCTCCCCCCCACAAGTGGGTTGGGCCACGGGCTTCGG
>NZ_JBDPLV010000202.1:0-1351 GCF_039871605.1 Acrocarpospora sp. B8E8 | reverse complement strand
CTAAGAGCTCAGCCTGAAATAACGCCTCAGGCTGGCTCGACCGTGATCTTCGATGTGGTAGCCGGGTGGATGGTGTAGTTCCAGTCCGGGCGGAACGCGTGCCGAGTGATCCTGGTCGTCTCCAAATCCCGCATCTCCCGGTCGGAGACTTTGATGCCCTTGGGGTAGGGCGCGGTGTCCAGTTCGGCGGTGACCGTCAGCCCGCTGATGGTCGTGGTCGCGCTGATGGTGTTGACGATGACCTCGTGACTGGTCAGAGGCCTGCCCCTCCAATTCATCGAGATGAAGCTGAACAGTTTGTGCTCGATCCGGTTCCATTTGGAGGTGCCCGGCGGCAGATGCGCCAGCCGGACGGTCAGCCCGGTCTCCGCCGCGAACGCCGCCAGTTCCCTCTTCCACAGCCGGACCCGGTTACCGTTCGACCCGCCGCAGTCAGCGGTGATCAGCAGATCGGCTGCACCCGGGTAGGACACCCGCCCTACCCGGTCCCACCAAGAACGGATGGTGTTAACCGCGAACGCCGCCGTGTCGTGGTCGGTGCCCACACTCACCCACCCCGCGTTCGCGCCCACGTCATACACCCCGTACGGAACGGCCTTGCCGAGCTGCTTGTCGATGAAGTCATGAACGCGTACCCGCTCGGGCTCGCCTTCAGGCCGCCATTCCCGGCCGCCGTTCTTGTACGGCCCGACCAACTCTTTCTTCTTGGTGTCCACGCTGATCACCGGCCGCCCGGCGGCCAGCGCGGCGACCACCAAGTCATGGATGTGCTGGAATTGCGGATCACGGTCCGGGCTCTGGGCACCCTCGATCGTCTTGGCGTTGGCCTGCAGGCTGTACCCGGCCTCACCTAGCAGCCTGCGCACGACAGCGGCACTGACCCGATGCCCACCCGCCGACAACTCCCCAGCCAGCTTGACCAGGGACTTGCTCGTCCACCGCAGCGGAGACATCGGATCGCCCCTGGTCACCGGCTCGACCAGCGCATCCAGCGCCACCGGCAGAGCCGGATCGTTGTCCTCGGCCTTCTTGCGGCCCCCACCCGGGCGGCGTACCCCGTCCGCCAGCGGTTTTTCGCCGGACAACTCCTTCATCCCATCGGCGATGGCCTCCGTGGTCACCTGGGTCACCGCGGCGACGAACGCGATCCCGCCATAGCCCAGCGAACGGGCCTCGGCAGCCAGCCACAACCGCCGGGATCGTTCATCTAGGTGTTCCCGCAGGTCGAGCCAGCGGCGGGTCAGCCCGCTCTCCAAGCGTTCACGCTCATCGGCGGCCATCGTACGGAGCTTCACCACACGATTAGATCACCGATCACGAGACAACGGATTTATTTCCGCATGCTCCCTAA
>NZ_JBDPLV010000201.1:0-1353 GCF_039871605.1 Acrocarpospora sp. B8E8 | reverse complement strand
CTGCTCGGATCGGATAATTCGCTCTCCGCCCGGTGGGGCTGGAGTCCTGGACCGGCAGTCTGGTCCGTCGGCGATCGGCCCGTTCCTGGATGATCTGCTTGACCCGCGTGTGCGGGGTGTACAGGGAGATGTCGGGGTCTCCGTCTCGTTCCAGGACGTTGATCGCTCCCGCGTGATCTGCCTGCCACACCGCCCCGCACCCGTTGGTGCAGTGAAGCCGGTCCCCGGAGCGCTTGCCGAGGGTCCGGCAGCAAGGGACGACTTGTGAGGTGTAGGCCGCGTTGACCAGCGTCAGCGCAGAACCTCTGCGCTCCGACACGCTGTTGAGCGCCTCAGCCGTGACGCCCTTGGTCCAGGCGGCGAGACGGCGGTTGGTGTTCTTCCCCAGCTTCTTCCGGGAGAGGAAGGAGCGGGTGAGATCTTCGGCCACGACGTGCTTCGCCTTGTCGAAGACCTGGTGGACGGCGATGAAGGTGACCGACCGGATGGTTGCCTCGAAGGCGCGGCGGCGCTTGGCGCGTTTCTTCGTGCCGAGGTTGCTGGACTGGATGCGGTCGGCCTTCGCCTGGTCGCCCGCTTCGCGTGCTTTCTCCGCGATACTGCGGATCTTGGCCCTGCGCGCGTTCTTCGTCTTGAGGTAGTCCGACTCGGCCCGCAGCAGGTCACCAAGCTCGGTGCCGTGGTGGCCGCCGCCGGAGTCGGTGAGGACTTCGGTATATCCCTTGTCCACGCCGACCTTGGCAGTTCCGCACGGGCGCTTGGAGGACTTGAGGTCGGAGTCCTCAATGGCGTAGTGCACCTCGACCCGGTCCTCCCGCAGAATCAGCCGCAGCGTCCCTGTCGGGGCGACGGCGGTGTTCAGCGGGATCGTGACCATGCTGCGGCGCTCCAGGCCGGGGACGGCGAGCCATATGTTTCCGCCCTCCGCGAGACGGTAGGCGCGGTACTGGTCGGAGCGGACCACGATCTGGTTCGCGGTGCGGTTCCGGCCACGCCGCCAGTGCTTGCGCATGAGCCGCGACAGGTACGGGTCAGCTGTCCACCGGTCGCGCTTGATCGCGGCGAACAGCCGCTTCCGCCGCTCCTTGTCGGGTACGCCATCGCAGATGGCGCGGCGTACTTTGACCTTGGCCGCTTCGCGGCCGGCCTTGATGTCGGCTACCGCGTCCCGCACGGTCTCCTTCCAGGCGTTCGCCAGCACACCGAACGTGGAGGCGGTTCCGTCAGCCATCCACTGGTCGCGGATCATCCGGTCGGACAGGCCGACGCCGGCTATCGAGCCGTACTTGCGCCACACCAACGAGCGCACGCGTCCCAAACGCGCGGCCTGCTCGATGAGCTGCCTGTATTTAC
>NZ_JBDPLV010000200.1:0-1385 GCF_039871605.1 Acrocarpospora sp. B8E8 | reverse complement strand
GGTACTACATCCGTAGATGAGTAGGAAGCGGGTCGCCGCGTCGCCGGTAGTGGCTGATCAGCGCCCGGGTCTGGTGAACCATCCGGAACCGCGACCAGGCCAGCACGTGGTCGATGAGCTGGGTGGCGGGCAGGAACAGCCGGGCCAGGACACGGCGGATCTCCGCGACCGAAGGGCGGATCACCCGCCAGGGGGTCAGTGGGGCCGCTCCCGGGGGCGACGCGCTTTTCCCCGGCCTGCGGGCACCGAGCCTGAGGTGGGCGCATCGGCCGGGACGTCGGCGGCGGGGCCGGTCAGGCGAGCGCGGGTGGCCGCCAGGAAGGCCAGGGCGAGCATCGCGGTGGTGACGTGCCGGTGCCAGGGCGTCCACTTACGGACCTGGTACTGGGTGAGGCCGAGCAGGTCTTTGCCCTGCTCGTTGTTCTCCTCGACCGTCCACCGCATCCCGGCGATCGTGATGAGCTCGCTGATCGCGGCCCCGGCGGGAGCATGGGCGAGGAAGAACTCGATGTCAGCCGGGTCGGTGATCGACCGGCGGATCACCAGCAGGTGCTCGAAACCGGGGGCGGGCGGCTGGTCTTTGACAGTGACCGACACGCTGGTCCAGTCATACAGGCGGCTGCCCTTGGTCCCGGCCCCGCAGGAACGGCGTTCCCACAGGTCGGGGCGGCCGGACGCGAGCAGCCGGTCCAGCAGGTGCCCGGCCGGTTCGGCCCGGCCCTCCACGGTAACCAGCGGGAGATCGATCGGGACGGCCATCACGTACCCGATCCGATGATCGTGGCAGTGGCCGCGCAGTTGCGGGTCGCGGCCGTAGCCGGCGTCGGCGGTCAGCCACCGGAACGGGGTGGCGGCGGTGCGTTCCTCTTCCAGCATGTCGATCACCAGCTCGGGTTTGGTCCGGAAGACCACCTGCTCGGGCACACCGGCGTCCGCGCGGCGGGCCGGATCGCCGGCCCAGTCCCCGGGCAGGTACAAGCGCCGGTTGATGAAGGCGTGCCCGGCCGCCGAGGCGTAGGTGAGCATAGGCATGACCTGGCAGTTCTCGACCTGACCGGTGGCTCCGCAGTATTGGCGGGCCACCCCGACCGACCGTTTCCCCTTCTTGATCGCCTGGGTGTCATCGGCCACCAGCACGGCGTCGGTGCGGCCCAGATGCTCGACCACGTAGTCGCGGACCTGGTCACGCAGGGCATCGACGTCCCATTTCGCCCGATCCAGCAGGTGCTCGATGCGGTTGGCGGTGGAGTGCCCGACATGGTCGGACAACTGCCAGGAGTTCTTGCGCGGAACGTCGGCCAGCAGGCCGCGGACCAGATCACCGAAACTCGCCTTGGGTTCGGGCCGGACGAACAGCGGGTCAGCGACCCGTGCGGTCAGCGCGG
>NZ_JBDPLV010000020.1:0-159328 GCF_039871605.1 Acrocarpospora sp. B8E8 | reverse complement strand
CGACCGCGACCGCGCCGCCGCGCTGAACATTCTGGCCGAGGGCCTCCACCTGCGCGCGCAGGCGGAGGTGACCCCGACCGGGGGAGAGCAGGACAAGGAGATGGTGGCCGCCGGGCTGGCGGACACGGAAAACGACTGTGGAGGGCGGGTAAGACCAGGTGAGGCAATTCCGAACCTGGCACCGCCCGCGACCTACGCTGCTCATGCGGCGTAGAGGAAGCAGTAAGAATCCCACGGCGACGTGGGGGAGTCCCCGGCGTTCACGCCGGGGAGGATGCCAACAAAACAGACTATCGACCGGGAAATTCACGGGGTGCAGAAGGGGGCTCATCAGTGGACAATGGGGATACATGCGCGACGTCTGGCCTGGAGAGCCGTACCCACTCGGCGCCACCTGGGATGGGGTGGGCACGGGATTTTCGGTGTTCTCCGAAATCGCCGACCGGGTGGAGTTGTGCCTCTACGACGACGATCTCACCGAGACACGGGTGGATCTGCCGGAGATGGATGGCTTCGTCTGGCACGGCTACCTGCCCGGGGTCATGCCCGGCCAGCGGTACGGCTATCGCGTGCACGGCGCCTACGATCCGCGGCGCGGGCATCGGTGCAACCCGGCGAAGCTGCTGCTCGATCCGTACGCGAAGGCGATCGAGGGTGAGGTGCGCTGGAACGAGTCGCTCTTCTCCTACTATCTCGCCGATCCGGGGCGGCTGAACAGCGACGATTCGGCGCCGTACATGCCGAAGAACATCGTGGTGAACCCGTTCTTCGACTGGGGGCATGATCGGCCGCCGCGCACGCCGTACCACGAGACGGTGATCTACGAAGCGCATGTGAAGGGTCTCACCATGCGCCATCCCCAGGTGCCCGAGCGGGAGCGGGGGACCTACGCGGGGCTCGCGCATCCGGCGGTGATCGAGCATCTGCTGTCGATCGGGGTGACGGCCGTCGAGCTGATGCCGGTGCACCAGTTCGTCCCGGAGCACTTTCTGGTGGCGCGCGGGCTGACCAACTATTGGGGCTACAACACGATGGCCTTTCTGGCCCCGCACAACGGGTATTCGAGCGCGGGGCAGCGCGGCGAGCAGGTGCTGGAGTTCAAGAGCATGGTGCGCGCTCTGCACGAAGCGGGCATCGAGGTCATCCTCGACGTGGTCTACAACCACACGGCCGAGGGCGACCACATGGGGCCCACGATCGGGTTCCGCGGGATCGACAACGCGGCGTACTACCGGCTGCTGGACGCGGACAAGCGGTATCACCTGGATTACACCGGATGCGGGAACTCGCTCAACGTGCGCTCGCCGCACGCGCTTCAGCTGATCATGGACTCGCTCCGGTACTGGGTCCTGGAGATGCACGTGGACGGTTTCCGGTTCGACCTGGCCGCCGCGCTGGCCAGGGAACTGCACGATGTGGACCGGCTGTCGGCGTTCTTCGACCTGATCCAGCAGGACCCGGTGATCTCCCAGGTGAAGTTGATCGCCGAACCGTGGGATGTCGGGCCCGGCGGGTACCAGGTCGGAAATTTCCCCCCGCTCTGGACCGAATGGAACGGGAAATATCGGGACACGGTCCGGGACTACTGGCGGGGTGCCTCGGCCACCATGCCGGAGTTCGCCTCCCGCCTCACCGGTTCCAGCGACCTGTACGCCACCGGCGGCCGCCGCCCGATCGCCTCGATCAACTTCGTCACCGCGCACGACGGCTTCACGCTCAACGACCTCGTGTCGTACGACCGAAAGCACAACGAGGCGAACACCGAGCAGAACCGGGACGGATCCGACGACAACCGGTCCTGGAACTGCGGGGCCGAAGGCCCGGTCGAGGATCCGGAGATCGTGCGGCTGCGCCGCCGGCAGCGGCGTAACTTCCTGGCCACCCTGTTCGTCTCCCAGGGCGTGCCGATGCTCACGGCGGGGGACGAGTTCGGCCGCACCCAGCACGGCAACAACAACGCCTACTGCCAGGACAACGAGCTCTCCTGGGTGGACTGGTCGCTGGCCAGGACCGAAAGCGACCTGCTGGAATTCGTCCGGGCCCTCGCCGCCTTCCGCCGTGACCACCCGGTCTTCCGCCGCCGCCGGTTCTTCTCCGGCCGCAAGGACTCCGAGGGCATGCGGGACATCGTCTGGCTCACCCCCGCGGGCCGGGAGATGGACCACGGCGACTGGCACGCCGGATACGCCAAGTCCATCGGCGTCTTCGTCAACGGCGACGCGATCACCGAACCCGGGCCGCGCGGCGAGAAGATCGCCGACCAGTCCTTCCTGCTGCTGATCAACGCCCACCACGAATCGGTGACGTTCACCCTGCCGGGCGCGGAGTACGGCGTCAGCTGGCAGGCCACGATCGACACGGCCGAGGAGCGGGTCAGCGACGACCCGTTCCCCGACCAGGCGTGGACCTACGGCTCCGAGGTCCACGTCACCGGCCGATCCCTGCGGATCCTGCGCTCGGTCTAGCGCGTGATCTGCGTGGCCGTCAGCAGGACCAGGACGAACGCCGACACTCCGGCCACACCGTGCAGCAGGACGGCCAGCCGCTGGAATCGCCGTTCCGAACCCCGGGCGTGCCGCCCTTCTCCGCCCAGCCATCGGGTGAACATGGTGAAACCGAGCAGCGCGACCACGGTGAGCACGAAGAAGGCGACCCACGCGTACCAGTGCTGCCCGGTGATCAGGAATGCGCCCCACAGGCCGAGCCCGGTGACCGCCAGCAGCGGATGGCTGAAGATCAGCGTGGTCGGGAAGCGGGTGACCTTGGTGGCCTGCCGGCGGAAGCCGCCGCCGCCGAGCCAGATGAACAGTAAGTAGATTCCGACGATCGCGGCCAAGAGCCACGCCGCCAAAGCGACAAGCGGCACGAATGCCCCCTCCGACAAGTCTCCCCACCCATCGGTAACATCTGCCTCGATCCAACACCGATCTTGACATTCGGGCATCAGGAGAGATTAAACCGTTACTCGGGTAGTGACATGGCGGATCCTCCGGATCGGCGGCCGAGCCGGGCTCCCAGACTGTCGGTGCGTTGTGCCACTGTAGAAAGGTGCGTCAGATACATCCTCACGTGACCGAGGAGCCGGATCTCGTCGCCGCGTATGGCTATCCGCGAGCCGCGTGGCTGCGCCTCAACATGGTGTCCAGCGCCGACGGCGGAGCCTGGCTGAAGGGCGTCTCCGGCGGGTTGTCCGGCGCGGGGGACAAGCGGATCTTCGGGTTGCTGCGTGGCCTGGCCGACGTGATCCTGGCGGGCGCGGCGACCGTGCGGGTGGAGGGCTACGGGCCGGTCGAGCCGCGCGAATCCTGGCGCGCGCTGCGCGTAGGCCGCTCGGCCGCGCCGCCGATCGCGGTCGTCACCCGCAGGCTCGACCTCGATCTCGGCGGCCCGCTGTTCGCCGACACCGAGCCGTCCGCGCGCACGATCGTGTTCACCACCGAGGCCGCGCCCAAGGACCGGCGGCGCGAGGCGGCCCGCTCCGCCGAGGTCGTGGTGGCCGGGGACGAGCGGGTGGACCTGGTCCGGGCGACGAGGGAATTACGCGCTCGCGGGCTCGGCCGGATCCTGTGCGAGGGCGGGCCCCGGCTGAACGCCCAGCTGTCCGCGGCCGGTCTGGTGGACGAACTGTGCCTGACCGTCAGTCCGCTGCTGATCGGCGGCGACGCGGCCCGGATCTCCAACGGCATCGCCGCCCAGCACGCGCTGGGCTTGGCGCACGTGCTGGAGGAGGACGGCTTCCTCTTCTGCCGCTACGTCCGGGAGGGCGCATAATGACGGAAATTTCGGATTTGACGCTGCCGGTGCTGCCGCCGGTCTCGCCGATGCTCGCCAAAGCGGTCAAAGGCATGCCGCCGCAGAACGGCTCGCTCTTCTACGAGCCCAAATGGGATGGCTTCCGATGCATCGTGTTCCGCGACGGTGACCAGGTCTTCCTGGGCAGCCGCAACGAACGCCCGTTCACCCGCTACTTCCCCGAACTGGTCGAGGCCATCAAGCGCGAGCTGCCCGACCGCTGCGTGGTGGACGGCGAGATCGTCATCATGCGCGGGCAGACCCTCGACTTCGACTCCCTCCAGCAGCGCATCCACCCCGCCGCCTCCCGGGTCAAACTGCTCGCCGACAGCACCCCCGCGTCCTTCATCGCCTTCGACCTGCTCGCCGTGGGCGAGGAGAACCTGATGGCCCTCCCGTTCGCCGAGCGTCGCGCCCGCCTGGAGGAAGTCACCGCCAAGGCTGGCGATTCGGTTCGGCTTACGCCGATCACCACCGTCGAAGAACGCGCCAACGAGTGGTTTGAGATGTTCGAGGGCGCCGGGCTTGACGGGATCATCGTGAAACCGGGGAGCCTGCCGTACGAGCCGGATAAACGGACGATGTTCAAGGTCAAGCACGAGCGCACCGCCGACTGCGTGGTCGCCGGGTATCGGGAGCACAAGAGCGGGCCGATCGTGGGGTCGCTGCTGCTGGGGCTGTATTCCGACGACGGGAAGCTGCACCATGTGGGCGTCTCCGCGTCGTTCCCGATGAAACGGCGGGAGGAGCTGGTGGCCGAACTGGCGCCCTACCGGATCACGGAGATGTCGGAGCATCCGTGGGGGGAGTGGGCGGCCTGGGCGGTCAACGGCGTCGGTGGCGGCCCGGAGGGGCAGCGGCTGCCGGGCGCGGTGTCGCGGTGGAACGCCAAGAAGGATCTGTCGTTCATTCCGCTGCGGCCCGAGCTGGTGATCGAGGTGGCCTACGACCACATGGAGGGCGAGCGCTTCCGGCACACCGCCCAGTTCCGGCGCTGGCGGACGGACCGTTCGCCGGAGTCGTGCACGTATGACCAGCTGGAGAAGCCGATCGCGTACGACCTGAACGACATTCTCGCCCGGTAGAACCGAAACGGCCCCCGTCACTCGCGACGGGGGCCGAACTGGTCCTAACTGAGCAATTCGGCGTTCAGGCTGATCGTGGTCCCGGCGAGGGCCTTGCTGACCGGGCAGTTGGCCTTCGCCGTTTCGGCGGCGGCCTGGAAGTCCTCGGCGGTGATGCCGGGGACGTGCGCCCGGACGGAGATGACGATGCCGGTGATGCCCTCACCCGGCTGGAACGTCACGTCCGCCTTGGTCTCGACCGACTGCGGCGGGGTGCCCGCCTGAGCCAGCCCGTGCGACAGCGCCATCGAGAAGCACGAGGAGTGGGCGGCCGCGATCAGCTCCTCCGGGCTGGTCTTGCCGTTCGCCTCCTGGGAGCGGGAGGCCCACGTCACATCGAAGGTGCCGACCCCCGAGGTGTCGAGCGATACCGTGCCGGAGCCGTCGAGAAGCGCGCCCTTCCACTGGGTCGTCGCGGTACGCGTGGTCGCCATGGTCGATATCCCTTTCAATTCAGCGGGATCTAGCCAGAAGCCTCGAGCATTGGCGCCCGAGAAAAGTGGCTTCCCTGTACGTGGTTTTGTTGTTACTGTAGGTGATGCGGTGACGGGATTGAACGCACCCGGCTTGCCGGGGAACGGCCCCATGATCTGTTATCGGCACCGTAACATGCGGCATGGCTTGCCATGCCGGGCAGTGAGTCACGCTGCCGTACGCGGACCAAACCGTCGAAGCCATCGACGGTGAGGAGCTGCAAGCTCGGTTGTTTGTTATGGCCGAGAAGCTGACAGGCTGTCGAACGGGCAGGCTAGGACGAATCAGCCTGCCCGTTGTGCGCCTGATGTGCCCGATGCTCGGCCCTGACCAGGTCCTCCACCTTGGCCCGCAACGCCAGGAACTCGGTGCTTCGCCGCACCTCCAGGGTCCGTGGCTCGGGCAGTCGCACAGCGATGTCCTGGCTGATCCGGCCGGGGTCGCTGGACAGCACGAGCACCCGCTGGCCGAGGAAGACGGCCTCCTCGACGTCGTGGGTGACCATGACGATCGTGGTGCCGACGTCTTGCCAGATCTGCCGGATGAACAGCTGCATATCTTCTTTTGTCTGGACGTCGAGTGCGCCGAAGGGCTCGTCGAGCAGGAGCACCCTCGGCTGGCAGGCCAGCGCCCTGGCGATCGACACCCGCTGCTGCTGGCCGCCGGACAGCTTGCCCGGTAGTGTCCCGGCGAACGCGGTCAGGCCGACCTCGTCGAGCAGCCACCGCACCCGCTCGTCCCGCTCGGCCCGGGGCACGCCCAGGGCTTCCAGGCCGAAGGCGACATTGCGGGCGACGCTCCGCCACGGGTAGAGCGAGGCCGTCTGGAAGGCCATGCCACGATCCGGCCCGGGGCCCAGCACCTCTTGGCCGTCCAGCAGCACCTGCCCGGTCGTCGGGCGGGCCAGCCCGGCGATCAGGCAGAGCAGCGTGGACTTGCCCGACCCGCTGGCGCCGACGACGGTGACGAACTCGCCGGGTTCGATGGCCAGGTCGATGCCCGAAAGGACCGGGATTCCGGCGATGTACTCCCGGCTCACATCGACCAGTTGCAGACCATTGCTCATTGCGCCCACCGTCCGACGCGGGCCCGGACGAGCCGGAGCGTGATGTCGATGGTCAGGCCGATCAGCCCGATCACGATGAGGATGGCGAAAATACGGTCGGTCTGCAGGAATCGTTGCGCCCGGGTGATCCGGTAGCCGAGCCCGGAGGTCGCCGCGATCAGTTCGGCCACCACCACGAAGTTCCAGGCCGCCGCCGCGTTGACCCGCATCGCGTCGAGGATGCCCGGCAGCGCGTACGGGAAGACGACCCGCGCGGCCACCCGGGCGCGGCCGGCGCCGAGGATGGCCGAGACCTCCAGCAGCCGGGCCGGAACCTGGCGGACCACGTCGGCGGTCATCAGCGTGTTGAAGAAGACCACCCCGAGCACGAGCAGGGCGATCTTCGAGGTCTCGCCGATGCCGAGCCAGATGATCAGCAGCGGGATGAACGCCGAGGCGGGCAGGTAGCGCAGGATGCCGATCACCGGCTCCAGCAGCGGCTGCGCCCACCCCAGCGTGCCCATCGCGAACCCGAGCGGCACCGAGATCAGCACGGCCAGGCCGAAGCCCGCCCCGATCCTGCCCAGGCTGGCCAGCAGGTCGGCGGGCAGATCGCCGCTCTCCACCATGGTCAGGCCCGCCGCCCACACGTCGGGCGGGGACGGCAGGAACGTGTCCTCGACCAGGCCGCTCACGCTCAGCGCCCACCAGCCCGCGAGCGGCACCAGAATCGAGGCCGCCCGCAGGATCCACGCGGTCCGGCGCGACACGTCGGTCTTGAGCAGCTTGACCCGCCGTGGCGTCGCCTGGATATCAGGCGGAGCCGACCGCACGCTCACCATCCCGAACGCCTGACGAAATTTCGGGAAATGTCGGGCGGGCGGAGGCCGGTCACGGCTGGACTGCCTGGACGAACTTGGGCTCGAACAGGCCGTCCAGCGGCGGCGCGCTGTCCACCAGCTTGGTCGACACCAGGAAGTCGGAGATCAGCTTGGCCTGGGCGGGCAGGTCGGTCGCGAACGCCTCCCGGTTCTGCTCCAAACTGAAGATCGTCGTCCCCTTGTCGTACGTCTCGTAGTCGGCCACGCTCACCCCGCCGCGCTTGGCCATGATCTCCAGCGCTTTCGGCCGGTTCGCGGCGATCCACTCGATCGTGTCGAACCAGGTCGCGACCAGAGCCTGCACCGACTTCTCATCCCGGCCCAGCAGATCCTTCGTCACCACCAGATGATCGGGAATCGCGCCCGGGAAGTCCGCCGAGGTGGCGATCGCCTTGCTGCCCTCCCGTTGCAGCGCGGTCGAGGTGAACGGCGCGAACGCGCCCACCGCGTCCACCTGCCCCGCCACGAAGGCGGCCGCCGCCGCGTCCGTCAACATCGGGGTGAACTGCACGTCCGCCTCGGTCAGCCCCGCCTTGCGCAACGCGAGGAGCAGCAGGTAGTGATCGACCGTGCCCTGCTCGGCGGCGACCGTCTTCCCCTTCAGGTCGGCCAGCGTCTTGATCTCGGGCGCCGCGATGATCTGGTCGTTGCCGGTGGAGTTGTCGTTCACCAGCACGATGCTCTGCTTGGCGCCGCCCGCGACCGAGGCCAGCGTGTCGTTCAGCGTCTGGCTGTTGGCGTCGATCGTCCCCGTGGCCAGCGCGTTCAGCGAGTCGGTGTAGCTGTCGAAATACTTCAGCTCCACCTGCACGCCGTTCTTCTCGAACAGGCCCTGCTCGGCAGCCACCTGCCAGGGGAACCAGCCGGGCCAGGCGCTGAAGCCCAGGGTGATCTTCTCCGTGGCGGCTGGGGCGGCCGAGGGGGTGGCTTCGGGTTCGCTGGCGCATGCCGTACCGAACAGGGCGAGGGCGGCCAGGGCGGGCAGTAAGCGACGGAACATCACGCCGCTCCCTTCTTCTTGGGGAGGTGGCCCGCGCGGACCAAGCACCCGAGGGTGTCGCAAATCACGCGGGTGGCGATAAGAGAGGTGATATCGGCGTTGTCGTACGGCGGGGAGCACTCCACCACCTCGATCCCGGCCAGCGGCCGGGCGTCCGCGATGAGCTGGATGAACTTCAGCACCTCACGCGGCAGGAACCCGCCCGGCTCGGGCCAGCCGGTGCCCGGCACGAACGCGGCGTCCAGGCAGTCCACGTCGAACGACAGCCACACCGCCTCCGCGCCGTCCCAGGCGACCTCCAGCGCGCGCTCGGCCGCCCGATCGATCCCCATCTCCACGCAGTCGGTCACCGTCATGATCGTGGTCCCGCGCTCGCGCCCGACCTTCACCCCCGGCCGGGGCGCCTGCCAGCCGCCGATCCCGATCTGCACGAGGTTCTTGGCGGGGACATTCGGGATGTCGGTGGCGTGGAACCAGGGCGTGGTGTGCATGCGCTCGTCCAGGTCGGTTTCCTGGGTGTCCACATGCCGATCGAAATGGATGATCCCGATATTTCCGGAATGGTGTTCGGCGATGCCGCGCACGGTGGGGTAGCCGATGGAGTGGTCGCCCCCGAGAATGACGGGAAACGCGCCGGAGCCGTACACATGCGAGACGCCCTTCGAGATCTGGTCGAAGGTCTTCTCGATGTTCGCGGGGATGGTGAAAATATCCCCCAAATCACACATCGTAATGGATTCCCGCAGGTCAACCCCCAGCTCGAAGCTGTACGGCCCGTACAACGCGGATATCTTCCGAATCCCCTGCGGCCCGAAACGAGTTCCCGACCGATAGGTGGTGCCCCCATCGAAGGGCGCCCCCAGAATGGCCACATCGAACTCGCCGCATTTCCTGACATCTTCGACATATGGTGCTTTGAGGAAGGTGTTGATGCCCGCGAAATGCGGCAACTCCCCCCGGGAGAACGTCGGGATGCTTCGATCCACAATGGAATCCGCCCCCGGCAGGCCGTATTCGAGCCCGCGCGCGATCTCCCGCTCGTGCATCGTCGTGGGCAGCATCGCCTCACGCTCGACCGCGTTCCGCGCCTCGGGTCCGTAGTTGTGGTGGAGATGTCCCACGGGCACTCCTCATCGGGAAAGCCTCATACACAGAGGCAGCCGGAATGACTGTCTCCCGGGCTTTTCTCCCGCCGTGGAACGGCCGCCGCTCCGGCGCCCGCCTGCACCTCTCGGACCAGCCCCCAGCCCACCGGCCAGAACGGAACCCTAGGTGCGCCCCACCCATCGGAGTGAGTCCCCTTCATGACAGCGCCGCCCTGTTTCACCCGTGTTTCTACCGAGTAGCGGTCAGATGACTCCCATCAGCATCGGTGCGCCCGGCGATGCAAGTGTTGTGCAAGCACGTGCTGGTCATATGGGACCGGACGCTCTACCGTCCTTAATGTTCCGCAGCGAGGAGTCCCATGACCTCCCTCATCGTCCTCGTCGCTCTCGTGGTCCTCGTCGCCGTCCTGTTCATCGGGGCGTACAACGGCTTGGTCCGCAAGCGCAATGCCGTGGACAACGCCTGGGCGCAGGTCGACGTCCAGCTCAAACGGCGACACGACCTCGTGCCCAACCTGGTGGAGACCGTCAAGGGGTACGCCGCGCACGAGCGGGGCGCGCTGGAGGCGGTGGTCGCGGCCCGAGGCCGCGCCGTGGGCGCGAGCTCCCCGCAGGAGCACGCGGCGGCGGAGGACCTGCTGACCGGTGCCCTCAAGAACCTGTTCGCGCTGGCCGAGGCGTACCCGGACCTCAAGGCCAGCCGGAACTTCAGCGAACTCGCCGAGGAACTGTCGGTGACCGAGAACCGGATCGCTTACTCGCGGCAGTACTACAACGACGCCGTCCTGGCGTACAACAACGCGGTCGAGACCATCCCGGCCAACATCGTCGCGGCGGCGGCCGGGTTCAGGCGGCGCGAGTACTTCCGAGCACCCGACGAGGAGCGCGGCCCAGTGCGGGTCCGGTTCTGACATGGCGCTGTGGCTTGCCGCGGCCGTCGCCACCGGCCTGTGGCTCCTGCTCCTGCTCGCGCTGGCCCACACCACCCGCAACCCGGATGTCGCCGCGGGACCGGCCACCGCCGAACTGGCCGATGAGCCTCCCGCGGTCGTCGACCTCATCACCGGAGGCTGGCGGTTGTGCGACGAGGCCTCCTCCGCCACCCTGCTCGACCTCGCCGCCAGGGGCGTGGTCGGGATCGAGGAGGTCGGCCCCGAACTCTCCCTGGTACGGCTCCGCCGTGATCCCGGCAACCTGCGGCCGTACGAGAAGCTCGTCTACGATCACGTGCGCGGCCTGGCGGTCGACGGCGTGGTGGCGACGGGGGCCCTCGCCGAGGGAGCGCGTGACCTGCGCCGCTGGTGGCGGAGCTTCCGGCGGAAAGTGATCGCCGACGCCCGGTCGCGCGGCCTGTCGCAGGCTCGCTGGAGCCGGGCGCACGCCGTGCTGCTCACCGCGGCGGCCGTGGTGCCCGCAGCGGCGGGCGGTATCGCGACCGCTGTCTCCGACCCTGAGGCCGACGCGGGGATCGGTGCGGCCGTCATGATGTTCTTTCTGCTCGTCACCCTGATGGGCCGGTTGAACGGCGAGCGCGGCACGGCGTTGGGCGCGCAGCGCGCCAGATACTGGCTGGGAGTCCGCGAGCACCTGTCCGGCGGCCGGTTCGCCGAGCAGCCCGCCGCCTCGGTCACGATCTGGGGGCGCCATCTGGCGTTCGCGGCGGTGCTCGGCCTGGCCCCGCGCGCCGTGGCCGGGCTGCCGGTCAGCACCCCGGCCGACGATCGCCGCGCCTGGTCTGACTACGGCGGTATGTGGCATGTGGTGCACGTGCGCTACCCGTCGCGGCTCCTCTGGGGGCGTCCGGTGGGTCCCACGATCCTTCGTGGGCTGGCCGCAGGCGCGTTCACCGGGTTCTGGACGTGGATCGCGCTGCTGATCGTCTCGGCCTTCGACGCCTGGCCCACCGGGCTGGTGCTGCCCGGCGCGTGGACGGCCGGCCTTGCCGTGGCCGCGCTTCCCCTGGCCTCCGCCGCCATCGACCTGGCCACTGGGGAGATGGTCGAGGGCCAGGTGGTACGGCTCCGCCGGGTCCAGACCTCCTCGGGGGAGGACAATGCCAAGTACATCCACTGGTGCGCGATCGACGAGGGCCGCGACCAGAGGATCAAGGCGTTCGGGATCGGCGAGCAGGACTGGGAGCGGCTCGGCGAGGGCGATCAGGTCCGCGTCCGGGTCGGCCGCAGGCTTGGCTGGATTCACGAGGTCGAGGCCCGCATCCCGTCCCGCCCGCGGAGCACCGGCTACGACGACACCGGCGAGCACACCGCGCAGTTCCCGAAGAGCCTGGGGGAGGTTCCCCTCTTCGACCAGGCGAACACGCGTGATCGATGGACCGGGAACACCCCTTCATGACAGCGCCGTCCTGTTGGCTCTCAGGTGGTCCTGCTGGGCACTTGGTAGATTGAATCTACGTAGATTCAATCTACCAAGGTGGGCGTGGATGGCGGGCTTCATTGGCAGGAAGACAGAGTTGTCGCTGCTGGGAAAGAGGCTTCAGCGGGTGGAGGCTTCGGGTGCGGGCGTCGCCGTGGCGGTGCGGGGGCGACGTCAGGTCGGGAAATCCCGGCTGGTGCAGGAGTTCTGTGATCGGGCGGGGGTTCCATACGTCTTCTCGACCGCGACGAAGGGAGCCTCGCCCGTCGAAGCGGTCGCGTCGTTCCTGGCGGATTTGAGGGAGTCATCCCTGCCGACGGATCCGGCACTGGTGCCCGCGCTTGGAGGGGGAAGCTGGCCTGACGCGTTTCGCGCGCTGGCCTCGGTGGTGCCGCCGACACCGTGTGTGATCGTGCTAGATGAGCTGCCCTGGCTTTCCGAGCAGGACAGTCTCTTCGATGGGGCATTGCAGACGGCTTGGGACCGGCTGTTCTCGTCGAGGCCGGTGCTGCTTCTCCTGCTTGGCAGTGATCTGCACATGATGGAGCGGTTGACCGCCTATGACCGGCCCTTCTACGGGCGTGCCGACAACCTGGTCCTGGGGGCGTTGAACCCGGCCGACACCGGCGACGCGCTGGGGCTCGCGGCACCGGACGCCATCGACGCGGTTCTGGTCTCCGGTGGATTGCCCGGCATCGTGCGAACCTGGCCGCATGGCATGCCCGCGATGGATTTCCTGAAGCAGGAGGCCGCCGACCCCGCCGCCGCCGTGTTCAGCGTGCCTGAGGCGGCTTTGATGGCGGAGTTCCCCAACCCGAACGCCTCCCGGCGAGTCATGGAGGCGATCGGGGCCGGTGACCGTACGCACGCCAACATCGCCGCCACCGCGGGCAGTCGCGAGGGCGCGCTGCCTTCGGGCACGTTGTCGCCCCTGCTACGACAGCTGGCCGTGGAGAAGCAGATCCTGGCCCTCGATGAACCGTTGTCGACCCGCCCGAGCAAGCCCGCGCTCTATCGGGTGGCTGACAGCAGTCTCCGCCTCTACCTGGGCATACTGCGGATGACGCACGAACAGGCCCGCCGTGGACGTTACGAGGCGGCATTCCGGGTGGTCGAACGGCGCTGGACGGCGTGGCGCGGCCGTGCGGTCGAGCCGTTGATCAGGGAATCGCTGGAATTCGCCGGGCTGGCAGGGGACCTGCCGTGGCCAGAGGTGGCGGCCGTCGGCGGCTGGTGGAATCGCCAGTTCGACCCCGAGATCGACCTCGTCGGCGCGGACAGCGCACCGGTCGCGGGCCGAATCTTCTTCGCCGGCTCGATCAAGTGGCTGAACACCCCTTTCGACGGTCATGACCTCGACATACTGCGCCGCGCCGCCACCCAGATCCCGGGGTACGACCCACTGGCCACCGGCCTGGTCGTCTCCTCGCTGAACGGCCTCAACCCGGACGTCGACCACCGATCTATCGATGTCCTATGGCGACCGCAGGATGTCATCGAAGCCTGGCGAACCTGAGACCCTTAGGCCCACGGTCAGAGGAGCGCCGCGATTTCCGGCCAGGCGTAGAAGACCTCGTAGGGTGGCACCTCGCCCGCGAGGACTCCGCCCAGGGAGGTGTAGAAGCGGCGGGCTCGTTCGTTGACGGCCAGTACCCTGATCGCCAGCGAGCCGAACCCGTCGGCACACAGATCGGCCGCCGCCGCCCGCAGCAGGGCGCGGCCGTGGCCCTGGCCCTGATGACCGGGACGGACCGCGAGGGCGTAGATCTCGGCGTCAAGGCCGAGTTCCGGATCCGCCGGGCCGCCCATGACCAGACCGATGACCGTCCCGTCCGGCAGTTCGGCGATCCTGGTGTGATGCGGCCGAGGCCGTTCTGCCGCCTCTCCGAGGAGATTCCGGCGCCAGTTGGCGGCGGATTGCTCGCGGGTGACGTCGAAGTCCTCGAACTCGGCGAACGCGGCACAGGTGATCTCGGCCATGACGTCCGCGTCGGGCGGGAGGGCGTACCGGATCGGCATGAGCGGAGACTACGGCGAGAATGGGCGGATGAGGGAGCGGGTTTAGCGCACGATCTGGCTCTTACCAGTCCCGAGGGCCGAGGCCGCCTGCCATTGCCGTTATGCACGAGATCGGCCTGGTCTCTTCCTCCAATGCCAATTTCGTCCGGTCGGTGCGCACCGGCAGAGCCGACATCGTCGAACTCGGCCTGGTGGTTAAGCGCGAACTTGAACCGCCCTGCCTGCCCAAGCCGTACGTCAAGTCAGTCCTTTCCCTGTACCGCGGCTCTGACGTCTCTGCCGCCCGTGCCGTCGACCTGCTGTTCGACACGTGGACCGAGGACGAGCTTCCGTCGGTGCCGGAACTGCCAGAGAATGCGATCTGGGAGTTCGTGTCGTAATGGAGGTTGCGAGCGAGACGTTCGTCTTCGACACAGGCCCACTGAGCGCCTTCGCCACCAACAACTGGTTAGGCGTGCTCAAGGCTGTGGTCGGTAAGCGCCGTGCCGTCATCCCGGACGTCGTCGTGGCGGAACTGATGGAGGGCGAGGCCAAGGATTCGCGCATCGGTGCCGCCCTCACCGCAGACTGGATCGAACACCGCGAGCTCTGATCTCAGGCCGAGAGGGAGGCGTTCGCCGACTTCTCGGAACTGCTGGTCGTCGGCGACAAGAACATCGGTGAGGCGGGGGTGCTCGCCTTGGCGAGAACGATGAGGGCCACGGCCGTCGTGGACGACGGTGCGGCGAGGAAGGCTGCAGCCTCCTTCAACATCGACTACTGCCCCACACTGCGGCTGCTGTGCTGGTCCATCAGAGACGGCCTGCTGACTGTCCCGCTCGTCGCCGAACTGGCCGACGACCTGCTGTTCAGCAAGTATCATCTGCCGTTCCGACCTGGCGGCTTCAAGCTGTGGGCCGAGGAGAACGGCCTTCTCGACGGCCCTTGAGCCGCGGCGGGTACACATCTCCTCACGGGCTCCAGCGGGCGCGCTCCTAGGTGATCTTTGGGCCGGGCATCGGGTTCTTCTGGGCCACCTGGTGGGTGTTGCTGGGATCGATGGCCATCTGGGCGAACTTCTGCATGACCAGCGTGTAGAACTCCTCCTCGTCCGTGACGAATGGGTTCTCCTTGACGACTTGTTCCATCACCATCTGCCGGATCGTGGTGAAGCTCGCGCCACCCTGCTCGTCGGCCCACCCCAGTCCATCGACGATCGTCTCGTAGAAGGGCGCCAGCCTGGGGTCGATATCACCCCGCGAGATGGTGCCGATGATGACGTTGATGATGCGGTTGCCCACGCGGTCGTTGCGGGGATCGGAGCCGTCGGGGTTGTAATAGATGACGATCTTGTCGGCCTTGGGGATCTCCTCCAGCGGTGTGTCTCCCAGGAAGGCCTTGAAGTTCAGAATGAAGTCCCTGACGTCGCTGCCCTGCTCAAGCAGTGGGATCAGGGCGTCGACCATCTTCATGCTGAGCTGCTGGGACTTGGTGTTGAGCACGATCCGCCGGGCGATCCCGTTGTAGGGAGCGGAGCGCACATTCTTGTTGCGGAAGTGGAAGTAGTCGGCCCCTTTCAACGCGGAGTCGTAGTCGTCGTCCCAGTTCTGGGCCTCTAGGGTGTACAGGTTCCTCTCGAGGCCGGAGATGCAGTACTTCGCGAGCTCCAGCACGTGGATCGGCTTCTTGAGATACTCGCCGTCGAATTTGCTCATGGAGCTGTAGAGATCGGTCTTCCGCTCCAGGTACGCATCGCTGTGGGTACCCGTCGTGGCGTCGTAGAACGTGTAGTACTCGTTGGCGATGAACTCATGGTCGGCGGTCTTCTTCACCGACAAGGGCGCCTGCGCCCAGTTGGTCGCGTTCCGGTTCTGCGCCCGTGGCCGGAAGGGAAGGGCGTTGCCGTCTTCCTGATCACTGCGCTCCGCGGAGTCGTCTTCGGACTTGCTGGTCAGCGTAGTGGTGATCGTGGGGTTCAGGCCGACGTCCCCCGGGGTGTCGGCGTCGTCGCCGGGCTGGGTGGTCGTCGTGGTGTTCTGTTGAAGCCCCCGAAGTGCATCGGAAAGCTGCGAGCCGGGTTTGATCCCTTTAGGGCGCTGCCGTTTCGTCTTTTTGAACACAGAGCCTTCTCCCGTCGATCCGGGCACCCATGGTTGGACACCGCTTGCGTTCTGTGCACTAGCGAGAACGACAGAGAACTCTGGCCTTGACCGCTGTCAGCACGGCGTCGCCGCCTGCTGATCGCGGCGCCCAAGGTCGATAATTGCGTCCAGGTCTGCGTTCTGCAGGGTTCCGTAGGTTCCGCCGTGGTTTCCGGATAGGCGGGAGGTGCAGAAGGCGTCGGCGAGGGGTTCGGGGGCGTGGCGTACCAGTAGGGAGGCTTGGAGGAGGAGGGCCATTTGCTGGGCGATGTGGCGGGCGTTGGATTCGGTGTGGGTGGTGAGGGTTTTTTGGAGGTCGGTGAGGGTGGTGGCGATGCGGGGGTCGTCGGCTAGGGAGACTTCGGTGAAGAAGGCTTCGACGGCTTCGGGTTGGCGGGTGAGGACGCGCATGAGGTCGAGGGCGGCGACGTTGCCGGAGCCTTCCCAGATGCCGTTGAGTGGGGATTCGCGGAACAGGCGGGGCATGCCGGATTCTTCGACGTAGCCGTTGCCGCCCAGGCATTCCAGGGCTTCTGCCGCGTGGGCGGGGGCGCGTTTGCAGATCCAGTATTTGGCGGCGGCCAGAGCCGTACGGCGGAAGAGGCCTTCGGGGGCGGAGCCGGTGACGGCGCGGTCGGTGGCGCCGGCGAGGCGCATCATCAGGATGGTGGCGGCCTCGGATTCGAGGATGAGGTCGGCCAGGACGTTGCGCATGAGGGGCTGGTCGATCAGGGCGCGGCCGAAGGCGTGGCGGTGGCGGGTGTGGTGGACGGCGCGGGTGACGCCGAGGCGCATGCCGGCGGCGGAGCCGATCACGCAGTCCAGGCGGGTCATGTTGACCATTTCGATGATCGTCCGTACGCCGCGGCCTTCTTCGCCGACGAGGTGGGCGATCGCGCGGGAGTACTCGACTTCGGCGGAGGCGTTGGAGCGGTTGCCCAGTTTGTCCTTCAAACGCATCAGGCGCATCGCGTTCAAGGAACCGTCGGGCAGTACGCGGGGGAGCAGGAAGCAGGACAACCCACCAGGAGCTTGCGCGAGGACCAGGAACGCGTCGCACATGGGGGCGGAGTTGAACCATTTGTGGCCGGTCAAGGCGAAGGTTCCGTCGCCGAGGGGTTCGGCCACGGTGGTCCCGGCGCGTACGTCGGAGCCGCCCTGCTTCTCCGTCATCGCCATTCCGGCCAGCACGCCCCGCTTCTCGGCCGCCGGACGCAACCCGAAGTCGTACGCCCGCGAAGCCAGCAGTGGCTCCCACTCGGACGCCAGCGCGGGCGCGTGACGCAACGCCGCGACCGACGCGTACGTCATAGAAATCGGGCACCCATGCCCGGCCTCCACCTGGGACCACACATAGAACTTGGCCGCCCGCGCCACATGCGCCCCGGGCCGGGCCGACGTCCACGGCGTCGCGTGCAGCCCGTTCTCGACGGCGACTGCCATCAATTCGTGCCAGGCCGGATGGAATTCCACCTCATCGATGCGATGCCCATACCGGTCATGCGTCCGCAATACCGGCGGGTACTCGTTGGCCAGCCGCCCCCACTCCTGCGCCCGTGCCGTGCCCGCGAGGATGCCGAGCTGCCGGAGCTCCCCGCCCGCCCAGCCGGCGCCCTCACGGTCGAGCGCCGCCAGCAGTTGAGGATCGGCCGAAACGTCGTGTCCGATCATCGGCGGGGGCTGATTGATCACATCATGAGACACTTGATCCTCCTAAACGGGTAATCTCTTCATCCATCTCAACATCTCACGCGAATAGTGCGATGCTCGGGTCGCGCGGACGAACCGATGCTCAGCAGGGGAGGTGCCAGTGGAGGCACCGGTTGTCGACGACCGTCTGCTCCACCAGCGCGTCGTGGGTGGAGACGAGACGGCTCTCGGCGAGCTCTACGACCGCTTCGCCGCTCTTATTTTCGGTCTGGCCGTGCGGGTCACCCGCGATCGGGTCGTCGCCGAGGACATCGCTCAGGAGGTTTTCGTCACCTTCTGGGAACGTCCGCTGGCGTACGATCCCGAACGGGGTTCGCTTCGGGCCTGGCTGGCGACGATCGCGCATCGGCGCGCGGTCGATCATGTGAGGAGCGAGGAACGGCGGAAGGTCAGCGTGCTCGGGCCGCGCGTGTACGAGCGGCCGGACGAGCTGGAGGATACCGTGCTCGCCGCCGACGAGGCGATCCGGGTGCGGCACGCGGTCACCACACTGCCCGGCGCGTTACGCGAGGTGATCGAACTCGCGTACTACCGGGGCAGGACTTATCGTCAAGTGGCCGATGAACTCGGCATACCGGAGGGCACCGCGAAGTCACGTATCCGGCTTGGCCTGCGAAAACTCGCCGAATCCCTGGGAGGGGAGCAACCATGAGGGGGTGGCGATGAGCCTCGAACGTCTCTATCTGGACACTCTGGCCGAGACGGCCGAAGAGCTGCCCACGTCCCGGGCTCGGCTCCTGGCCGCGGCGGCCTCCCGCCGCCGCCCCGCACCCGCGGCTCCCGGCTGGGCCGCGCCGTACGCGGGACGGGTCGCCGCGATGGACGCGCTCCTGGCCTCGGCCGAACACTGGGACCAGGTCATCGTCGAAGGCTGGACGCTCCAGGAACTGGTCGCCCACCTGGCGGCCAAGGACGGTCTGCTCGCCGCCGCCATCGGCGCGCCGGTGCTCGGCCCGCCGATCGCCGTCAACGAGGCCCTGGCCAGGACCCGGGAACTCCAGGACTTCGGGCGTGACCGCACACCCGTGGAAACCCGCCAATTCTGGCGCGAGCAGGCCGACGTGGTCTGCGCCCGGCTAGCTGAGGTGGATCCCGACCAGGTCGTGGACACCAACGGCGCGCCTTTCGCGATCCGCGACCACCTGCTGGCCCGCATGCTCGAAACCTGGATCCACACCGCCGACGCCGCCACCTTCAACGGGGTACGGCTCCCGCACCCCGTCGCCGAACACATCCACCCGGCGGCCGACTTCTGCGCCCGCCTCGTCCCGTGGACCATGCTGCTGTCCGGCTTCGACGCCACGTCCCGGTCGGTACGGCTGACGCTCACCGGCTCCGGTGGCGGCGACTGGCACATTCCGCTGGATGTGTCCCACGTGGCGGAGCCGTACCAGGGCGAATCCACCGATGTCGCCCTCACTTGTGACGCCGTTGAGTTCTGCTTCCTGCTTGGCGGGCGCGGCGACGACTTCACCTGGGACATCGACGGCGACGCCGCCCTCGCCGCCGACCTCCTCACGGCCGCCCCCGCTCTGTCCGGCCCCTGATCTTTCCAGCCCGGACGTCGCTGGGGCATCGCGGCAATTGACAGAATTATTTGTCTAATGCTTCGATGCCCGCATGGCCGAGATGGTGCTCATGGATGAGCCGGAGCGGGTGCGGTTGGCGTTGTCGCCGCCGCGCCGCCAGATCCTTGATCGGCTGCGTGAACCCGCGTCCGCCGCCCAGGTGGCCGCTGAGCTGGGCATGCCGCGCCAGCGGGTCGGATATCACTTCCGGATGCTGGAGCGGGCGGGGCTGATCGAGCTCGTCGAGGAGCGTTCCCGGCGCGGCTGCGTGGAGCGGATCATGCAGGTCGCCGCCAGCGCCCTCCTGGTCGACCCGGGCATGCTCATCCAGGACACGTTCACCGCGATCGCCGACCGGCACGCCGCCGAGCATCTCGTCGAGGTGGCCGCCGGAACCGTCCGGGACGTGGCCCGGATGAACGCCAACGCCGAACGGCAGGGCGTCCGGTTGCTCACCTTCACCCTGGAAGCCGAGGTCCGGTTCGCCGAACCGGGCGACGTGCACGAGTTCACCGACCAGCTCGCCGCGGCCATGGCTCAAGTGGTCGCCCGTTTCGACCACGCCGGCGGGCGTCCGTACCGGTTGGTTGCCGGGGGTCATCCGGCGCCGCATCCGTCCCGACCTGAGGATCAGAAATGAGCGAAGAAGGATTCATCGTAGAAGTCACCATCGCCGCGCCGGTGGACGCCGTGTGGCGGGCGCTGCGCGAGCCGGAGGAGATCCGGCGCTGGCACGGCTGGCATTTCGACGGCCTCGACAAGGAGATCGAGGTCATCTACCAGGAGAACGCGGTCGAATCGGCCGAGGAGCGTTGGCTGGACCTGGGCAACGACCGCTTCGAGCTCACCGACCTCGGCGACACGACCCGCCTCCGGCTGACCCGCGCCCCCAAAGGCGGAAACCCCGACTGGGACGCCTACTACGACGACATCAACGAGGGCTGGACCACCTTCATCCACCAGCTCAAGTTCGCCCTCGAACGCCACCCCTCCGCCGACCGCCGCACCATCTTCACCTCTGGTACGGCTTCCGCCGACATCTTCGACCTGGCCGGCCTCACCGCCATCGCCGACCTCCCGCCGGGCACCCCGTACGCGGCGAATGGCCTGACCGGCCAGATCTGGTACCGCTCACCCAACCAGATCGGCGTAACCGTCACCGAATGGGGCGACGGCCTCCTGGTCGCCGGCCGGGGCAGCGGCGACAACTCAATGCTCGTCCTCACCACCTACGACCTCGACGACGATACCTTCGCCGCCCTCGAATCCCACTGGAGCTCCCTGCTCACCGCGTGATGCTCCTAGTGGGTCAGGTCGGAGAAGTCGAGGTTGAGGTGGGCGGCGGCTTCCAGGGCCAGGTCGCGGGTGTAGTCGTCGTTGGGGTCGTCGGGATCGGTTTCGCAGAGGATGCGGTGGATGGCGTTGATGGCGCGACCGTCGTGGCGGGCGGCCAGCGCCGCGGCGGCCTCGGCGGTGGTGCTCAGGTCGGGGTCGCTGAGGCGGGCGGAGAGGGCTTCGAGGATACGGGGGTCGTCGAAGTCGTCGCGGTTCAGGTTGGCGAGGCCGTTGGTGGCATAGTCGCGGACCTCGGGGGAGGGGTGCTGGGAGAGCGCGATGAGGGTGGACAGGCCCTCGGCGTGGCCGGGCGGCAGGACCGCACACAGGGCGATCGGGTCGCGGAAGGACTGCTCGCGCCCAGGTCCGCCGATGATGGCCAGGACCTCGGGGAGCGCGCGAGGGTCGCCCTGCTGTCCCAGCGCGCTCAGCACCGAGTCCAGCACCCGGGGATCGGCTTCACGCTCGGCCAGCCGTTGCAGGGCCGGCAGCGTCCGCTCCAGATAGGGCCGCGAGTCGGCGGTGAAGCCGAACTGCGACAGCACATTGACCCCGAATTCCCTGGTCATCGGGTCAGAGGAGGCACACAACTCGGCCGCGGCCCGGAAGGTCTCATCATCGTGCCGGTTCTGCACCGAATGCACGGCCGCCCACCACGTCTCCCCATCCGCGTCCCGATCCCGGTACGGCAAAGCCCGCGCGACCAACTCGGCGACCGGGGTCCGGATGCCCAGCGCATCCTCCAGAATCGTGGCCACCGCGGCATGCCCTCGCTGCATGGCCAGCCGTGTCCCGCCCGCCTCCACCTCCACCAACTCGGTCCCATCGGCAGCGTGCGACCGGCTGACCACCAGGATCACGCCGCGCGAATCGCCCTCGCCCCGAGCGCGCTCACCGTGAATGTGCTCACCTTGATCGCCCTCACCTTGAGCGCCCTCACGCTGCACGCGCTCAGCCGGAGCACCTTCACTGACACCGATCTTGCTGGATTCGTTCCGGATCTCGCTGGAAGTGGGGCCCGTGTCGATCTGGGAGGTCAGTAGGGCCTCGATGTCGGTTTCTGATAGCTCTAGGGCGATTTCCAGGGCTCTGGCTCCGCTTTCGTCTGGTTTGGCGGGGTCGGCGCCGTGTTCGAGGAGGGACCAGACGATGCCGTACGCACCGAATCGGGCGGCGGCGGTGAGGGGGGTGTGCGGACAGCCCGCGTCGGGGGTCGCGCCGCCGTCCAGCAGGACGTCGACGGTGGCCAGGTGGCCGAGACTCGCGGCCCAGAGCAGCGCCGTCCAGCCGCCGCCTTCGGCCGCGTCCGGGTTCGCGCCGCCGTCCAGCAGGGCGCGGACGGCTTCGTCGTGGTCCCAGCAGGCGGCGGCGCACAGCGGGAGGCCCTCGTCCTCGCCGTGACTGGGCAGGTCGGGATCCGCGCCATATTCCAGCAGCAGGCGGATCATCTCGCCGTTGCCGTGCACGGCCGCTTCGTAGAGCGGGGTCGTGCCGCGGGCCGGGTTCAGGTCCATGCCCGGACGGAGGAACTCACGCGCCCGTTCCAGGTCGTCCTCCGCCACCGCGGCCATCAGCTCACTGCCTGTCACCATTCCATCGTCACACAGTCGCGAACCTCCTCAGGCCACGGGCGGGGTGACGCCGGAATCGTCCCTGCGGAGGATCGAGACGGGGGCACTGGGAGGCTAGATTCGAGGGTATGAACGAGCCAGGCGGAATGCGCGCGTCGGACGCGGAGCGCGAAGCCGTTGTCGAGCGGCTGCGGGACGCGTCGGTGGAGGGGCGGCTGACGCTCGCCGAGCTGACCGAACGCACCGAGGCGGCCTATCTCGCCCAGACGCACGCCGAACTGGCGCAGATCACCGCGGACCTCCCCGCCGGCATGGACCGGCCCGCTCCCGCCTTTCCCGCCGTGTCCAGGTCGAAGGGCAAGGCCAGGAAGTGGTTCGTGGCCGTCATGGGCGACACCAAGCGGCGTGGCAAGTGGCGGATCGACCAGGAGATCGGGGTCGTCTGCGTGATGGGCGACGTCGTGCTCGATCTGCGCGAGGCCGAGGTCAGAACCAACGAGGTCGACATCGTCGCCACCAGCGTGATGGGCGACATCAAGATCATCGTCCCGGACGGGGTGGACGTCGAGCTCAGCGGCATGTCCATCATGGGCGACAAGAAGGTCAAGGTCGTCGAAGCGCCTCCCGGCCAGAACGTCCCCGTCGTCCGCGTCCGCGGCTACGCCATCATGGGCGACATCAAGATCATCGGAGACTCCCGGGCCGAGCCCATCAAACGCACCTGGGCCGCCTGGAGCGAATGGTGGCTGGACCGCCGCCGCCAGGCCGACGACGCACTCGGCAACCCCGCCCACGGCGCCCTCCGCGACGCCCACGCCGCCTGGCGCCAACTCCACCGCGGCACACCCCCACCCCCCTCCCCACCCCAACCACCACCCCCACCGCCCTACACCCCACCTCCAGACCCCTCCCGCTGGTAATCCACTCAGCCCTTGTTCTACGCGGAGGCGATGTGGATTCGGCGGTGGAGGGCCTCGGTGTAGCGGGTGAGGATCAAGGTGGTGAGTTCGGGGGCGGCGCCGAGGACGCCGGACACTGTGTGGGCGCCTGCGGAGAGGGTTTCCCTGGTTACCTTGTCGGCGAAATGGCCGGGGGCCAGGAGGTAGGGGGCCACGACCACGCGGGGGGCGCCGGTGTGGAGGAGGCGGGTTACCTCGGTGGCGGGGGTGGGGGTGGTGGCCGAGGCGAAGGCGGGGGTGACCGACCACCAGGGGCGGGAGCGTGACCACTCGGTGGCCAGGCGGGTGATTGTCGCGTTGGCGCGAGCGTCGCTGGATCCGGCCGAGACGAGGACGACGGCGGTGTCAGGGTCGCCCAGGGGGATTCCGGCCTCGGACAGGCGGCGTTCGAGAGCCGCGGTCAGCAGCGGATGCGGGCCGAGGGCGTCGCCCAGATGCACGGTCAGGCGCGGGCGGCGGGCGGTGGCCTCGCGGAGGGCGGCGGGGATGTCGACGCGGGTGTGGTACGCCGCCGTGAGCAGCAATGGCAGGACTACCGCCGTGTCCAGGGTGGCCAGGGCTTTGGCGAGGGTGGGTGGGGCGTGGTCCAGATAGGCGGTGCGGATGTCGAGGTCGGGGCGCGCGAGCCGTACCTGATCGAGGAGGGTGGCCACTACGGCGGCGGCGCGCGGGTCGCGGGACCCGTGTGCCACCGCCACCAGCGGGACTACAGGTGAATGCCGCATTCGATCTTTCCCAGGCCCGCCCAGCGGCCGGCGCGCGGGTCCTCGCCGGGGGCGACCTGACGGGTGCAGGGGGCGCAGCCGATGGACGGGTAGTTGTCGTAGTGCAGCGGGTTGATCAGGACGCCGTTGTCGGCGATGTAGTTGTCGACCTCGTCCTGGGTCCAGCGCGCGATCGGGTTGACCTTCACCATCTGCCGCTTCGCGTCCCATTCGACCACGCGGGTGTTCGCGCGGGTCGGGGACTCGTCCCGGCGAATGCCGGACACCCACGCCAGGTACGGCTCCAGCGCCCGGTTCAACGGCTCGACCTTGCGGAGAAAGCAGCAAAGGTCGGGATTGCGGCCATGCAGGCGGGGGCCCAGGTCACGATCCTGCTCGGCGACCGTCCGGGACGGCGTCACGTTGATCACGTTGACCGGGTAGACGGCCTCGACCGCGTCCCGGGTGCCGATGGTCTCGGCGAAATGGTAGCCCGTGTCGATGAAAAGCACGTCGACGCCCGGCTTGACCCGGCTGACCAGGTCGATCAGCAGGGCGTCGCTCATCGAGGAGGTCAGACAGAGGCGGTCGCCGAACGTGGCCGCGGCCCAGCGGATGATCTCGCGCGCGGGGGCGTCCTCCAGGAACTCGGCGGCGGACTCGACGATGCTCTGCAGGTCGAGAACGCCGCGCTGACGCTCCAAGCCGACTTCAATGTCCACCAATGTCATCTCATTACTCCTCATCACGTCGTGGGAGGTTAGAACCGCACGCCTATGCCAAGAAATTTCACCCGGAAGGCGCGGGCGCAGGCCCGGCAGTACCAGCCGTACGGCTCCTCGTCGGAGACGTAGGGTTCCAGGTCCTCGTCGCCGCAGTAGGGGCAGTAGAACGGGACGGCGCGCTCGCTCACTTGAGGTCGCTCTCGTCGGCCCGCTGGACCCAGTTGGCGAAGGTCTCGCCGTCGTTCTTCTGCTTGCTGAAGTTGCTGACCACGCGCTCCACGTAGTCGGGAAGCTCCTCGGCGGTGGCCTTCAGGCCGCGCACCTTGCGCCCGAAGCCGGGCGTGGCGCCGAGCGAGCCGCCCAGGTGGATCTGGAAGCCCTCGACCTGCTCGCCGCGGTCGTTGACGACGAGCTGGCCCTTCAGGCCGATGTCGGCGACCTGGATGCGGGCACAGGAGTTGGGGCACCCGTTGACGTTGATCGTCAGCGGGTCCTTGAAGTCGGGGAGCCGGTTCTCCAGCTCGTGGATGAGCGTGGTCGCGGTCGCCTTGGTCTCGACGATCGCGAGCTTGCAGTACTCGATGCCGGTGCAGGCCATCGTCTGGCGGCGGAACGTGGACGGGTTGACGTGCAGGTCGGCGGCCTCCAGCTCGGCCACGATCGAGTCGACCTGGTCGGGGGCGATGTCGAGGATGACCATCTTCTGCTCGACCGTGGTGCGGACCCGGTCGGAGCCGTGCCGTTCGGCGATGTCGGCGACGCGGTGCAGGGTGTCGCCGTCCACGCGGCCGACCTTGGGGGCGAAGCCGACGTAGAAGTTGCCGTCCCGCTGGGGGTGCACGCCGACGTGGTCGCGGCGGCCGCCTCTGGGCTGCTCGGGCGCGGGGCCGTCGGGGAGCTCGTAGCCGAGGTAGTCCTTCTGGAGCACGTCGCGGAAACGTTCGGGGCCCCAGTCGTTCATCAGGAACTTGATCCGGGCGCGGTGGCGCAGGCGGCGGTAGCCGTAGTCGCGGAAGATGCCGACCACGCCGCCGTACACGTCGGCGACCTGGTCGGGGCGGACGAACACGCCGAGACGCTTGCCGATCATCGGGTTGGTGGACAGGCCGCCGCCCACCCACGCGTCGAAGCCGGGCTCGCCCGCCTCGTTGACGACACCGACGAAGGCCACGTCGTTGATCTCGTGCACGGTGCAGTGCGCGGGGCAGCCGCTGACCGCCGACTTGAACTTGCGCGGCAGGTTGGAGAACGCCTTGTCGCCGATGAACTTCTCGTAGATCTCGGCGATCTGGGCGGTGCCGTCGATGACCTCGTCCACGTCCACACCGGCCAGCGGGCAGCCGAGGATCACGCGGGGGGTGTCGCCGCAGGCTTCGGTGGTGGACAGGCCGACCTCGTCGAGGCGGCGCCAGATCTCCGGGACCGACTCCACCTCGACCCAGTGCAGCTGCACGTTCTGGCGGTCGGTGATGTCGGCGGTGCCCCGGCCGAACTCGTTGGAGATGTCGGCGATCACCCGGAGCTGGCGGAGGCTGAGCTGGCCGCCGTCGATGCGGATGCGGAGCATGAAGTAGCGGTCGTCCAGCTCCTCCGGCTCCAGGATCGCGGTCTTGCCGCCGTCGATACCGGGCTTACGCTGCGTGTACAGCCCGTACCACCGCATCCGGCCGCGCAGGTCGGCGGGGTCGATCGAGTCGAAGCCGCGCTTGGAGTAGATGTCGATGATCCGCTGACGGACGTTGAGGCCGTCGTCGTTCTTCTTGTTCTCCTCGTTCTTGTTCAGCGGCTCCCGGTAGCCGAGGGCCCACTGGCCTTCGCCACGCGGGCGCTTGTGGTGCCGGTTGCCTGGGCGGGCCGGGGTGCTCATGGCTGGTCCTTTTCCGAGGAGCTGGGGCACTGGGCGGCACGTGAGCAGGCTTTCCTCCCGCCTCGCCGTCGAGTGCGGGGGCACACAAAAAGACGCCTGTTCACGCGCCCACAATTAAGAGAAAGGGGCGACGGTCAACGGGCGTCAGTACAGATAGCGCTACGGACACGCAGAAGATCGACGTGACGTCGCACGACGAGCATCGGATCCGCTGGCATGCCCCAACGATACCCCGCGTACCACAGATGTCCAAGTTCGGGTCCAGAGTGTGGACTCTGATCATCTATCGGTCGCCGGGGGTGGGTCCGCCACACCGCGAATATGTCTGACCAAATGGTCACATGTAAAGCGGGTCAGCCCTGCCTCAGCCAGTTCACGGGTGGCTCGGGCTCGTGTTCCTCGTGCTGCCCGGAGCCGCTGGGCTTCTGGGGTTTTGTCTGGTGCTGGCAGTCGCACCAGGAACCGCCCCGGCACTCGTCGTGATGCCGGTTCTTGCAGGCTTCGCAGATCATGTGTCGGATCCTGCCCGGCCCATGGGGTTTCACCTGCCGGTGTGGGAGGGTCGGAGCGTGAAGGTTCTCGGGTTCGTGCTGAACGTGATCTGGCTGGTGTTCTGTGGGATCTGGATGGCGCTCGGGTATGTGGTCGCGGGAATCGTGTGCTGCGTGCTGATCGTGACCATTCCCTTTGGCATCGCGGCCTTCAGGATCGCTGGATACGTCTTGTGGCCCTTCGGGCGTACCACCGTGGCGAAGCCCGGAGCGGGGGCGCCGTCGCTCGTCGGGAACGTGATCTGGCTGATCTTCGCGGGGTGGTGGCTGGCGATCGGGCACATCATCACGAGCGTCCCGCTTTTCGTGTCGATCATCGGGATCCCGTTCGGGTGGGCGAATCTGAAGATGATCCCGATCTCGTTGATGCCGCTGGGGCGCGAGGTGGTGCCCACCGACCGGAAGTTCGGGGAGCGTTGATGCCCGCACTGGGTCAGGGACCGTATCCTGGGCTGTTAAAGATCCGTACTATTCGCCGCCGCGGCGGGTAGTCCGTGGTTGAACCCAGGATTCCACGAATACGGTTGGGTGCCATGACGTCCACGGACGCTCCGTCGCGTAGGCCCCGCTCTGCGGGTCACAAGTCACGCCTCGGCATGGCGCGTGCCCGGGCCGGGATGGAACGCCTGGCCGGAAGCGGATTCTGGTCGCTGGTCAAGGCGACCACGATGGCGGGCGTCAACTACCGCGTCACCGGCCTCGCGGGCGAGGCGGCCTTCTTCGCGCTGCTGTCGCTGCCGCCGTTCGCGCTCGGGCTGCTGGGCGTGCTGGGGCATCTGAGCGGCATGCTGGGCGAGGCGACGATCGTCGCCATCCGGCAGTCGGTGATCCAGAACGCCGACCTGCTGTTCAGCCCGGACGCGATGAAGAGCGTGGTCGAGCCGCTGCTCAGCGACGTGCTCGACGGGGGCGAGGTGTCGCTGATCTCGGTGGGGTTCCTGCTCTCGTTGTGGTCGGGGTCCCGCGCGCTGTTCGTGTATGTGGACCTGATCTCCATCGCGTACGGACTTGGGGAGACCCGGGGGATCATCAGGACCCGGCTGATGTCGTTCGGCCTCTACCTGGCGGCCCTGCTGATCGGCCTGGTGGTGATGCCGATCCTGGTGATCGGGCCGACGCTGCTGGCCAACGCGCTGCCCGGCTACGAGGGGCTGGTCGGGGTGCTCTACTGGCCGGTCGTGATCGTCGGCTCGGTGCTGATGCTGACCATGCTCTACCACGTCAGCGTGCCGAGGCGGACGCGCTGGTGGCGGGAGGTCCCGGGGGCGGTCCTGGCGCTGCTCATCTGGATCCTGTGCGCCGCCGTGCTGCGCGAGGTGCTGGCCGCCTGGTTCCAGCCGCTGTCCATCTACGGGTCGCTGGCCGCGCCGATCGCGGTGCTGCTGT
Source organism: Acrocarpospora sp. B8E8 (assembly GCF_039871605.1). NCBI lineage: Bacteria > Bacillati > Actinomycetota > Actinomycetes > Streptosporangiales > Streptosporangiaceae > Acrocarpospora > Acrocarpospora sp. B8E8. The sequence continues at coordinate 131,018 of NZ_JBDPLV010000020.1, read as the reverse complement.
GGCTGTACATCACCGCGCTGGCCGTGCTCATCGGGGCCACCCTTAACGCCGAGGTTGACCGGTTGTGGCCGCTGGCCGGAACCGGCCGCCGGGTGGAGTAACTCCCGTCGCCGCGGACGGCTCCGATAAGGTGGCAGGGTCGCGACTGGCGCTGACGTCGCCCTGCGGGCGCGTCGCTAGGTGGGGCACCACCGGGGAGCGAACCTGCGGAGGCCGTGCGCCTGGGTCACCGCGGCTGTCAACGTGGACAAGGAAGGCGCCATGGCTGAGAACTCGCTGCACGTCGTCGATCCGGAGATCGCCGAGCTGATCAAGGCGGAGGAGCGGCGGCAGGCCGACACGGTCAAGCTGATCGCCTCGGAGAACTACGTGTCCAAGGCCGTCCTCGCGGCGACCGGGACCGTGCTGACCAACAAGTACTCCGAGGGTTACCCGGGCAAGCGCTACTACGAGGGCCAGCAGGTCATCGACCAGATCGAGGCCTTGGCCATCGAGCGCGCCAAGGCCGTGTTCGGGGTCAACCACGCCAACGTCCAGCCCTATTCGGGCTCGCCCGCCAACCTGGCCATCTATCTGGCCTTCCTGCAGCCCGGCGACACGGTGATGGGCATGGGCCTGCCGTTCGGCGGCCACCTCACCCACGGCTGGTCGGTCTCCGCCACCGGCAAATGGTTCAACCCCGTGCGGTACGGCGTGCGTAAGGACACCGGCCGGATCGACCTGGACGAGGTCCGCGAGATCGCCCTCAGGGAACGCCCCAAGCTGATCTTCTGCGGCGGCACGGCGATTCCGCGCACGATCGACTTCCCGGCGTTCGCCGAGATCGCCCAGGAGGTCGGAGCGGTCCTGGCGGCCGACATCGCGCACATCGCCGGCCTGGTCGCGGGTGGGGCGCATCCCTCGCCGGTCGGGCACGCAGATGTGATCTCCACGACCACCCACAAGACGTTGCGCGGCCCCCGCGGCGCGATGCTGATGGCCACCTCCGACGAGCACGCCACCGCGCTCAACAAGGCCGTTTTCCCCGGCCTGCAGGGCGGGCCGCACAACCACACGACCGCCGCCATCGCGGTGGCGCTGCACGAGGCCGCCACCGAGGACTTCCGCGACTACGCGCGCCAGGTCGTGCTGAACGCGAAGGCCCTGGCGGAGGAGCTGATCAGCCGGGGCTTCGACCTGGTCTCGGGTGGCACCGACAACCACCTGATCCTGATGGACCTGACGCCCAAGGGCATCGGCGGCAAGCCGGCCGCCCAGGCCCTGGACAAGGCCGGTCTGGAGACCAACTACAACACGGTTCCGTTCGACACGCGCAAGCCGTTCGACCCGTCGGGCATCCGGATCGGCACCGCCGGGGTGACCAGCCGGGGCATGGGCGTGGCCGAGATGCGGCAGATCGGCGCCTGGATGGACCAGGTCGTCTCCGCTCTGGCGAAGGACGAGGACGAGGCCAAGCACGTCATCACCCGAGTCCACGGCGAGGTCCGCGAGCTCACCTCGCACTTCCCGGCCCCCGGTCTCAGCTGAGTTCCCGGTTGCTCGCCGTTATCCGGCGCCGTTTACGTCCGCGTTGGTTCTCGCCGTACCGGCGCCAAGGGTGGCCGGGTCTCCGGCGCTCGTGAACTTTGAGGGTCCGTGTTCCAGATGTGGTTCGCGGACCCTCGATCGTGTTCGCCGTTGGGCGATTCGTGAGTTCAATCCGTTTTGGTGCGCCGCTGGGCGGCCTATGAGCTCAATCCGATCCAGGTCGCCCGTGCGCGCGTGCCCGGACCTCGACGATCCTCACCTTGACGTCGCCCGCGTGCGCGTGCCGCGGCGGCCAGGGACCACGATCGGCACTCGTGACCTCGGCCGGTTGCGTGCTGGTGGCACTGCGCATCAGCCTCGCCTGCGCCGCCCTGGCCACTCGCCGGACCATCTCCCGACGCTCGGGCTTCTCGGATCGCCCGCGATGCGGTTCGGCCAGGTTGCCCGTGCGCGCGGTGACGCGCTCGTTCGCGTGTCGTGGGTAATTTGTTTGCTGGCGGGTTGAGGTTTTCAGTAGGGTGTTTCGCGTTGGCCGTCCGGTCGAGGGTGGTCGTGGAGGAATGGGAGGTGAGGACATGCGGGTGTTTCTGACGTGCCTGCCGTCCAACAGCCTCCGGGTGTGCCTCTGAGTTGAGGGCCCGGGTTTTCCGAAGGGTTTCCTCCATTGTTCTCGCCAGAATTCTCTGGTTCTTTTGATCTTGTAAAGCTCGGGTGGCAGGAGTCCGCCGAGCTTCCTGAGGGCCTGGTGCCCGCCCGGGTCGCCCGCGTCGATCGCGGTGTGGCCGAAGTCCTGGCCGCCGATGGCCAGCACCAAGCCAAGTACGGCGCCCGGATCCGCCGGGCCTCCGCCGAGAATCCGGTCGAGTTGCCCTGCGTGGGCGACTGGGTGGCGCTGCGCTACCTGCCGGAAGGGCGGTACGAGCTCGATCACGTGCTGCCGCGGTCGAGCGCGTTCGTCCGGGGCGGGGTGGGACGGGTGTCCCGGGGCGGCCTGTCGGGCGACGGGCAGGGGCACGTGCTGGCCGCCAACGTCGACGTCGTCTTCGTCACCGAGCCGTCCATGCACGCGAGCGACTTCGCCGACCTGGGCCGGATCGAGCGCATGGTCGCGCTGGCCTGGGAGAGCGGCGGCACGCCGGTGGTGCTCATCACCAAGGCCGACCTGTTCGATCAGGGCCTGGACGAGCTGCTGGCCGACGTGGCCGGGGTCGCGCCCGGCGTGGACGTGCACGCGGTGTCCTCGCTCACCGGGGACGGGGTGGACGTGGTCCGTACCTACCTGGACGGCGCGAAGACCGCCGTCGTGCTCGGGCCGTCCGGCGCGGGCAAGTCGACGCTCGTCAACGCCCTCGCCGGGGACGGCGTCATGGAGACGCAGCAGGTGCGGGCCGGGGACGGCCGGGGACGGCACACGACCGTGCACCGCGAGATGATCCTGCTGCCCGCCGGCGGCTTGATCATCGACACCCCCGGCATCCGCCGGGTCGGCCTGTACGACATCAGCGACGGCGTCGACCTGGTCTTCTCCGACATCGAGGAACTGGCGGAAGGCTGCCGTTTCGGCGACTGCTCGCACACCTCGGAACCGGCCTGCGCCGTGCTGGCCGCCGTGGACTCCGGCGACCTGCCGGAACGCCGGCTGGAGAGCTGGTTCAAGCTCCAGCGGGAGGCTGCCTGGATGGCCCGCCGCAGCGACGCCCGCCTCCGGGCCGAGGAAACCCGCAAATGGAAGATCATCCACAAGAGCGTACGAGGCCGCAGCCGTCCGTGATCGAGTCCGGCGCCCTCGGACCCGGGCGCCGGGAGCTGCGGGATACGACGGCCTTTACGCGTGTCGGGTGATTGGGTCGGGTATGTCAAGGGTTGTGGCTCGGATGGAAATAACGCTTCCGTTCGTGGACCGGGAGGAGGCGGGCGAACTGCTCGCCGAGGCCATGGTCGGCCTGAGGCTGCCCGACCCGGTTGTCCTGGCGCTGCCGCGCGGCGGAGTGCCGGTGGCCGTCCCGATCGGGGCGCGGCTGAACGCGCCCGTGGACGTGCTGGTCACCCGGAAGATCGGCCACCCGGTTCAGCCTGAGCTCGGCCTGGGCGCGATCGCCGAGGGCGGTGAACCGGTCTTCGATCACTCCATGCTGCGACATGTCGGGCTGGAGCCGGAGGATCTGGCGGTGATCGTCGCCCGGGAGCGGGATGAGCTCGCCCGCCGAGTCGAGGTCTACCGGGGCGGCCGCGGCCTGCCGCCCCTGGCCGGACATGACGTCATCGTGGTCGACGACGGCCTCGCCACCGGCGGCACCGCCAGGGCCGCCCTCCGCGCGGTCCACACGATCATGCGCACCCAGGCCGCCGTGGACCAGACGACCACACGATCCGGAAAGCGAGATACCCGACCCGCGGCCGACGCGCGTCCGGGCACGGTCACGCTGGCTGTTCCGGTGGCCGCCAAGCAGACCGTGCAGGCATTGGCCGGCGAGGCCGACGAACTCGTCGTGCTGGCCGTGCCCTCCCACTTCCGGGCCGTCGGCCAGCACTACATCTCGTTCGACCAGCTCACGGATGCCGATGTGCTGTCGTTGCTCGCCAGGAGCTCAGCTCAGTAGGACCAGGACGAGGGCGAGTGCGGCGGGGGCCGCCTGGACGTACAGGATTCGGCGGCTGACGGTGGCGGCGCCGTACAGGCCGGCGACGATGACGCAGGCCAGGAAGAAGGTGAGGACGGCGGGGTCGCGGCCGAGGAGGCCCCAGATGAGGCCCGCGGCGAGGAAGCCGTTGTAGAGGCCCTGGTTGGCGGCGAGGGCGCGGGACTGGGTGGCGAAGTCGGGGGTGGTGCCGAAGGCGGCGCGGCCGCGGGGGGTGGTCCAGAGGAACATTTCCAGGATCAGGATGTAGACGTGAATTGCGGCGACGATGCCTACCAGGGCATATGCAGCGACGATCAACGTAACCTCCGATATAGAGCGCGCCTTGACGTTAGGTGATCGACGGTCACGTACGGTGATTTCGTGGACGCTTTGGATCTGGCGCGGTGGCAGTTTGGGATCACCACGGTCTACCACTTCCTGTTCGTGCCCGTCACCATCGGCCTGGCGTTCCTGGTGGCGATCCTGCAGACGGTGTGGCTGCGCACGGGCAACGCCGCGCACCTCCGGGCGACCAAGTTCTTCGGCACGCTCTTTCTGATCAACTTCGCGATGGGCGTGGTCACGGGCATCGTGCAGGAGTTCCAGTTCGGGATGAACTGGAGCTCCTACTCGCGTTTCGTGGGGGATGTCTTCGGGGCTCCGCTGGCGATCGAGGCGCTGCTCACGTTCTTCCTGGAGTCCGTCTTCCTCGGCCTGTGGATCTTCGGGTGGAATCGCCTGCCGCGGCTGGTGCACGCCGCCTGCATCTGGCTGGTCGCGATCGGCTCGGCCCTCTCCGCGTACGCCATCCTGGTGGCCAACTCGTTCATGCAGTGGCCGGTCGGGTTCGCCGTGCGCGGTTCCCGGGCCGAGCTCACCGACTTCGGCGCGGTGTTCGGCAACAAGGTCGCGCTGGCCACCTTCCCGCACGTGCTGCTGGCCAGCTGGCTGACCGGCGGCGTGCTGATGGCCTGCGTCGCGGCCTGGCATCTCAGGCGCCGCCGCAACGTGGCGGTGTTCCGCATGCCGATGCGGCTGGCCATGGCCGTGACGGTCATCACGGGCACGGGCATGCTGTTCACCGGCGACAACCTGGCCAAGGTCATGGTGCAGACCCAGCCGATGAAGATGGCCGCCGCCGAGGCGCTCTACGAGACCGCCCAGCCCGCGCCCTTCTCGCTCTTCACCATCGGCACCCTGGACGGTTCCGAGCCGATCTTCTCGATCGGTGTCCCCGGCCTGCTGTCGTTCCTGGCCACCGGCAGCTTTGACGGCAAGGTCCTGGGCATCAACAACATTCAGGCCCAATATCAGAAAATTTATGGACCTGGCCACTATGTGCCCTACATTCCGATGGCCTACTGGGCCTTCCGGCTCATGATCGGGTTCGGGATGCTGGCCGTGCTGATCGCGCTGGTGATGCTCTGGCTGACCCGGCGGGGTCGGCTGCCTGAGAACAGATGGGTATGGACGGCGACGATCTGGGCGGTCGTCCTGCCGTTCCTGGCCAACAGTTTCGCCTGGATCTTCACCGAGATGGGCCGCCAACCCTGGATCGTGTTCGGCCAGATGAAGACCGCCGCGGGCGTCTCGCCCAACGGCATCGGCCACGTCGTGACCTCCCTGGCCGCCTTCACCCTCCTGTACGGCGCGCTCGCCGTCATCGAGGTCCGCCTCCTCCTGAAGTACGGCAGGCAGGACCCGCCCCCCGAGCAACCCGCCACCGAGGACGACGGCCCGCTGGCCTTCGCGTACTGACCCGGAGCTGAGATGGACCTGACCGACGTCTGGTTCGCCGCGATCGCGGTGTTGTGGATGGGCTACTTCATCCTGGAGGGGTTCGACTTCGGGGTGGGCGCGCTGCTGCCGGTCCTGGCCTCCGGCGACACCGAACGCCGGGTGATGATCAACACGATCGGGCCGGTGTGGGACGGCAACGAGGTGTGGCTGATCACGGTGGGCGCCGCCATGTTCGCGGCGTTTCCGGAGTGGTACGCGACGCTGTTCAGTGGGTTCTACCTGCCGATGCTGGTCATCCTGCTGACGCTGATCGTGCGCGGGGTGGCGTTCGAGTACCGGGCCAAGCGGGACAGCGTGCGCTGGCGGCGGGGGTGGGACTGGTGTCTCATCGCCGGGTCGATCGTGCCGGCGGTGTTGTGGGGGGTGGCGTTCGGGAACATCGTGCGGGGGGTGGAGCTGGACGCGCGGCACGATTATGTGGGGAGTTTCTGGGATCTGCTCAACCCGTACGCGCTGCTCGGCGGCCTTACTACTTTGGCGCTATTTGTCACCCATGGGGCGATATTTCTGGCGTTGAAGACGGTGGGGGAGATCCGGGAGAAGGCGGGGGCGCTGGCCCTGAAGGCGGGCTTCGTGGCGGGGGTGCTGGTGGCCGGGTTCCTGGTGTGGAGCCAGTTCCATGGCGGGTCGGCGGTGTCGATCGCGCTGGGGGTCGTCGCGGTGGTCGTGTGGGCGCTGGCGGTGGCGGCGATCGCGGTGGGGCGGGAGGGGTGGGCGTTCACGGCGTCCGCGGTGGCCATCGGCCTCGTCACGGTGACGCTTTTCGCGGTGCTCTATCCGAACGTGCTGCCGGCCGTAAATCCGGCCAACAGCCTGGCAACGACAAATGCCGCGGCCACCGCCAAGACCTTGAGGATCATGACGTGGGTCGCGGTGCTGTTCCTGCCGCTGGTGCTGATCTACCAGTCGTGGACCTACTGGGTGTTCCGCCGCCGGATCGGCGTACGGAACATCCCAGCGGGCCACTGACGCGTGTCGGGGAGGGTGGGCGGACCCGTTGTGGAAAGACCCGGGGGTTCTTACGCGACGGCGCTGATGCCGGCGCTCGCGGCGCGCCGCATCCGACGACGGCGCTCGGAGGCGCGCTCGTCCTCGTTCAGGCCGCCCCACGTGCCGTACTTCTCCGGCCTAGACAGGGCGTAGTCGAGGCACTCGGCACGGACCGGACAACCGGCGCAGATGGCCTTGGCCTTGCGCTCGCGGATGTCACGCTCCGGCTGACGCTCGCCGTCGGGGCCGAAGAACAGCACAAGGTCCTCTCCCCGGCACGCGGCATCATCCTGCCAACCCCAACTGGGGCGGGGGCGGGCGAGCTGCCGACGTACCTGAGACATGAGAAACCACCTTTGGTGAGAGGTATTTCAGAGTTTGTGCCGCATTGGACGCTTATGGCGTCCCTGCATCCAACGCAATAACTGCCCGTGGTGTTCCCGGCTCCTGGCGAAGCCTCAGGTCAAGGCCGGGGTGAGCAAGCTCAGCTCGGCCAACCTGTAGGTCGAGATCTCTTCGGCGCAGGCGAGACCACACGGTGCCGCGAACACCGCAGGTTCGACCACTACCCGAAATCGCGACGATCCAGCGGGGGCATTGTGAACAACAATGCACACCGTGGTGTCGCCATTCGACCGGGAGGATTCCACGGCCACTGCGCCGACCGAGAGCTCGCCCGTGTGGGACCGGACAAAATGCTCGGCGGCTTGCGATGGCTCAGGGATACCCGCGCGCCCCCGGAAGCGGTCGAGGACGACCTCGCCGTGCCGGTACGCGTTTGCCGCCGCGATCGCAGCAGCCTGAGACATGCTGCCGTAGTAAAGCCCGTGTGGCAAGCACACGAGGTTAGCGGCGTATCGATCGCCGCCAACATGTGTGGTTTCCCACACCTGGCCGGGTAGTTGCTCGTCGAGAAATCTCGCGAGCGGCAGTCCAATGCGGGCACAGCACGCGTTGCGCTTGGCGTGCGTGCAGACCAGAAATACCGGCTCACTGACAAGTATGCAGGACTCTGGAACCACTCCGTGCACGAGTGCGTCCAGGTCAAGATCGTCCGGGTCGTCGAAATGGCCCTCGGCCAGCCAGGGCTCGGCACCGACCGCGGAGCCCGCGAAAACGTGCAGCGGGCCGCCGGAACCGTTGCGGCGGCCGGTCCTGCGAATGAGCTGGGGGCGCACGCCGAGCGCGGTCGCGCGGTCGATCAGGGCCCGCACCTTGTCCGGCAGGCGGCACTCGTCCAGATACGCCGCCCAGGGGCCGGAATGCTCGATGAGCAGCCAGAACCGGGCGCCCACCGTCGCGCTCGCGAGGATGGGCGCTTCGCCGGTGTGCAGCGCGGCAGGATGCCCGCACCCATTGGCCATGCCCGGTTCGCCCCCCTGTGCGCGACGTTCAGAATTAGGTAATCCTAACCTTAGTGGGCCCTGTCAAACCTGCCGAATACCGGGATCCGGTCCGGGGTTTTAATCCTCGCTGGCGAAGACCGCCGCCGCAATGGGTAGCGCGGCGGCCCGGTCCTCGGGGATCAGGCCGATCCTGGTCCGGCGATCCAGGAGGTCATCCGGGTCGAGGGCGCCCTCGTGCCGGACCGCCCAGACCAGCTCGGCCCGCGTGGTCGCCAGGCCCTCGACCACCGGCCGGGCCAGCTCGGGCTCCCGCGCCATCAGGTCCTGTACGGCTGTCGCCTCCGACCCGTACCGCCGCACCAGCCGGAGCGGGGCGCCGTCGCCGCGCTGGGTCGCGCCGACCAGGGGCAGCCGGGCGGTCCTGCTGCGCGGCGCGGGCAGGCCGGTGGCGTCGACGGCGTCCTCGGCCATCCGGCGGTAGGTGGTGAGCTTGCCGCCGACCACGGTCACCACGCCGTCGGGGGAGTGCAGCACCGCGTGCCGCCGGGACAGGTCGGCCGTGCCGCCGCCGGCGGCCAGGAGGGGGCGCAGGCCCGCGTACGCGCCCGCCACCTGGTCCCGGCGCAGCGGCTCGGCCAGGACCGAGCCCAGGACCTCTAGGAGGAACTTCACGTCGCTCTCGGGGGCTTCCGGGATCTCGGGGACGGGTCCGTCTAGCGGCTCGTCGGTGAGGCCCACGTAGACGCGCCCGTCGAGTTGCGGGAGGACCAAGGCGAAACGGTTGCCCGCTCCAGGGATCGGGATGTGCAGGCCCGCTCTGAGCGTGCCCAGCGTGCCCGGGCGCAGGACCAGGTGGGTGCCCCGGGACGGCCGCAGCTCCACGCCGGGCACCAGGCCGCCCGCCCAGACGCCGGTGGCGTTGACGACCGCCTTGGCCCGGATGGTGAACTCCTGGCCGGTGAGCTCGTCGCGTACCTGCCCGCCGTCCCCGCTCAGCGCGAGCGCGCGGCAGCGGGTCAGGACGCGCGCGCCGTGCGCGGCGGCGGTCCTGGCGATCGCGAGCACCAGCCGCGCGTCGTCGGCCACCCGCCCGTCCCAGGACAGCAGCGCCCCGCGCAGGTTCTTGGGGTCGAGCGCGGGCACCAGATCCAGCGCCCGCCCGGCGGGGATCCGAGCCGGACCCGGCAGCAGCCGCCGCGGCGTGCCCGCCGTCACGCGCAGCGCGTCGCCGAGCCGGTAGCCGGTCATCGCCAGCCGGGCCTGGACCCGGGACACGTCCCCGGTCAGCGGCAGCAGGTACGGATGGGCCTGCACCAGGTGCGGGGCCGTGTGCCGGAGCAGGATGCCGCGCTCGGCCGCGCTCTCCCTGGCGATCCCGACCTGCCCCTTGGCCAGATAGCGCAGCCCGCCGTGGATCAGTTTCGAGCTCCATCGGGAAGTGCCGAACGCCAGGTCGTACGCGTCGACGGCGGCCACGGAGAGCCCGCGCGAGGCCGCGTCCAGCGCCACGCCCGCCCCGGTCGCGCCGAGGCCGACCACGAGCACGTCCACCACCCGCTCCCGCACCTCCAGCAGTTCCCTGGCGCGGCGGGCGGCGTTGAGCGAGGAGTCCGGCGAGTTCATGGTCATCCCTCAATCGCGCGTATTACTCTTTGGTAACCTAATCGAAAGGCCGGACCCCGTGGAAACTCCGAGCTCCGCCACAGAACCCATGCTCTGGTCGGGATGGGGGGATCCGGCGAAGGCGCGGGAGCTGCCGCCGAAGGTCCGCAAGCTCCTCGGCGACCTGCTGGGCGTCACCGACCCCGAGAACCCGCCCGCCAGCTTCGGCGAGGTCGAACTGCCCATCTCGGCGCTCCCCGCGCCGGTCATGACCCGGCTGAGCACCCTGGTCGGTGACGAGCACGTGCGCTGCGACGAGGACGCCAGGATCCGGCACACCCGCGGCAAGTCCACCCCCGACCTGCTCCGGATGCGCGCCGGCGACGGCTTGGACGCGCCTGACGCGGTCGTGCTGCCCGGCTCGCACAGCGAGATCCTGGACCTGCTCAAGCTCTGCGCCGAGCACCGGGTGGCGGTGGTCCCGTTCGGCGGCGGCACCTCCGTGGTCGGCGGCCTGGTCGCCTCCCGGGCCAACTTCACCGGCGTGATCGCCCTCGACCTGGCCCGGCTCAACCGGGTGCTCTCCATGGACAAGGTGTCCATGATCGCCGAGTTCGAGCCCGGCCTGCGCGCCCCCCAGGCCGAGCAGATCCTGGCCAGGCACGAGCTCACCCTGGGCCACTTCCCGCAGTCCTTCGAGTACGCCACCCTCGGCGGTTTCGCCGCCGCCCGCTCCTCCGGCCAGGCCTCCGCCGGGTACGGCCGCTTCGACGACATGGTGGTCGGCCTCACCGTGGCCACCCCGCGCGGCACCCTCGAACTCGGCCGGGCCCCCAAGTCGGCGGCGGGCCCTGACCTGCGCCAGGTCATCCTCGGCTCCGAGGGCGCGTTCGGCGTGATCACCGCCCTCCAGCTGCGGGTCAGGACCGCGCCGCGGGCCAAAGTGTACGAAGGCTGGCGGTTCGACTCGTTCACGGCGGGTCAGGCGGCGATGCGGCGGATCGCCCAGGAAGGCCCGCTGCCCACGGTGTTCCGGCTCGCCGACGAGACGGAGAGCATGATCGGGCTCTCCCGCCCCGCCGAACTCGGCACCCTGGCCGAGGCGGGTTGCGCGATGATCACCGGATTCGAGGGCTCGGAGGATGACGTGGCTCACCGGCGCGAGGCCGTGGCCGCGATCCTGTCCGAACTTGGTGGGACATATCGGGGTACCGAACCCGGCGACCGGTGGAACGAGGGCCGTTACGCCGCGCCATACCTGCGCGATTCCCTGCTGGCCGCTGGGGCCACCGTGGAGACTTTGGAGACCGCGGGCTTCTGGGCGGACTTACCACGCCTCTACGACGCCGTACGGCTCGCGCTACGCGCCACGCTCGACGACCCCCTGGTGATGTGCCACGTCTCCCACGTGTACGCCACCGGCGCGTCCCTCTACTTCACCGTGGTCGCGGCCCAAGACGACGACCCTCTCGCTCAGTGGGACCGTGCCAAGAAGGCCGTCAACAAGGCCATCGTCCTCACCGGCGGCACCATCTCCCACCACCACGGCGTCGGCCGCGACCACCGGGCCGCCTACGCCAGCGAGATCGGCGACCTCGGCGTGGAGATCGTCCGCGCGATCAAGGGGCGACTCGATCCTTACGGGATTCTCAACCCGGGTGTCCTGATCCCCTAGGAAGGGCCAAGATTGGTTCATGGTCACGGTCGACGTCGCGGCGGCGCGGGGGAAACAGGGTTCGTCCCGGGTGTCCGAGGAGGGCGCGGGCTGGGACGGTCAGCAGATCGGCACCTTCGAGGCGCTGCGCCCCAGCAAGGACACCTTCACCTGGCTCAACCCGCGCACGCTGTGGCGCTCCAGGAACGAGATCCTGGCCGGGCTCTTCGGCGACCCCTCCGCTGAGGTACGGCGCCGCTGGGTGGCCTCCCAGCGGGAGAACGGCGCCGACCCCGACTTCCGGATCACGCGCGAGGTCGGCCAGGACTTCTCCTTCCTGGTCATCGGCGACACCGGCGAAGGCGACGCCTCGCAGTACGCGGTCGTGCCCGGCCTGCTGAAACTCGGCGCGGACACCTCGTTCGCGGTCATCGCCAGCGACGTCATCTACCCGACCGGCGCGGCGAGCGACTACTGCGACAAGTTCTTCCGCCCGTTCAAGGACTACGACGCTCCCATCTACGCCATCCCCGGCAACCACGACTGGTATGACGGGCTCGGCGGGTTCATGCGGGTGTTCTGCGGGTCCAAGCCGCTGCAGGTGCAGCGGGAGGGTTTCCGGCTGTCCCCGGCCGGGCTGCGCGGTCTGCTCTGGAAGAAGCCTGAGGCGATCGACGAACCCGCCCTGGCGGAAGCCTGGAAGCTGCGCGGGCGGCCGTCCCAGCAGGCGGTGCAACCGGCGCCGTACTGGGTGCTCGACCTCGGCCGCCTCCTGGTCGTCGGCATCGACACCGGCATCCGCGGCACCCTCGACCGCGAGCAGGGCGAATGGCTGCGCCACGTCTCCGCCGACCCGCGCCCCAAGATCCTCATCACCGGCAAGCCCATCTACGTCCGTGACGACTACAAGCCCTGCCCCATCGAGGGCGGCGGCACCGTGGACGAGATCGTCACCGCTCCGCAGCACAACTACCTGGCCGCCATCGGCGGCGACGTGCACAACTACCAGCGGTTCCCGGTCAAGGTCGGCGACCGCGTCATCCAGTACCTGGTCGCGGGCGGCGGCGGCGCGTTCATGCACGCCACCCACACCATCCCCCGGGTCACCCGCGTCCCCGAGGACGCCTTCAAGTGCTACCCCCTGCGCGGCGACTCGCTCTCCTTCTACAGCCTGCTCTACAGCCGCCGCTTACGGATGAAATGGCTCTACCTCACTCCTGACCAGGGCCTGGCCCTGATGTCCCAACGCGTCGGCAACACCCCGCCCCGCGACATGACCGAGCCCGTCCCCATCACCAGCCGCATGAAGTGGGCCGCCCGCATCCTCGGCGCCTGGCCCTTCCCCCTCAGCCTCCCCGTCGGCCGCTTCTTCCACCGCTGGATCTCCGAACTCTCCGACTGGGACACCCCACCCTTCTTCAAAAGCTTCCTCCACCTGTCCATCGCTGGCGACGAACTCCGCATCCGCTGCTTCGCCGCCACCGGCTGCCTCGCCCAGGAACTCAACCCACCCTTGGAAGACGAAATCAAGATCCCTCTCCCCGTGGCCTGAGGAGAGCCCGCCTGGTGATCTAGTCACCTGGTCGGCGGCTATCTCGGCTGTCTTGGTACGGGCTTAGTATCCGGCGATCGCGTTGCCGCCCACGTCGAGGCCGGTGCGGCCCGCGATCGACTCGGGCAGTTCGGTCAACTCGTTCAGGCTCAGCTCGAGACGGGTGAGGGAGGTGATGCTTCCGATCGAGTCCGGCAACCGGCGCAGCTTGTTGCGGTAGGCGCTGAGCTTCCTGAGGGAGGTCAGGTTTCCGATGGTGTCCGGTAGTCCGGTCAGCTGGTTGTTCGCCACATCGAGTTCGGTGAGGGCGATCAGCTTTCCGATCGAGTCGGGGAGCTCTTGGAGATCGCAGGACCACAGGTCGAGTTTGGTGAGCGCGGTCAGCTCGCCGATCGAGTCGGGCAGCGCGGTCAGCTTGTTGCGTGCCGCGTCCAGAACGGTGAGAGAGCGCAGGCTCCCGATCGAGTCCGGGAGGCCGGTCAGCCGGTTGTCCCGCAGGTCGAGCCGGGTGAGGGCGGTGAGGTTCCCGATGGTCTGCGGCAGTTCGGTGAGCGCGTTGCCGCGGAGGTCGAGTTCGGTCAGGGCGGTGAGCTCGCCGATCCAGTCCGGGAGCATGGAGAGCTGGTTGGAGGACAGGTCCAGACGGGTCAGCGTGGTGAGATCACGCACAGATTCGCGTAGTTTGCGGAACCGGAGTCCGGACAGATCCAGCGCGGTGCCGCCCCCGGCTCGCACGGCCGCTATCGCCTGGTCGATCGCCCCGGTCATAAGCCTTCCCTGTCCCCGATTCTCTTCCCACAGGCGTTCTGTTTCTTCCCACAGGTCTCCTACCCCACGAGCGTCCTGTTTCTACCCACAGGTCTCCTACCCCACGAGCGTCCTGTTTCTTCTCGCAGCCGTCCTACTCGCAGGTGCCCTGCGGTAACCACGATCCGTTCCGCCGTCCGCTGGGTGGGCTGATGATCATCGGTGGATTGTCGGTGCCACCTGGCACTCTGGAGTCATGTACGTGGTGGTGGCGGGAGACCCGGAGGGCCCAGGGGGGACCATCCGGCCTGAGGGCGGCGCCGCCACACGTGTCCCGGATCTGGCCGAGGCGATCCGCGCGTGGCCCAGAGGAGATCGCAACCCGGGTGATTCCGTGGAGCCGGTTCCGGGGTTGGGTGTTCCCCGCGAGGGTGTTGCAGGGCCGGGTGATCTCCGCAAGGGGGTTGCGGGATTGGGTGCTCCCCGGGAGGGGATTGCGGGGCTGGGTGCTCCCCGGGAGAGGGCTGCGCGGGAACTCGGACTTGGTGGTGGGGGGATTTCCCAGGGCGGCGTGGAGTTGGGTGCCGACGCTGGAGGGGTCGGGCAGCGGGGGGCCGGTGGGGTTCGGTGGGTTTGGGGGGATGCGCGGAGGGTTTATCCGGGGATTCTGGCCCGAGGGGTGCGGGTTGGGCGGTGTCATGATGTCGCGCTGACCGAGGGGTTGTTGCTGGGGGCTGAGGGGCGGTTCGGGGAGCCACGGTCGGCTGAGGCGGCTTATGCGCGGTTGCATGGGCTGCCCGTGCCGGAGGATCGGGAGGCGGTGGCCGAGGGAGGTCAGGGGATCCTGTTCGAGGCTGAGCCTCGGGAGACCGGGTTCGGGGTGGACGAGGCCGAGCTGGTGGCGGAGGTCTATCGGGATCAGCTTGGGCGGATCGGGCGGCTGGCGGAGCCGGGGCGGTTCCGGTTGCTGGTGGCCGCGGAGTCGGCGGGGGCGTTGATCGCGGCGGAGATGGGGTTCTTCGGGATGCCATGGCGCGAGTCCGTGCATGACGCGTTGCTGACCGAGCTGCTGGGGGCCCGGCCGGCGCACGGGATGCGGCCGTCGAAGTTGCAGGCACTGGCCGATGAGGTGGCGGCGGCGTTCGGGCAGCCGGTCAATCCGGATTCGCCACAGCAGATCGTGAAGGCGTTCAAGGCGGCGGGGGTGACGGTGGCGTCCACGCGGTCCTGGGTGCTCAAGCAGGTTGATCATCCGGGCGTGAAACCACTCTTGGCGTACAAGGAGCTGGCTCGGCTCTACAGCTTTCACGGGTGGGTCTGGGCTGATCAGTGGGTGAAGGGGGATCGGTTCCGGGCCGAATATGTGGTCGGCGGTGTGGTCAGCGGGCGGTGGGCGACCAGCGGCGGAGGGGCGTTGCAGATTCCGAAACTGATGCGCCGGGCCATCGTCGCCGACGAGGGCTGGACCCTGGTGGTGGCCGACGCCGCGCAGCTGGAGCCGAGAGTGCTCGCCGCCATGGCCGGGGACGGCGGGCTCGCCAGGGCGGCCGGGGAGATCGATCTCTACGCCGCGCTGGCCAAGGCCTTCGGCGGCCAGCGCGACGCCGCCAAGATCGCCATGCTCTCCGCCATGTATGGCGGGACCAGCGGCGACGCCCCCAAACTGCTGGCGGTGATGCGGCAACGTTTCCCCCAGGCGTACGCCTTCGTCGAAGACGCCGCCCGCGCCGGTGAGGAGGGCCGCCTGGTGCGATCCTGGCTGGGCCGCACCTCGCCGCCCCCGTCCGCGCGCTGGCGCGAACTCGTCTCCGGCCCCGAGGGCACCCGCGCGGCCCGCGACCGCGGCAGGTTCACCCGCAACTTCGTCGTCCAGGCCACCGCCGCCGAATGGGCCGCCACCCTGATGGCCATCCTCCGCAACCACCTCCCCGACCCCGCCAGAATCGTCTTCTTCCAACACGACGAGGTCATGGTCCACTGCCCCCTCACCCAAACCACCACCGTCCAGGCCGCCATCACCGCCGCCGCCGACGAAGCCACCCGCCTCCTCTTCGGCGAAACCCCCGTCCGCTTCCCCATGGAAGCCATCGCCGTCTCCTGTTACGCAGACGCCAAATAGCCACGCGGACGTCTCGACAGGGCTGGGCGGGACGCTGAATGGTGCCACGATGGGGCAAAGGAGATCGCGCGGCAACAAGATCACCACTCCCTGGGCCCTGACACCGGCAGCCACCCTAAGCGGCTGACCAGCGGGCAAGGCATGTGGAGCGCCTGGCGCGTGAAGACGCGCAGGCCGGGTGCGGCGGGCGGGCCGGGGAACCCACCGTGAGCAATCACGACAGGGCGTCCCGGTCCGACCCAAACGAGGGGCCTACCTCTCCGCCACCGCACCCGCCGACCTAGAACCGGGTGTTTTGGCGTGAAATGACGGCGGTCCGTGACCGTGTGGGGCGGGCTGTGGGACGGGGCAGAGAATCCCTGCCGGGAGGGCCTCCGGGGGAGGATCGGACCGGTTTCGGCGGCGGTGGAGGTGATCACGGAAGTCGCGTTGCTGACAGATCGCTGGAGCAAGTTGACGTGATTTCAAAGGCGCGCCCCAGCCCTGTCTGGACTGGGGCGCGCCAGCGGGGTCACTCGCAGATCATGTTCACGCTGGCCGTGAAGGAGCTCTCGCCGATCGCGGGCGGCCATACCACGGGCTCTTCGAAGAGTTCGCAGTGGAAGAGACCTTCTGAACTGGCCATGATTTCAACGTCGTCGATCGCTTTGTCGATGGCGCGTCCGGCCGTCCGACCGCGTCCGAAGCCGTTCCACAGCACGACATCGTCGGCGATGGCAGGGGTGCCCATAGCCACGAGCGCGGCAACCGTCCCGGCCGCCAGGAACCCGTTCAGGGCCTTCCGTCGGGATGTTCGCAATCTCATGTGGAGATACCCATCTCTCTTGGCCGTGCCCCACCGAGGGCTCAACCGTTGCCCGGCGGAGCTTTATCAATCGCTAGGTATACGGATTGCTTTCGGATCGGGATTCATTCAGCAACCGGCTTCTAAAACGGTTCCTAGGCCGCGCCGTGTGCGATGAGGCTCTGGGCACAGTCGAGGACGGTTTGCTTCGCGGGGCGTGGTCGCCAGCCGAGCAGGCGGCTGGCCTTGTCGGTGCTGTGGCGGTTGCGGCGGCCCAGCGAGGGGGTGATCTCGCGTAGCGAGGGGTCGCGGAATCTGGCCGCGAGGCGGACCGCGAAGTCGGGGATCTGCCGGGTGGAGACCTTGTGGCCGTGCGAGCCCAGGCCGTCGCGCAGGATGCGGGCCATCTCCCGCATCCAGGTGAACTCTCCGGTGGCCAGGAAGCGCTCGCCCGCCGCGGCCGGCGCGGTCATGGCCCGGAGGTGAATGTCGGCGACGTCGCGGACGTCCACGATTTCGAGCCCGATCCTGGGGACGCCGGGCATCCTGCCGGAGATCATGCGGCCGACGATGCCGACGGAACCGATGGTGCCCGTGCTGAGGATGGGACCGAACACCGCGCCGGGGAGCACGGTGGTCAGCTCGGTCGGTCCTTCGCGGCCGCTCATGAAGTCCCAGGCCGCACGTTCGGCGAGGGTCTTCGAACGCCGGTAGGGGATCAGTGCCGGGTCGTCGGGATCAGTCCACAGTGTCTCGTCCGTCGTGCCTTCGGTGGCGTACGACGAGGGGCTGGCGGTGTTCGCGGCCGAGGTCATCACGACGCGTTTCACCCCGGCCGCGGTCGCGGCGCGCAGGACGCGCAGGGTGCCGTCGCGGGCGGCGGCGATCATGGCGGCCGGATCCGCGGCGGTGATTCCGAGGGGGGACGCGACGTGCAGGACACGGTCGACGCCCTTGACCGCGGCGTCCCAGCCGTCATCATCGAGGAGGTCGGCGACGGCGAAGGTCAACCGGCCGGCCGGGTCGACGACGGTCGATACGGCCTGGGTGAGGCCCTCCTCCTTGCCCGGGCCACGCACCGTCGTGCGTACGTCGTATCCGCGTTTCAGGAGTTCGGCGATGCACCAGCCGGCGACGTAGCCGCTGCCTCCCGTTACCAGCACCAATTCGGCCATGAATCGTCCTCCGCGGTGGGCGCGTTGTGCCAGAATGAAACGGAGACCCCTCCGATTACGGATTCACGGTAACGGAGGCCCCTCCGATTCGCAAGACGTACGGGACGGATGGCTGACACGTGAACTCGCTGCCCTCGAAGCCGACCAGGAAGGACGCCCTCGGCAACCGGGAGCGGATCTTGACCGTCGCCCGTGACGCGCTGGCGGCCTCGACCAGCGCGTCCCTCACCGCGATCGCCAAGCAGGCTGGCGTAGGCATCGGAACCCTTTACCGCCACTTTCCGACCCGGGAATCCCTCATCCTCGAGCTCTACCGCCACGACATCCAGCAGCTCATCGACCTGGCTCCCACGCTGCTGGAGTCACATCCCCCGTTGGCGGCACTCCGCCGCTGGTTCGAGGAGGTCGCCCGCTACGGCCGCCTCAAGTACGGCGTCGCCGAAGTCGTCCACGCGGCGACCAACGGCGGCCTCGACGACGAGTACTACCAGCCCTTCGTCGACGCCATCGCCGTCCTGCTCAACGCCGGAAGCGCCGCCGGCTCACTCAAACCCGACCTCGTCCCGGAAGACGTCCTGCTCCAGCTCAGCGTGCTGTGGCGGATCGATCCTGCCCGCGACGGCGAGGCAAGAGCCGCACGAATCCTCACCCTCATCATCGACGGCCTCCTGGCGAAGCCAACGACATCCACCTAGGAGGCTGCGAGTGCTTGTCCGCGAGTTCGGTCTCCTGTGCGTGGACGGTGAATAGGGCTGGACGGGCGCCAGATGGCGCTAGGCGGGATTTGCGGGGGTTCGGTGGCCGCGGATCAAGGTTAGGGCGGTGAGGGCGACCATGACCGCTACAGCGGTGGTGAGGGTCGCGAAGGAAGTGGTGCCGACGACGGCGCCGGCGAGGAGGGCGCCGGTCGCGCCGCAGACGTTCATGGTGAGGTCGGAGAGGCCCTGCACGGCCGGGCGGCGGTCGAGCGGAACCGACTCGGTCAAGAGGGCCGAACCGGCGACCAGGCCACAGGACCAGCCAAGCCCGAGGACGAACAATCCGGCGGAGATCTGCGGGACTCCGTAGCCCGCCGTTCCCGCGAGCGCGGCCGAGATCAGGAGCAGGACCATGCCGGCGATCAGGACGGGGGAGCGGCCAAGACGGTCGGCCAGCCAGCCGACAACCGGTGAGAGCACGTACATTCCGGCGATGTGCAGGCTGATCACGATGCCGATCACGGAGATCCCCGCGTGGCCGTGATCGAGGTGAACCGGCGTCATCGACATGATCGAGACCATCGCGGTGTGACTGACCGCAATCGCCACCAGCGCCTGTCGAGCCGCCGGAATCGCCCGGATCGTCCCCCAAGCATCGCGCAACGTATCCACCAGCGATGCCTTCGCCTCAACGTCGGCCTTCCCTTGGGGAGCAGTGCCGGAGACGGCTCCCACCTGGGGAACGGTTTCGGAAACGGCCTTCGCCGGGGGAGCGGATCTAGTGGCGGCTCGCCCAGGGGGAGCGGCTTCGGGAAAGGCTCCGCTTTGGGGGCTGTTCCCTTCGAGGGTGGGTTCAGCGTCGGCCGGAGCGGAGAAGCGGTGAGCGGACCGGGCCAGGAGGAGTGGGTCGGGGCGTAGGCCGAGATTGATGATGAGGGTCGCGACGGTGAAGGTGATGCCGGCCAGCGCGAAAGGTCCGGCCGCCCGGGGAAAATCGAGTGCTTCGGCCAGATTGGCGGCGGGCTCCGCGAGATTGGGTCCAGCCACCGTGCCGAACGTCGCCGACCAGACGACGAGCGAAAGATGCCGAGCCGCGTGCCCCTCCGGCGCCAGATCCGTGGCCGAATAGCGGGCGGAGAGATTCCCGGCACTCGCCCCGCCGACCAGAACCAGCGCCGCCAGCAGTAACGGCCACGAACTGAGGACGACCGCCACGACCGCGATGAGACACCCGGCGACCGCCGACCCGTACGCGAGAGTGAGCCCCGCCCGACGCCCGCTACGCCCGGTGGTCCTGGCGGTAGGCAAAGCCAGCAAGGCGGCACCAAGAACCGTGGCCGTCCCGGCCAGGCCGCTGATCGCGGTCGATCCGGACAACTTGGCGACGAACAACGAACTGAGCGCGACACTCACCGCCACCCCCACCCCACTGCTGATCTGCGCCAGCGCGAGCACACCAAGAGTCCGCCGCTGCACCGCCCGCAGGTCAATCGCCGCAGAACGTATGCCGGAGATGTGGGGGGCTGATGTCATGCGCGAAGTTTGCCATGACTCATGTCGCCAACCAATCGAGTTCTGCCAAGGTGACAGGTCGGAAAGGTCAGGCGGGGGAGAAAGTGGTCCAGAGGACCTGGCGGATGGTGGCGGCGGTTTCGGACCATTCGTAGTCGGGGGCGGTGAAGGTGAGGGAGTAGGACTCGTCGTCGGTTTGGATGTAGCGGGTGATGGTGCGGATGGTGACGTTGGTGGCGTCGCGGTAGGTGTACTCCCATTCGGCGGCGGGCCAGCGGTAGCTGACCGGGCCGAGGGTGACCTGGGTGTACTCGTCGAAGCCGGCGGCCTTCTTGGCGACCTGCTGGAGGGCGTTGAGGCTGCCGTCGGGGATCTTCACGATCAGGCCGCTCTGGGCGCTGTCGGGCGGGCCGACCAGGCGGACGCCGTCGTCTTCGGCGGTGACTTTCCAGGTGAGGGGGACGGCCACGGTCACGCCGCCGAGGGTCTGGCGCTTGAAACCCTTCGGGATCGGCGCCTCGGCGCCGCCGGATTCCGCGGCGGAGGAGCCGGGGGCGGTCAGCGCGGGATTGTTGACGGTGGCCCTGGTGTCCGGTGTGTCGTCTCCGCCGGGGAGCATGATCAGGAGCACCAGCACGATGAGCGCGATCACGGCGACCGCGGCCACCACGACCATCGCGCCGCCGCGGCCGGGAGCGTCGTCGTCGTTGTCCTTGCTGCGGCGGCGGCTGCCGGTACGGGTGGCGTGCTCCCCGGTCGTGGACGCCGCGGAGCGGGAGCGCCCGCTTCCGGTGGAGAACGGGTCGTCGGGGTCGAGCGCCAGATCGCGGGCCAGGTCGCGGGCCAGCTGCCCGGGCAGGTCGGCGGGTCCGGGGGTCGGCCAGCGGCCACCGCCGGTGGGTCGCTCGGGCGCGTGCGTCGACCCGGACGGGCTGGTCAGCGCGTCCAGCGGATCGAACATCGGGTCCCGGGGCGCGGTCGACTGCGGTCCGCCTCCCGGAGCGTTGAAGAACGCCGCGCCCGGGCCGCTGTCGTGCACCGGCGCACCGAACTGCCCACCCATCGCGCGCTGCGGAGCGGGACGGTTCGCCGCCTCGTTGGGCGCACTGGTACCGGACGTGAGGAAACCGGAACCGGTGGCTCCAGAACCAGACGCGCCAGGGCCAGTGCCCTCGGGACCGTACGCGCCAGGACCGGAGGCTCCAGGATTGGAGGTGCCGGGACCAAATGGGTAAGGACTAGAGCCGCCAGGGCCGGAAGTGCCCGGACCATATGCGCCAGGACCGGACGTTCCAGGACCGGACGCGCCGGGACCGGAGGTGTCCATGCCATGCCTGCCCGGACTATGCGCGGGGAAGCCGGAAGCGGGAGTCCCCGCGCCGGGTGTGCCAGGTGCGTTGAACAATCCGGACGTGCTGGCCAGGGCGTCGTAGCCACCCGGGGGCTGGAGCTGGGGGTCGGAGGCGGCTGGCTGGAAGGACGCCATCGCGTAGCCGCCGGACGGGTTGGTGTAGGGAACCCGTACCGGACCCGAGGGGGTTTCGATGATGCGCGACGGGAGCGGGCCCGACGGGGAGTCCAGCGGCGGGAGCATCTGCATGGGGGTCGCCTCGACCGGCGCGGGTGACGGCATGCCGGACTGGCCGCGCAAACCGTTGCCGACCGCGAGCAGCACCCGTTCGAGCATGTCGGCCACCTGAGCGGCACCAATCCGGTCGGCGGGGTTCTTGCGCAGCAGACCCTCGATGACAGGCAGCAGCACCCCGGCGCGCTGCGGCCGGTTCGGCTCCTGGGTGAGCACCGCGCCGAGCACGGCCACCGCGTCCGGCCCTTCGTACGGCGGCCGCCCCTCCACCGCCGCGTACAGCGTGGCCCCGAACGACCACAGATCGGCCGCGTGCGTGATCGTGCGCCCCTGCAGCCGCTCCGGCGGAATGTACGCCGGTGACCCCATCAGCAACCCGGTCTGGGTGATCGTGACATCGCCCTCGATGGCGGCGATGCCGAAGTCGGTCAGCACCACCCGGTCGGTGGTCAGCAGCACGTTGCCGGGCTTGACGTCCCGATGCAGGATCCCGGCGGCGTGCGCGTGCCTGAGCGCGTCCAGCACCCGGATGCCGATCTCGGCCACCTGGCTCACCGGCAACGGCCCGCTCTGCCGTACGGCCTGCTCAAGGGACCACGCCCGGACCAGCTCCATGACGATCCAGGGCCGCCCGTCCTCCTCGACGACGTCGTGGACGGTGACGATGCCCGGGTGGCTCAGCCGGGCCGCGGAGCGCGCCTCGCGCAGCATCCGGCGATGGGCGACCTGGCGGCCGGCGGCGTCAAGACCGTACGGCAGGATGAGCTCCTTGACCGCCACGTCCCGGTCCAGCAGGACGTCGTGCGCGTGCCACACCATGCCCATGCCGCCACGGCCGACGGGCGAAAGCAGGCGGTATCGCCTGCCCACCAGTCGCCCCTGCCCTTCCGGCGCCCCTCCAGGAGTGGCTCCGGCACCGCCTTGACCCTCCGGCATAGGGGGGACCATACCGAGGAGGCGGTCGGTTGTCATAGGCAGTATCCCCAATTCTCCTCGTTTGGTTCGCGCGAGAACTCCGCGCGAAATGAGAGGTTGGGGACTGATAGTAGGTCAATCAGAGGTCAACGCGCATTCATTCGCCCGTCAAGACCCCGGCCAGCGCATTGGCCGCGGCCACGAACGCCTCCGGCGGAGGGCTCACCAGACCGGCTCCGACCTGGCCTGTTCCGGCCACACGCCCGGCGATGCCGGTGTTGACGACCGGAAGCACGCCGGTACGGGCGACCAGGGTGACGTCGATGCCGACGGGGGTGCCGCGGAAGCCGAGCCCGGGAATCTGGTAGGTCGGATGTTCGGCCAGGGTGATCTCGTACATGGCGGTGGTGGCCGCCACCGCGTCCGCCACGTCCCCGCCCACGAACCGGACGATCGCGGGCGCTGCGGCCATCGAGAAGCCGCCCAGGCCCACCGTCTCGGTGATGGTGGAGTCGCCGATGTCGGGGTTGGCGTCGGCGGGGCCGTACTGGCCGAGGTAGAGGCCGTCGGGCACGCCCGCGGGGCCGGTGAACCAGCGGTCGCCGCAGCCGGAGATCTGGATGCCGAAGTCGGTGCCGTTCCTGGCCATCGCCACGACCAGGCTGGAGCCTGGCACGTCCCTGGCGGCGTCGGCGCTGACCTTCGCGGCGGCCATGCCCGCGTTCAGGAAGAAGTGATCGTTGCCGTTGATGAAGCGGAGCACGTCCCCGGCCTGGCCGGGCGCGGCGTCCACGATGGCGGGGGCGAGTTCGCGGACGAGCAGCGAGGTGGCCGCCCGGTTCCTGTTGTGCAGCTCGTCGCCCATCTGCAGCGCCTGCGCGATCAGGTTGCGCAGATCCAGGGGGCCGCCCAGCTCCAGGGCGGCCTGCAGGGCGGGCCCGAGCACCTCGCCCATCCAGCGCAACCGCTCGACCACCTCGGGCCCGTACGCGCCGTAGCGGAGGACCTTGCCGAGGCCCTCGTTGAGCGAGCAGTACGCGGTGCCGCCGTGTTCGGCGTCGTGCACCTCCAGCATCCACATGGACGGGCTGACCACGCCCGCCATCGGGCCGACCGTGCGGTGGTGGTGGCAGGAGTCGAGCCGGATGGAGCCGGTGGCGAGCTTCTCCTCGGCCTCGGCGGGGGAGGCGGCGAGGCCTTCGAAGAGCATGCCGCCCATCAGCGCGCCGCGCATCGGGCCGGACGCGCGCTCCCACTCGATCGGGGGTCCGGCGTGGAAGAAGGTGCCGGGAGGCAGGTCGAGGACGTCACCCGCACGGCGTACGCCGACGAGTTGCGGGCGGGCGGAAAGGAGCCGTTCGGCGGCGCGGGTGTTGGCGGCGGCGCGGCGTGGGTCGGCGAGGACCCGGTTCAGCGCGTCCGAGGTCCCGGCCAGCGGGGGCCGCCAGTCGACCACGGCGTGCGGCACCGCCTGCTGGTCAAGCGCCTCGGCCAGTACGGACGTCCCCACCGCGATCACGTGCGGCTCGGAGACGAGCAACGCCAGCTCAGGTCCGGGGTTCGCGCCGGAACCCGCGTGCGGGGCGGGTCGCGCGGCGGCCGCTGTGGCGGGTGTCAGACCGGCGAGGATGCTCGCGTGCCTGGCGGCGGCGGCGTTGGAGGTGAACACGGCGGCTCCGGCGGCGGCGAGGCGTTCCGCCTGCGCCTGGAGGTCCTGGGGATCGCCCTCGGTCCCCACCAGGGCGACCACGACCGAAGCACCCCGGGCTTTGGCCTCGGCGAGCGCGGGCGCCAGCCGGGCCGCCGGGTCGGGATCGGACCCGTGGCCGAGAACCACGTCCATCAAGACCACGCCGGACTCCACGGCGGCCAGCGCCTCCAGCCGCAGCGCTGGATCGATCATCGGATGAGCCCGTCCCCGGGTGTACTCGTCATCGCCGAAGTCGGTGAATGTCCCGCCACCCGCGATCAGCTTCGCCTCGGTGCACAACGTGCCACCCGAATAAAGGCCGACCAGCGGCCCCGCACTGCCAGGCGTACTGGCCTCCCCCCAGCTAGGCCAAACCGGGACTTCCTTGCCGAGCGCCGCCAGCACATTCTCCGTGGCGGCCGTCAGATCATCCTGTCCTGGACCGAGCAACGCCATCACGACCGGCGTTCCGGACCGCTCCACGGCCGCCCGCACCTGCTCCGCGACCGAAGGATCGGCGGGCTTGGAGATGACCACGATCAGCTCCGTCGCCGGATCCTGGTCCAGCGCCTCCAGCGCCCGCAGCGTGGACCGCCCGCCCACCTCCGCCGACAGATCCCGCCCGCCCACACCGAGCAGATGGCTGACCCCCACCCCGGCCAGATCCAGCAGGCTGGACACCTGCTGCGCCCCCGTCCCCGACGCGGCCACGATCCCGACCGGCCCCGGCCGCAGCACGTTGGCGAAGCCGAGACCCGCCCCGCCCACCACGGCGGTCCCGCAGTCGGGCCCCATCACCAGCACCCCGGCCGCCTCGGCCCGCTCCTTGAGCAGCACCTCCCGCTCCACCGGCACGTTGTCACTGAAGATCATCACTGACAGCCCGGCGTCCACCGCGTCCATCGCCTCGGCGAACGCGTGTTCCCCCGGCACGCTGACCAGCACCACGCTCGCGCTCTCCGCCCTGCGGGCCGCCGTCCTGGTGGTCCGCGGCGGCGCGATCTCCCGCGCGCCCTCCGAGGAGGCCCGCGCGGACAGCTGCCGCCCCAACTCGTCAGAAGCCGCCGCCAGCTCCTCGGCGGAATCCGCCCGGACCGCCACCAGCAGATCCCCCGGCGTCGCCGGGGGCACGTCGAAGCCCGCCTCCCTGGCCAGGTCCACGTTCAGCTCGGTCGCCATCGCCACGATCGCGACCGACACCCCGGCCCGGCTGGCCAGCGCCTGGCTGACCCGCATCAGGCTGACCGAATCGTGGTAGACCCCGCTACGCACTTCGACGAGATTCACGAACGCCCCCAGTTATTAATTAGAAAGTCGTGATCTGGACAGCCGCGGCGGTGAATCGCCTGGTCGGAGGCTATGCGGCTGTCTATGGGACGGGTTTCTGGTTAATAGTTGGACAGGTGAAGGACGGCCGACAACCCGGTGCGTACGCCCCAGGCGAGATCCGCGCCCGAGGTGTGACCCAGATGCAGCAGCCGGTGCAGCGACGGCTCGATCGGCTGCCCGCCCGCCAGCGCGCGCAGCACGGCCAGCACCTCCATGCTCGCCTCGCCGCGCGCCGCGCAGTCCAGCAGGGTGGCCGAGATCGGCGTGGTCCGCGTCCTGGCGTCGAACGTGACGGCCGCCGCCAGCCACCCGGCCAGCCAGACCGCCCGGTCCACGCCCGCCGCCGCGCCCAGCTGGCGCAGCGCCACCAGCAGCCCGGCCAGCATGTCGTCGCCGCTCGGGGTCAGCCCAGGGCCCAGGCCCATCAGCTGCTCGGCCGAGGTCACCGCGTTCACCAGCGACCCGGAATGGCAGCCGTCGGCGAGCAGCTCGCACGCGCCGCCGGTCAGCCCGGGGCGCCGCGCGGACGCGTCGCAGATCTCACCCAGCTGGGCCAGCGACTCGGCCAGCCTGCCCAGGTCCGTCCGGGGCAGCGCCGGAGCCGGATCCCACCAGCGGCGGATCCGGATGGCCAGGCCGCCCACCTCGATGAACCCGTCGCCCACCCAGGCCTCGTCCCCGGCGGCGAACCCGTCCAGCGGATCGGTCAGCACGACGGCGTTGGGCAACCGGGTCGCCTCCCCGGTCACCAGGGCGATGACATGCGGCTCGACCTCCGTCCTCAGTTCCAGGTAGACCGCGGCGGGGAACGCCGCGAGCACCCGGGCCGGGCGTCGTGGCGTCTCCAGCGCGGGTCGCACGGCCATGCTGGCCGCGCCGGGCACGTACGTACGGTCTAGGGTCGCCCCAGTAGAACGAGCCGGGGATCGGCGCGCTCTCGGGCGGGTGCCTACGGTCACCAGACCTCCCTCATCAGGGTGACGTTAGAACGAGCCCTCCAGAGGCCGTACGGGGAAAACTGCCAACAGTCGGCCAAATGCTTGGCTCTTCCTGACAGTCGGATAGTCGGGCACAATCGGCGAGAGATGTACCAACCCCTCCGGAGCAGACGATGACGAGTGACCCCGCGGCCCCCGCCATGCGCCTGGCCAGCACTGGAACGATCATTCACGGTGTCGCCGTAGGCGAGGTGCTCGGGGTCTCCACGCTCGCCGGGGCCCGGCTGATCGCGGGCAAGGGCGGCCTGGACCGGATCGTCCAGCGGCTCAACGTCATGGAAGTGCCGGACATCCTCGCCTGGGTGAAACCGAACGAGCTTCTGCTCACCACAGGCTATCCGCTCAGGAACACTCCCCAGTCGCTCGGCCGCCTTGTGGCGGATCTTGACGAACGCGGGCTCTCCGCGCTGGCCATCAAGCTGGGCCGCTACCTCGACGAGCTGCCGGAGGAGATGGTGGAGCAGGCCGACCGGCTCAACTTCCCGCTCATCCTGCTCCCCAACGACGTCGGCTTCGACGACATCCTGAACCAGGTGCTCACCGACATCCTCAACCGGCAGGCCGCCACCCTGGCCAGGGCCGAGGAGGCGCACCGCGCGCTGGTCCAGATCATCCTGGCCGGGGGCGGCCTGCGCGAGGTCACCGCCGAGGTGGCCGGGCTGCTCGACGTGGCCGTGGCCGCCGTGGACGTGGGCGGGCACGTGCTGGCCTCGGCCGGGGGCGCGGAGCAGGTGGCCATGCTGCGGGAGGCGTACGTGTTGAGCGCCAACCTGAGCACCAGGCCGGAGCCGACCCGCACCGACGCGGCCGACCCGCTGGTCCGCGCGGACGGCCACTACGCGGTCGTGCCCATCGTGGCCGGCGGCCACCACCACGGCAGGATCGCCGCCTTCAGCCAGGCCGGCACGCTCCGCGACAGCGACATCCGCATCCTGGAGCGGGCCGCCACCGTGGCCGCCCTGGTGGTCACCAAGCAGGAGGCCGTCACCGCCGTCGAGAGCAAATACCGTGCCGACTTCCTGCGCGACGTGCTCACCGGCCGCGGCGGCACCCGGATCGCCGAGCGCGCCAAGGCGTTCGGCTGGGATCTGGAGCGCCCGGTCTCCGTGCTGGTCGCCGAACTCGACCCGGAGAGCGACGAGCGCACTGCGCAGGACCGGCTGCTCGCCGCCTGGCAGGCCTCGGTCCGGCGGCACGATCCGCGCGGCGCGGTCGCCGGGTTCACCCGCGAGGTGGTCGCCATCGTCGGCTCCGGCGTGGACACGGCCCGGCTCACCTCGGCCGCCTCCGCGACCTTCGCCGACTGCACTTTCTCCACGGGGATGAGCAGGATCGCCCCCGGGGCCGAGGCCCTCGCCGACGCGTACGGCCAGGCGCTCAAAGCCGCCCGGGTGGGCCGCCAGCTGCACGGCCCCGGCGCGGTCGCCCACTTCGACCAGCTCGGCGTCTACCGCCTGCTCTCCCTGGTCAGCGACACCACCGAGCTGCACTCCTTCGTCCGCGAGACGCTCGGCGCGCTGGCCGGCGACGACGACGCCGAGAACGCCGACCTGCGCCGCACCCTGCACGTGCTGCTGGAGACCAACCTCAACGTGGCCGAGACCGCGCGCCGGCTGCACTTCCACTACAACACGCTGCGCTACCGCATCGGCAAGCTGGAGCGCATGCTCGGCAACTTCACCGAGGACGCCCACCTCCGGCTGAACCTCACCCTCGCCCTCCATGTGCTGAACATGCGTGGTATCTGAGCACGCGGTTTGGCAGATGATGCCCGTGTGCAATGGCGATCACAGTCCTAATGTGCCCGCAACGGGCCTGGTAGGAGGCTCGTGAAGCGATGCCGCGCTGGGATGCCCGCGGGGTGGCCACCGGACGTCGGCCCAGGCAAGTAAAGGGGCTCACATGGCTTTCGGATGGAAGGTACACGGAGAGGGACGCGGTCTCGCGCCGGGCGAGGTCGTCAAGCCGGACGAACGCCTGTCCTGGCCGCGCATGGTCGGTTTCGGCGCCCAGCACGTGATCGCCATGTTCGGCGCCACGTTCGTGTTCCCGCTGGTCATGGGCTTGGACCCGAACGTCGCGGTGATGATGTCGGGGGTCGCGACGATCCTGTTCCTGCTGATCGTGCAGGGCAAGGTGCCCAGCTACCTGGGCACCTCGGCCTCGTTCGTCGGCGCGGTGGTGGCGATCCGGGCCGCCCAGGGCGACAGCGCCACCGTCACCGGCGCCATCCTGGTGGCCGGCCTCGTGCTCGCGCTGTGCGGCGTGGCCATCCACTACCTCGGCGTCCAGGTCATTCACAAGATCTTCCCGCCGGTGGTGACCGGCGCGGTGGTCATGCTGATCGGCTTCGGCCTGGCCTTCGTGGTCGCCGACGTCTACTGGCCGCAGGACCACTGGATCGCGTTGATCACGATGATCGTGACATTCATGATCATCGCGCTGTTCAAGGGCTTCCTCGGCCGGATCGGCATCCTGCTCGGCCTGGTCATCGGCTTCCTGCTGTCCTGGCTCGCCGACAAGATCTTCGGCGACATCATCGCGTTCAACGCGGGCACCAGCGCGGTCGACACCCACCCCCGGGTCAACTTCGACGCGGTGGCCTCGGCCGACTGGTTCGGCCTGCCCAGCTTCCACGGGCCGGAATTCAAGGTGTCGGCCATCGTGCTGGTGCTGCCCGCGGTGATCGCGCTGATCGCCGAGAACGTGGGCCACGTCAAGGCCGTCGGCGAGATGACCGGGACCGACGTGGATCCGTACATCGGGCGCGCCGTCATCGGCGACGGTGTCGGCACCGTGCTCACCTCCGCCGTCGGCGGCTCGCCCACCACCACCTACGCCGAGAACATCGGCGTCATGGCGGCGACCCGGGTCTACTCCACCGCCGCCTACTACATCGCCGGCGTCATCGCCATCCTGTTCGGCCTCATCCCCAAGTTCGGCGCGCTCGTCGCGGCCACCCCCGGCGGGGTGCTGGGCGGCATCACGGTCATCCTCTACGGCATGATCGGCCTGCTCGGCGCCAAGATCTGGGTGGAGAACAGGGTGAACTTCGCCGACCCCGTGAACATGCTCCCGATCGGAGCGGGCATCATCCTGGCCATCGGCCCGGTGAGCCACACGATCACCGACGACTTCTCGCTCGCGGGCATCGCCCTGGGCACGATCGTCGTGCTCGGCGGCTACCACCTGCTGCGTGCGCTGTCCCCGTCGGATGTGGTGAAAAATTCCAACGGTTGAGCCACTATCCGTAACGCGATCGGAGTAGAACCACTTTCGTGAAACCGCCGCCGTTCGACTATCACGCGCCCATCTCGGTGCGCGAGGCCGTTGAGGTCCTCGCCGAGGTGGGCGCGCACGGAAAGGTGCTGGCCGGAGGCCAGAGCCTGATCCCCCTGCTCAACATGCGGATCGCCGCCCCGGCCCACCTGGTCGACATCAACCGGGTGGCCGGGCTCGGCGAGATCCGCACGGACGCGACCGGCGTCCGGGTCGGGGCGCTGGTCAGGCACGCCGCGGTGGAGCGTTCCGCCGCCGCCTGCCTGGCCCAGCCGCTGCTCCGGCAGGCGCTCAAGCTGGTCGCGCACCCGGTCATCCGCAACCGCGGCACCGTCGTCGGCAGCCTCGTGCACGCCGACCCCGCCGCCGAACTCCCCGCCGTCCTGGCCCTGCTCGGCGGTTCGGTACGGCTGGCGAGCACGACCGGCGAGCGCGAGGTCGCCGCCGCCGACTTCTTCACCGGCCCGATGGAGTCGGCCACCAGGCCCGGCGAGCTGGCGGTCTCCGCGTTCTTCCCGGCCTGGGACGGCGGGACCAAGTTCCTCGAGGTGGCCCGCAGGCACGGCGACTACGCCATGGCCGGGGTGGCCGCCGCCGTCCGGCTGGACGAGGACCTGCGCGTCACCGCCGCCAAGGTGGCCTGCGTCAGCGTCGGGCCCGCGCCGGTGGTGGTAGACGTGACCGGGGCCTGTGGCGGGCGGCCGGTCGCGTCGGTGGAGTGGGGTTCGGTGGTGGCGGCCGTACAGGATCGGATCGAACCGGAGGCGGACATTCACGCGACGGCGGACTACCGGCGGCACCTGACCGGGGTGCTGGTCGAGCGGGCGATCAAGGCGGCGGCCGATGTATGACATCACGCTCATCGTCAACGGCGTGCCGCGCGAGGTGCGGGTGCCCGCGCGGCGGCTGCTGTCGGACTGCCTGCGCCACGACCTCGGCCTGACCGGCACCCACGTGGGCTGCGAGCACGGCGTCTGCGGCGCCTGCACGGTCCTGCTGGACGGCGAGCCGGTGCGCTCCTGCCTGACCTTCGCGGTCACCGTCGACGGCCGGGAGATCACCACGGTGGAGGGGCTGGCCACCGGCGGGCGGCTGTCGCCGGTGCAGCGGGCCTTCGCCGAGTGCCACGGCCTGCAGTGCGGCTTCTGCACCCCCGGCTTCCTGTGCACCACGACCGCGTTCCTGCGGGAGAACCCGGCGCCGACCGACGAGGAGGTGCTGGAGGGCATCTCCGGCAACCTGTGCCGGTGCACCGGCTACCAGAACATCGTCAAGTCCGTGCACCGCGCGGCGGAGCTGCTCGCGGAGGAACCCTCGTGACCACCAAGCTGTTCGGCGAACCGGTCCGGCGGCGGGAGGACGCGCGGCTGATCAGCGGGCAGGGCCGCTACCTGGACGACCTCGGGCAGCACGCGCTGGCCGCCGCGTTCGTCCGCTCGCCGCACGCGCACGCCCGGATCACCGGCATCGACGTGGACGCCGCCCTCGAGGTGGACGGCCTGGTCGCCATCTACACCTGGGAGGACCTGCCCGAGGGGGTGTGCGAGCCGCTGCCGCTGCTGATCCCGCATCCGGCGCTCACCCACGGCCGCACCGCCTACCCGCTGGCCCGCGAGGTCGTGCGGCACGTGGGCGAGCCGATCGTGATGGTGGTGGCCCGCGACCGTTACCTGGCCGAGGACATCTGCTCGCTGATCGAGGTCAGCTACGAGTTCCTCAAGCCCGTGATCGGCCTGGAGGAGGCCGTCTCCGGCGCGCATCTCGTGCACGAGGACGTGCCCGGCAACGTGGGCGCGCACATGGTCCAGGAAGTTCCCTCAGCAGACGGCCGCTCGGCCACCGAGGCCATCGCGGCCGCGCCGCACACGCTCTCCTTCCGGCTGGACATCGAGCGCAGCGCCAGCATGCCGCTGGAGGGCAAGGGTGTGTACGCCCGCTGGGACGCCGACGACCAGTCGCTGCGGATCTACTCCTCCACCCAGACCTCCACCAGCGTACGGATGGCGCTGGCCGCCAAGCTGGGGCTGCCGCTGCCGAAGGTCGAGGTGATCGCGCCCGACGTCGGGGGCGGCTTCGGCGTCAAGATCGTGCATCCGTGGCCGGAGGAGGTGCTGGTGCCGTGGGCCGCGCGGGTGCTCGGCCAGGAGGTCAAGTGGACCGAGGATCGGCGGGAGCACTTCATCGGGAGCGCGCACGAGCGGGCTCAGGTGCAGCACGTTCAGGTGGGGTTCGACGACGCCGGACGGGTGCTGGGGCTGTCCGTGGAGATCTTGCATGATCATGGCGCGTATACGCATTACGGGATCATCGTGCCGATCATCACGTCGACGCAGCTGCTCGGGCCGTACCGGATCGGGGCCTATCGGGTGGAGTTCTCCTCGATCTACACGAACACGGTTCAGGTGACGCCGTACCGGGGGGCGGGGCGGCCGCAGGCGGCGTTCTGCATGGAACGCACGATGGACAAGATCGCCCAGCATCTGGGGCTCGACCGGACCGAGGTGCGGGCCGCCAACTTCATCCAGCCCGACCAGTTCCCGTACGACCAGGGCATGATTTTTCAGGATGGGCGCCCGCTTATCTACGACAGCGGCGATTATCCGGAATCACTGCGCAAACTGAAGGATTTGATCGGCTGGGATGATTTTCCCGCATTGCGGGAGTCCGCCCGGGCGGACGGGCGACGGCTCGGCATCGGCCTCGGCTGCTACGTGGAAGGCACCGGCGTCGGCCCCTACGAGGGCGGCCACATCCAGATCACCTCCGACGGCCGGGTGCACGTCTCCACCGGCCTCACCTCCCAGGGCCAGGGCCACGAGACCGTCTTCGCCCAGATCGCCGCCACCGAACTCGGCGTCCCCATCGACCGCGTCTCCGTCGTCACCGGCGACACCCGCCGCTTCGGCTACGCCGTCGGCACGTTCGCCTCCCGCGCCGCCGTGATGAGCGGCAACGCCATCGCCCTGGCCTGCCGCAAAGTCCGCGAGAAGGCCCTGCGCGTGGCCGCCGACGCCCTGGAGGCCGACCCCCGCGACCTGGAGATCACCGACGGCGTCGTCCACGTCGTCGGCGCCCCCGCCGCCTCCATCCCGCTCGCCACCGTCGCCGTCCTCTCCAACCCCCTCAGGTACGCCTTCGACGAGGAGGCCAAACGCGCCACCCAGTTCGCCTCCACCGGCGGCATGGACCGCCCTCCCGTCAGCGAAGGCGAGGAACCCGGCCTCGAAGGCAAGGACTACTACTCCCCGATCCGCTCCACCTTCGCCTCCGGCATGCACGCCGCCATCGTCGAAACCGACCCCGACACCGCCGAAATCCGCATCCTCCGCTACGCCGTCGTCCACGACTGCGGCAAAATGATCAACCCCATGCTGGTCGAAGGCCAGATCCACGGCGGCGTCGCCCAGGGCGTCGGCGGCGCCCTCTACGAAAAAATGGTCTACGACGACCACGGCCAACTCCTGAACGCCTCGTTCATGGATTTCCTCATGCCGTACGCCACCGAAATCCCCCACATAGAAACCGACCACCTGGAAACCCCGTCCCCACTGAACCCCCTGGGCATCAAGGGCGCCGGCGAAGCGGGCGTCATCCCGGTCTCCGCGGTGATCGCGGCCGCCATCGAGGACGCGGAAGGCCTCTCGATCGACCGCATGCCGATCTCCCCTTCCGACCTGCACGCCCTCCGGCGAACCGGACGCTGATTCATTCGCCCCCTCGTATCGAGGGGGCGGGACGGGGAAATCGGTCGTCCAAAAACCCTGGTTCAATACATCAACCAGATGATTGTTCCATTTATCCTGGGCGCTTTCGGAACATAATTCCGTTCGGTCGTCAATTGTAAATCTCCTTATTTTGCGCCGCTCTTGCGAAAACCCACCATTTCGTCGTGCCTCATGTGCTTGCATACGCACATGAGGATGCACGTGCATCTGCAGAGTTATGGAGCAACTCCAGTCAGGTCCAGCTGAGCGATGAGGAGTGACCATGCACTTCTTGGCGAGCCTGGGGGCACACCGGTGACTGCCCAGGACGACGAGCAGGCACGGTCCGGCACCGTCAAAGGGCAGATCGGGATTGCGGTGATCGCCGAGGTCCTCGCCGGAGTCGCCGGCAAGGCCCTGGAAAGCGTCATCGTCTGGATCGCGTGCGCGGCGGTCGGGTTGATCCTCGCCGCCGGATGGGTGCGGCTGCCCACCCGTCGCAGATCACCAGGGTCGGCCGCCGGGCGCCGGCTGAGGCGGTTGGGCGCCCTGACCACCTGGCCCGCCCTCGGCGCCGTCAGCGTGCTGGCCGGTTACCACGCCCTTTCGCCCATTTCGCACTTGGTCCGGCCACAGCCCTGCCCGGCCGCGACGGAGTTGCACGCGATCACCGCACGAGAGAACGTCCCCGCGCTGCGGGCGGCGGCGGGCACGTTCGTGCGGGACACGCTCCTGGGCGGTTGCCCGGCCTACCGGGTCTGGGTGAACGCCGCCCCGTCCCTCGACGAGATGATCTTCGGGTTCGAGCATGACTGGCGGCGCAGCCCGTCGCAGCAGGGGACCGAACCCTTCCACCGGCTGAACGGAGCCCGCCCGCACATCTGGATCCCGGCCAGCACCGGGGAGGCCGACTACCTCATCGAGCGGGTCAACCGGGCTCGGGCCAGGCTCGGTATCCGCGGGTCCATCGACACCGAGCCGATGGTCCTGGCCGTGCTCGGAGCGGTCGCCGCGGACCTGATGCGCGAGCTGGGGCAGGAGGTCAAGGGCGGCGGTCACGAGCTGGGCGAACTGCTGTCCGTGGCACGGTCCGCCGCCCGGCTGACCGTGGTCTATCCGTGGCCGGGGCTCTCCTCGGCCGGTCTCATCGCGGCGGCGGACCTGTCGGATCTGGATCCCGGCGGCGCGTGGGCGCTCAGTGGCGCCTACGACGACAGCGTCAGCGCCCTGCTCTGCCGGTTCCTCGAACTGCCCATGCCGGGCTCCGCTGGCCCGGCGGAACCGACCGGGCGGGCCAGGACCTCGGTCGCCCTCGTGGTGCCCCGCCACAGCGTGAGCGACTACAACCAGGGCGATCTCGGCGTCGAGGGCTGCGGCGGAGACTGGCAGATGGGGCGGGACGCCCTGCAGGAGTTCTCCTCGCCAGGCTTCCGCAGTCTGGACTACCCGTTCGTCGACGTCGACTGGACCGGCCAGCCGGCCCCCCAGCTGGCGGCCGGGCGGGACGCCTTCCGGAACTGGCTGCTGCGGCACGGGCTGTTCGGGGACCAGGTGGCGCCGCCCAGGTCCGGCAAGCCCGCCGTCCGGGGCTCGGCCGAACTCGCCGACGCGCTCAGCGACGTGAAGAGCGGGCTTCACAAGATCAATTTACACATCGCGCTCGATGGCACGGGCTCGATGTCCCGGCCGCCCAACTCGCTGCGCCGCCAGGTCCGCGACGCGTTCCCGGCGGTCCGGCAGATGCTCATCAATGAGGATGTGCTCCACCTCTGGGCGTTCTCCTTCGCCCGGGAACGGGTCATGCTCACCTCGCTCACCTCCTCCGCCTCCCGGAACGACCGCTTCAACGACCTGATTCAGAACATCGCGGGCAGGCCGTTAGTCGGGCCAGAAGTCCCGGTCACCAGCATGATCCGCAAGCTCGGGCCGGGGTCCAGGCCGTTCGTGGCCGCCGTCGTCACCGATGGCGGGCTGTTCGACGACGATCAGGCCGCCGAGACCGCGCGGCGCGTCACCCGGGCGCTGGCCGAGACCGAGCCGGTCGGCGGGGTCTACGTCCTGGTGCTCGGCGACGGCAGGTGCGAGCCCTCGCTGACGTCGGCGGACAGCCGCGCGGGTCACCTCCTGTGCGCCGAGGCGGGACCGGACACCGCGTTCGCGCTCAGGCAGATGATCTCGACGATCCGGGAGTGGTCGTGACCCGCAGGCGGCGGCTGAGGAGGACCAGGCGGTCCTTCCTGCCACGCGCGCTGGCGTTCGCCACCGGTGCCGGCGTGCTGCTCGGCTGGCTGGCCATCCAGAACGGATCAGCCCCGGAGCTCGCGGCCTGCGCGGACCGCGACCACCTCACCGTGGCCGTCGGGAACGATGTGGCCGGGGGCTTCCGCCGCGACCTCGTGGCCGAGTGGAACAGCATCGGCACGATGAAGGCGGATCTGGTCGAGATCTCCGACAGCACCGACGAGGTGCGCGTCGAGATGGTGCAAGCCGCGCAGTTCCAGAGCTGCGCGTACGACATCTACCTGGTGGACGTCGCCTGGACCGGGGAATTCGCCGAGCGGGGATACATCAGCGAAATCCCCCTGACCGTCGCGGAGCGCGCGCGATTCCTCGACAAGGCGCTGCGCACCGGGCAGTTCGCCGGAGTTCAGTACGCCATCCCGTTCGCCACCGACGCGCCCCTGCTGTTCCGGCGGTCGGGCATGCCCCTCCCGGAGAACCCGGACGCGCTCCTGGAGGCCGCCAGGCGGCACGGGTACGCGGTGCAACTCGACGACTCCGAGGGCGGGAGCGTCACCCTGTTCGAGGCGCTGTTCTCCGCCGGCGTCCAGGTCACGGCCGGGGGCGAGGTCGTGCTGGACCAGCCGGTGAACGCCCAGCGGGCGGAGCGGGCGCTGGCCGGCTGGCAGGAGATGATGCGGTCCGGCGCCCAGCGAGCGGTTGGATCGCACCTCCGGGAGGAGGACAGCATCCAGATCTTCCGCTCCGGGGCGGCCGGATACATGCGCAACTGGGCGTTCGCCTTCCACCGGCTGGCCATGGACTCCTCCATGCGCGGTCCCGGCGGCGACCTGCTGTTCGAGGTGAGCCCGCTGCCGGGGACCGGTGTCCTGGGCGGCTCCAACCTCGCCGTCGCGGCCAATTCCCCCCACCCTGAGGAGGCGCGCAAGTTCATCGCCTTCCTCACCGACGACGAGGTCCAGAAGAAACTGTTCGCGTGCAGCGGCTACACGCCGGTGCTCAAATCCGTCTACGCCTCGTACGCGCGCCAGCCGGAAACCTGCCAGGAACTGCTGTCCGGAACGTTGGAACCACCGCCCTCGGACGGCCTGGAGACGACGGCGGCCGAACTGCAGGCGCTGGCGGGAGCGATGCACGCGGCCTTGGAAGCGGCGGAACCCCGCCCGGCAGGGGCACATTATTCGCTTTTCAGCAGGGCCTTCCGTTCCTGCGCCCGCGCCCTGGTGCTCTCCCGCGTGGCCAGGCCGGTCGACTTCGACCGCTGGGCGCGAGCGCTACGCGAAGCGATGTCCGGAAGGCACGTCGGCGAGCGCGACGCCTGCCCCGGCGGTCCCACCGATCAGTGATCCCGTCAGTGATCACGGCGGGACTGCGGTCAGGCGTTCTTTCCCATGCGCGTCCGCGTCCGGGTCAGCGGGGAGAGCGCCGAAGACGCGCTCCTGTTCGGCGAGCCATAGGTCTCGGGTCCGCTCCGCGGCCAAGACCGTGGCGATGCGCTCCGAGACCGAGTCGGCTTGTCCGGCGTCCACGCTGGATCACACCCAGTCGTAAAGATCCTCGGGGAGGCTGATGTCGATCTTCTTCGTGGTCATATGAGAATCATGCATGGTCAGACTCGATCGCCGAGGGCTTGTGACGCGGCGGTCAGGTCGGTGGCGGCTTGGTGGCAGCGGGTGGCGTAGGTGCGGGCGGTGGTGGTGAACCAGGGGGGTGCGGCTGGGTCGTCGTGGAGGCGGTCGGCCAGTTCGGAGAGTTTGGTCGCGCAGGCTTCCAGGGTGTGGGCTAGTTCGATCATCGTGGGTCCTCGGGGGCGTGGTCGAGCATGAGGTAGAGCTGGGAGCGGACGAGTGAGCCTCGATAAGGGGCTAATTGGGTGTCGATGTGGGTGCGGGCCTCGGGGAGGTCGTTGGCGAGGTTGGCGGCGTACTGGGCGACGCTGTGGCAGAGCGGGAAGCGGTGGGTGGGGTCGGCGTAGTCGACCGTGTACCAGGTGGGGTGGAGGTCGAAGCAGGTGCCGGAACCCTGGCCGTCCAGGACGGGGATCAGGTCGTGCTGGTTGATGATGGAGGCGATCCAGGTGCGGGGGTCGGCGGGGGTTTTGAAGTCGATGGGGGAGCCCGCGGTGATGACGTGGGTGACGCGGTATCGGCGGCAGAAGTCGGGGTCCTGGGCGAGGTTCATGACGGCGGAGCCGCCCGCGCTGTGGCCGGTCAGGGCGATGTCCGCCTGGTCGGAGACACCGAATTGGGCGATCGCGTCCTTCAATGCCCCGGTGTACGGCGAGGCGCGCAGGACGGTGTTCCGGAAGGCGCCGACGAGGTCCTGAGGGGAGTCGTTGCGAGGGCCGCCGGGGCGCATGCCGGGGGCCTGCACGACGTATCGCACGACATCGTCGGGGCCGAGGACGCTCTGGATGAGGACGCGGCCGTCGGTGCCGATGGCCTGGATGTTGCGCAGGATGGCGACGATCGAGTCGCCGGTGCGGATGCGGGCGGTCTCCTCGGGGGTGGGGTCGGTGGGGCGGGCGGCGCCGGCGCCCCGGTCCATCGAGGACATGACGCGAGTGGTGATGCCGAGGATGGGGTCGGTGTTCATGACGCCGCGCCCGGTCGCCATCGCCCAGCCGACGGCGTCGTTGAAGGGGTTCTCGTCGAGCAGGGCGCGCAGGGCGAGGATCTCGCCGAACATGGGGGCGATCGCGCTCAGCGCGTCCTGAGCGCCCCGGTCCCGGAACAGGGCGCGTAACGCCCGGGCCGCCACCACGTCCCGGTCCTCGGCGATCGCCGCGACGAGCCGTTGCAGCACCGGGTCGCGGCTCACCTCCGGGTGGGTGAGCTCGACGGCGGCGATGCGCAGGCGGAGCGAGAGCACGAGCACGTGTACGGCCAGCCGGCCCGGCCCGGCCATACCGGACAAGCGGGCGATGGGGCGGCCGAGCGGGCCGCCGGAGAAGGCGATGCCGAGGCCCGACCGGTGGGTGAGCGCCCGCAGCAGGTGGCGCTGGGGACGGAATCCCGGCGCGGCCCGGAGGAGGGCGCGCGGGCGCAGTTCCCGGGTGAGGGCGGCGGTGGCCCGCACGGCGACGGCTTCGATCTCCTCCGCCACGGCGACGAGATCGGCGGCGGCCTGGAGCAGCCGCCGCCGGTCCCGGGGCACGTCAGCTTCGCTCACTGGTGCACCAATCCTCTTGTCGGTAGCGTGAGACAAGATCAACAAGCGCGGGGCTACTTATGTGTCATCCGCGCTTTGAAGGGACGGGTCACCTCCGGCAGATTGCGGTTGAGCACGTCCGAGAGCCTGGCGGTGGTCTCGATGATCTCCATTCCGGTGGGGGAGAAGGTGTCGGGACCGTACACCTGCGGCGACAGCAGCGGGTTGGTGTACGCCTGGGAGAACGCGTCCACCGTGATGATCCGCTGCATGACCGGGGAGAGCAGCGAGCCGGGCAGCGGGTCCTCGGCGAAGATGCCGGTGTAGAAGTCGATGTCGTCCACACTCGCGTACAGCTCGGCGAGGCCGCGCTGCACGCGTGGATCCGAGGAGACCTCGGCGAACGACTTCAGGCGCGGGAAGCCGCAGTAGGCGCGGTAGTCGTTGAAGGAGGCCAGCTCCACCACGCGGCCTTCGGCGACGCTCAGCTCCTCGACGTGGAGCAGGGCCGGGTCGGTGTTGAACAGGCCGATGCGCCCGGCGCGCTGGGTGGAGGCGTCCTCGAAGAGCGGTCCGAGACCGCATTCGGGGAGCAGCCGGTTCCCGGCCAGGGTGTCGGCCAGCGGGCGCTCCCGGCCGCCCGCGAGCAGCGCCGACGGGATGAGGCTGTGCCAGCGGTAGAGCAGGTTGAACTCGATCGCCATGTGGTTGGTCCGGTGCCAGACCGCCGTCCTGGACACGGCCGGGTCCAGCACCACCTGGAACAGGGTGGGTGTGATGTGGTTGATGTACTCCTCAAGGACGATCTTGATGAGGAGCACCACGAGGATGTTCCTGGTGGTCTGGAACAGCCGCTCGTCGTCCCAGTCCGGATGGTGCTCGGCCAGCAGGCGGGCCACCCGGTTGTGCTCGCGCAGGAACAGCGTGGTCAGCATGGTGAAGCCGATGTGCAGGTTGGCCCGGTCGCTGCCGCAGGCGAACAGCGCGTCCCGCGCGCCGAACGGGATGTCGTCGAACCGGATCACGTTCAGCGGCGCGAACTCGTCCTTGATGCGGCCCAGCTCGCACAGGTACGGCGGGAACTCGCCGCCGTTCAGGAGCTGGCTCTTGAGCAGCCCGCCCGAACCGGTCCGCAGCGTGGCCGTGACCGTCGGCGTGAGCCCGTAGAGCTGGTTCAGGTCGATCTCGTGATTGGAGCTGTTCTTGCGCGGATCGCGGGGGACGTGCATGTCGCCGCGCAGGAAGCCGTCGGTGAACCACTGCGCGAAATACGCGAACAGCACGGTCGAGCGCGGGCACGGCGTGGCCTCCCCGTCCCGCCGGAACAGCTGCGCGACGTCGACCGGGTCAGGAGCCGACGTGGACGGCGGCACG
This sequence comes from Acrocarpospora sp. B8E8, assembly GCF_039871605.1. Classification (NCBI taxonomy): domain Bacteria; kingdom Bacillati; phylum Actinomycetota; class Actinomycetes; order Streptosporangiales; family Streptosporangiaceae; genus Acrocarpospora; species Acrocarpospora sp. B8E8. The sequence continues at coordinate 90,626 of NZ_JBDPLV010000020.1, read as the reverse complement.
GGCGGCAGATGACGGCTGTCGAAGGTGCGGTTGGTGAGAGACTCCCACGAGGTGTACCGCCCCATGGTGCTCAGCGGATTGGGCCGGAGGGGCAGCTTCATCACCAGCCGATCCACCAGGAACCGGTTGATCGCGGCATGCAACGGCGGAATCCCCCGGATCAATTGCCACACCGGCTCCCCGCTGGTCAACACCCAGAACTCCAGGTAGTTTCGCCAGCCGATCCGCGCACTCGGCTTCACAACGCCCCCAGCTTCCCGATAACTCGGTTCATGGATTCGGCGCCCATGGACACGTTCTTCTTCGTCACGACGCCCCCGGCTTCCCCGAACCCCGGTTCATGGATTCCGCGCGCTTGAGCACGCTCTCCCTCGTCACGACGCCCCAGCTTCTCTGGACCGACATTCCGCGCGCCTCGGCATGATCTCCCCCACGATGCCCAGCTCCCGTAGCTCATGACTGCCGCGCGTTCAGCGCGTTCTCCCTCGTCACGACGCCCCCAGCCTTCCCATACCCCCAGGTCATGGCTCCCGCACCCGCCGTCACGACGCTCCCAGGGAGATCGGGAAGCGGCGCGGGAACGGTCCACCGTCGAAATCGATTGGCTCGCCGGGGAGCAAGGCCACGCCCGGTCGCCGCAGCACCCGGCGGACCACCTCGGGGATGACGGCGACGCCGACGTGTTTGCCGACGCAGTCGTGGGGGCCGTAGCCGAAATGCAGGCGGACGAAGTCCGGGCGGTCGGTCCGGAAATCCGCCGGGTCGGCCACCGCCTCCTCGTCCATGCCCGCCGAGGAGGTGCAGGCGAAGACCGGGGTGCCCGCCTTGATGAGCGTGCCCGAGGCCAGGCGGTGGTCGCGCTCGCAGAACCGGAAGATGAGCGGGTTGAAGGGGGCGAAGCGCAGGGCCTCCCAGGCGTAGCCGTCGAAGGGCTCGCCGGCACGGGCGGCGGCGATGGCCTCCTCGCGGACGCCGTCCTCGCGGCCGAGCAGGTGCCGGATGATCTGGACGATCGACTGGGCGGCGTTCTCCACCAGGCCGAGCGGCAGCCCGGCGCCGTTCACCATCAGCCGGAGCTCGTCGAAGCCGAGCGAGGCGGGCGGGACGAGCGAGACCAGCCGCGACAGCGCGTCCTCCCCGGGGGTCCGCCTGCGTTCCGCGATCAACTCGCTGACATGCGCCCGCAACGCGGAACCCGCCGCGCAGGCCGTCGCATGCACATTCGGATCACGAGGAAGATTTCTAATGATGTCGTGCATCGACGCCCGCGACCATTCGGACAACGTCGCCGGATCCGGCCCGGGAACCCCCAGGTAGTCACCGCAGATCCGCAGCAGGACATACCGCGCGAGCCCTTCCACCGCGTCGATCCGCCCGGCGGGCAGGGCCATATCCAGGGCCTCGTCCGCGTATCGCCCGGCCAGCTCGCGAACCCGCGGCACGTCGTGCGCCGGCAGCACCGCCTGGGTCAGCCCCCGTTCGGCCCAGTGCAGCGGAGTGGCGTCCTGCGTCAGCATGTACGGCCCGCCCAGCACGGCCTCCATCGGCTCCCCGTAGAGCCGGACCGTGAACACCTTCTCCCGCGACAGCACCTCGATGACATCCGCGAACCGGGTCACCAGCGTGAACGCGGGCGTCGCCAGCACCGGCCGGGCCTCGCGGAGTTCGGCGAAGAACGGCCGCCACTCGGCGCCGATCCAGTGCGCGACCGCCTGCACGGCCTGCGCCGGATCCTTCGCCAGCAACCGCTCGTAACGGTCCAGATAGCTCATCGCGCCACACTCCGTTTCGCGCTCACCCGCTGCTGATCGGGCCAGCGCACGTCGAACGCCCAGCCGAACTTCTCGAACAGCCAGATCAGCCGGGCGCTGGCGTCCCACTGGCCCTTGAGCACGCCGTGCCGGGCCGCGGTCGGGTCGGCGTGGTGGTAGTTGTGCCAGCCCTCGCCGAACGTCAGCAGCGCCACCCAGCGCACGTTCCCCGCCCGGTCGGAGGTGGCGAACTCCCGGTCCCCGAAGGTGTGGCAGATCGAGTTGACCAGCCAGGTGACGTGGTGAACCAACGCGTACCGCACGAGGGAGCCCCAGACGAACGCGGTGAGCGCGCCGTGCCAGGACCAGGAGAGCAGGCCGCCCGCGAGCGGCGGCAGCAGCATCGAGACCGCGCCGAAGGCCGCGTAGGTGCGCATCGAGAAGCGGCGCAGGTCGCGGTCGCCCAGGATGTCGGGGGCGTAGTGCCGGGGATCGGCGCGTTCGGCGCCGACGATGAACCAGCCCACCTGCGCGAAGATCAGGCCCTTGGCCAGGCCCTTCCAGTCCTCGCCATACCGCCAGGGGGAGTGGGGATCCCCCTCGCGGTCGGCGTATTTGTGGTGTCTTCGGTGCTCCGACACCCAGGAGGTGAGCGGGGACTCCATGGCCAGCGACCCGGCCACCGCCAGCGCGATCCGCAGCGGGCGGGAAGCCTTGAACGCCCGGTGCGTGAACAGCCGGTGGAAGCCGACCCCGATGCCGAAGATGCAGATCGTGTACATCACCGCGGCGATGCCCACGTCCCGCCAGCCGAGCCCCCACCCCCACGCGGCCGGGACGGCGACCGCCAGACCGATCAGGGGCAGCGCGCCGAACAGCACCACCATGGAGATCCGGTAACGAGCCGAGCGGGGGGCGGGCACGAGCCCGGCGACGGCAGACAAGGGCGCTCCTCGTTGGTTACCCAAGGCTATGCAATCTGACTATCAGTAGTCTCCCCAGCTAGGGAAAAGATCGCAAGCCGCGCCCCCGCCTCAGACTCGGGTCAACCGCTTCCTAAAGACCCAGTACGTCCAGCTTTGATAGGCGATGACCCCCGGCAGGGCCACCAACCCAATCCAGGTGAGCACCGTCAGCGTGTACGGCGCCGACGCCATCTCCGCCACGGTCAGCCCGGGCAGCGGCGCCGGATAGAGCGCCCCGAACAGCGACGCCGTGGCCAGCGCGATCGCGGACGCGGTGGCCGCGAACGCCCACCCCTCCCGCCGCCGCCACACCAGCGCCACCCCGGCCGCGAGCGCCGCCATCGCGGCCCCCGCCACCCCCCACAGCGGAGCCGAGTCCACCCCGCTGGGGAGCGCGGACAGCCCCGCGACGGCGACCGGCAACGTCCCGACCGAGGCCAGCAACGCCGCCAGCCGGGCCCGGGCGCGCACCGCGCCGTCGGTCTTCAGCGCCACGAACACCGCGCCGTGCAGCACCGAAAGCGACAGCGACAGCGCGCCCCCGAGCATGGTGGCCAGGCCCGTGCCGAACAGCAGGTTGCCGAAGATCGCCCCCCACAGGAACGCCACCAGCACGCTGCCGGTCACGATCCCCGCGTCGCACAGCGCCACCTCCCTGCCCGAGCGCACCTTGCCGCGCCACTCCAGACCGACGCCGCGGACGATGAGGCCCGCCACGATCAGCACCATGGCCAGGTAGAACTCGCTCATTAAGCCCGAATACCAGGCCGGGAAGGCGGCGAACATGGCGCCGATCGCGGAGATCAGCCACACCTCGTTGCCGTCCCAGACCGGGCCGATCGTGCCGAGGACCTGGCGGCGCTCGGCCGGCCCCCGGGACAGCACCGGCAGCAGCGCGCCGACGCCGAAGTCAAATCCCTCCAGGACGAAATAGCCCGTCCAGAGGAACGCGATGACGATGAACCAGAACGTGGTCATGGCGGGAACCTCAGTATTAATTAGAAAGTCGTGATCTGGACGGCCGCAGCGGTGAGTCGCCTGGTCGGTGGCTATGCGGCTGGCTACGGGACGGGTTTCTGGTTAATACATCAGGGTCGGCCGGGATTCGGCCTGGAGCTGACGGGGGATCAGCACGGTCTCGTCGGAATCTTCGTCGGAGCGCGTGGCGGGGACCTCGGGACCGGCCTTCACGTGCCGGAGGATGAGTCCGGCTTCGGCCAGGGCGAGCAGGCCGTACAGGGCGGTGAAGACGGCGAGGGAGATGGCGATCTCGGTGAGCGTGACGCCGGGGGAGACGCTGGCGGCGGTGAGGAGCTCGCCCGCGACCGTCCACGGCTGGCGGCCGATCTCGCTGAGCAGCCAGCCCGCGATCATCGCGAGCACCGGCAGCGGCAGCGCGAGCACGCACGCCTTGGCGAACCAGGTCGGCACGTTCCTGGCCCGGCGGCCCCGGCCCCGGGTCAGCCACAACCCCAGCACGGACAGGCCGATGGCCGCCGACCCCAGCATGACCATCACCCGGAACGACCAGAACACGACGGGCAGGTTGGGCATGTAGTCGCCCGGCCCGAACTGGGCCTCGAACCGCTGCTGGATGTCGTCGACGCCCTGCACGACGGCGTTGGGGTCGTGCGCGGCGAGCAGGCTCAGCAGGTACGGAATCTCCACGCCCGGCACCGGCGAGAACGGCGCGCCCGCGGTGTCCTGCCGCAGCCCTTCGGCCGCCGCCAGCTTCATCGGCTGCTGCTCGCGGAGGAGCTGCCCCGACAGGTCCCCGCTCCCCGCGACGACCACCCCCGCGATCGCCGTCATGACAAGCGCCCCGCGAAGACTCGTCCGCCACATGTCCGGAAATTTCCGTTCATGGGGGGTGGTGAAGTCGGCCTTGCGGGGGAGCAGGCCCTTCGTGCCGCGGTCCTTCAGGATGCGGTAGCCGCTGACCGCGAGCACGAACACGCCCGCCACCACGAACGACGCGCCCACCACGTGCGGCACCTGGGCCAGCGCCGTCGAGTTGGTCAGCACCGCCCACAGGTCGGTCATCTGCGCCTTACCGTCCACGACCTGGTAGCCGACCGGGTGCTTCATCCACGCGTTGGCCGCCAGGATGAAATATGCCGACAGATTGGAGCCGATCACCGCGATCCACAGGCAGGCCAGATGCACCCGCTTGGGCAGCCGGTCCCAACCGAAGATCCACAGCCCCAGGAACGTGGACTCCAGGAAGAACGCAAGCAGCGCCTCCATGGCCAGCGGCGCCCCGAAGACGTCGCCGACGAACGTTGAGTACTCGCTCCAGTTCATGCCGAACTGGAACTCCTGCACGATGCCGGTGACCACGCCCATCGCGAAGTTGATCAGGAACAGCTTCCCGAAGAACTTGGTCAGCGTGAGGTAGTGCTCTTTGCCCGTGCGGTGCCAGGCGGTCTGCAACCCCGCCACGAACACGCCCAGACCAATCGTCAGGGGTACGAAGAGAAAGTGGTAAACGGTGGTGACCCCGAACTGCCACCGTGCCAGATCAAGTGCTTCCATATCCCCCTCCGGGGTGTTCCGGAGCTCTACAAGACGTAGTTCTACTTCAAGTAGTACTACGGTCTGTAGAGCAATGGAGGGTCGGGTGCCTGCGATCTACGTCACATCAGTTGCCGCCTGCCTGACGGCAGGCCGAAGACCCGAGGCCCCCCGCCTCGGATCCCGGCACCAACCCCGTGCCTAACCGAGAATGCCGGAGGCGATGTCCCGGTTCACAGGGACCGCCGCCCCGACTTCCCGGGAGCCCTTACGGGACCAATCATGGGCAAACACCCAGGCCCACGGCGTCCACCGCGGGGGTGATTCCCAGGTACGCCTCCCGGGTGACGGTTCGCGATCGTCTGTCCATGACCACTCCGCCCTGTGCCCCGTCGCTGAGTGGACCTGCCGCTCCTTCAATAGGCGGCATCGCTGGAGTGTGGGGATCGCGTCGCCGCTGGCCTCGGGGAGCTCGGCCGTGTCTTTGCGCTCCAGCTGAACGGGCCCGCCCAGGAAAAGGTGAGCGGTCGCGGAATCGGCTGGGGGAGTCGCCTTCGGCCCGTCCCGGCGGCTAGTGACAGGGGACGGCCGTCCGCCGTCCGCAGGTCACCGCATCGCCTCGTCGAGGTAGGCATCGAGGTTGCCCAGCGCGAACCCCCGCCGCTTGATCTTGTTGACGAGGACGCGGAAATCCCTGGACAGGTTCGGACGGAAGTGCAGCAGCAGGATGTCCCCCGCGTGCAGCTTCTTGTCCGGCGTTTGATAGGCGATCTTCCCGCCCGGTTGCACGCTCGCGGTCCACAGCAGCACCACTCTGATCCCGCACTCTTTCGCCGCCCGCAGCGTATCGGTGTTGTAGTTCCCGAACGGCGGCCTGAACAGCAGCGGCCGTACCCCCATTCGCCGCTTGATCGCCCGCGACGCCCCGCAGATCTCCGCCTTCTGCGCGTCGAACCCGAGCGTCCGCATATTCGGATGCGTCAGCGTGTGATTCTCGATCGGCACCCCCAGATCCTGGAAGTACGACCAGCCGCCCGCCCCCACGAACCGCCCCCCGGTGGCCGCCGGGTCGACCGGCCCTCTCGCCTCCACGGCGTCCCGCATCGCGAACACGGTGATCGGGATCCGCTTCTTCAGCACCTGCGTGGCGAACCCCGGATCCTGCTCCCACCCGTCGTCGATGGTGAGGAAGACCACCTTCCTGCTCGTCGGAATCGAACTGACCACCGGCGGTAACTCGCCCATGTCGATCTTCCCGACCTCACCCGGGATAGGAAGCACGCCAGCCGGTCCAACCGGTGTCGGCGAGGGCGTCGGCGACGAGACCGTGATCGGCTGCCCGGCCCCCAGCACGGTATTCAGCGGCTGCGGCGTCCCACCCTCACTCGCCGCACAGCCCACCAGCACCGCAACAGCCCCACCAGCAACCATGATGCGCCACAACATCCCCCGAGCCATGGCGCATCATCTTGCCAGCCAAGAGCGATCTGGAGTGGCCTATCCGCGAACCCGGTTCACGCGGGCTTGCAAGGTGCCAGGCGGTCGGTTCTGCACATGGCCACTGTGCTGTGCGATAGGCGTGACCATCGATGTCGTCGGCGTACGGGGCCGCCGGGCGGGTGCGATCCGAACGGTTCTGGGGCGGCTAGGATGATCGCTTGCGGCTGCAGATCGGTGGGCTCGCAGCATAAAGACCTCCGATTCTTGATCGGAGGTCTTTGCGATGGATGTCCACTTAAAACATGAACATCCACGGCCCAAGCAGGATGAGCGTGAGCATCTTTGGTCAACCTCCTGCTGCGGCCCCATAGTGCTGCCGCGCTGTGCTGTCTATGAATTTCGACGACAGTGTCACCAAATGTCTGATTCTTACCTGTTGCGGCCGACCGAATAATCAGTTTTTGGCCGTGACAATTAGTACGGTAGCACTCCTAGACCTGCCTTGTCGATCGATATACCCATACGAAGTCCTCCTGCTGAAACGGCATTCGGTCCTACACGGGGTCGGAGGTATCGCAGCGCGCCGTGGCTCGTTCCAGCGAGGAGCTCAGGCATCGGTGCGGCGAACCTTACAGATCAGGGCGGAGCGGTTTACATCCTGGATTTCGGTATCCAATAGTGAGAAACTCTCGGAAAGTCCTGTCCCCTACATTGGGGCTATCATGGAATTCCGCATACTCGGGCCCATCGAAATCTGGCACAAACAGACGCGCCATAACGTGGGGTGGGCCAGGGAGCGCCATGTGCTGGCGGCTTTGGCACTCACGCCAGGTCAGCCGGTCCCGACCGAAATGCTCATCGACCGTGTATGGGACGGCAATCCGCCGAATAAAGCGCGGGACAATTTGTACACCAAAGTGACCCGGCTGCGAACACGGCTGCAGGAAATCGGGGCCGACGCCCAGGTCAGCAGCCGTGGCGGGTCGTACATTCTGGAGACGGATCCCGAGAACGTGGATTACTACCGCTTCCGGCAATTGCGCGTCCAGGCGCGCGCCATCGCCGAAAGCGGTGACGAGCAGGAGGCCGTGCGGTTATTGAACTTGGCGGCGGCGCTGTGGCGTGGGGAACCGCTGGCGGGCCTTTCCGGATCCTGGGTGGACCGCACCAGAAAGGGCATCGAAGACGAGCTCCTCGGTGGCGCTGTCGAGCGCATAGAATTCGAACTACAGCTCGGACGGCACGCCGACATGGTGGCGGAACTCTCGGCACTCGTGGACGCCTACCCGTACCACGAGAAACTGGTCGAATTGCTAATGACCGCGCTCTACCGCAGCGGCCGTCAGGTCGAGGCCCAGGACGCGTACCGGCGAACCCGGCAGCATCTGGTCACCGGATACGCATCCGAGGCCGGTCCGCAACTGCGGGAACTCCACCAGCGCATTCTTCGCGGCGATGCCTCGTTGCTGCTGTTCCCCGGCGTGGGCCGAGCGAGGAACAATCTGCCGCGCGACACGTCCATCTTCACCGGTCGCACCAGCGAGATCACCCGATTGCTGGCCATGGCCACACCACACGAGACGGCCGTCACCGTGCTGGCCATCCACGGAATGCCGGGGGTCGGGAAATCCGCGCTGGCCGTGCATGTGGCGCATCGGCTCGCCGAGCGGTATCCGGACGGGCAACTCCACCTCGATCTCTATGGCCATGACACGGAGCGCGTACCGCTCGATCCCCTCGCCGCGCTGGGCCAATTGCTACGGATGCTCGGCGTTCCCGCCGCCCGGATCCCGGACGGCCTGGACGAGCGCGCGACATTGTGGCGGGCGGAGCTGGCCCGGCGCAAAACCCTGATCGTGCTGGACGGCGCGGCGGGGCACGAGCAGATCCGCCATCTGTTGCCAGGCACGCCTGGGTGCCTGGTCCTGATCACCAGCAGACTTCGCCTGGCCGGGCTGAACGACATTCAATCGCTTCCGCTGGAAGCGCTGCCGCCAGAAGACGCGGCCACGCTGTTCGGCCGGATCATCGGTCACGGCCGCGCCCGCGAGACGGACGAGGTCGCCACGCTCATGCGGCTGTGCGGCTACCTTCCCATGGCCATCCAACTGGTCGGAACCCGGATCCAGCACCGCTCGTCCTGGCAGGTCGCGGACCTGGTCGCGCGGCTCAGCGACAACAACCGCAGGCTGGCCGAGATCCGGGCCGCCAATCAAGAGATCACCGCGGCCTTCGAATTGTCGTATCAGGGACTCGGCCCGCAGCATCAGGAGGCGTTCCGGCTGTTCGGACTCCATCCAGGCGCCGACTTCGGTGTCGACAGCTCCGCGGCGTTGCTCGACACGGATCCGCACACCGCGGAACGAATCCTGGACGATCTGCTCGATCACCACCTCATCGCTGAACCGCGACGCGGCCGATACCAATTCCACGACCTCATCCGCGACTACGCGCGCCAACTCTCCGCCGAGCGGCCGGAGTCCGAACGCCGCATGGCACGTTCCCGGCTCCTCGACTTCTACCTGCACACCGCGGATCGCGCCGATCAGCTTCTCCATTCTCGGCGCGTGCGCCTGCCATTGGAAGTCGGTGACCCACCGCCGGTCCTGCCCCGGCTGGAGACCGCGGAAGACGCACGGAATTGGTTCACCGTCGAAGTGGACAACCTCCTTCTTCTCGCCGCGTATGCCGCCGACGATCACTGGCTGAGACCCGCGGCATTACTTGCGCGCGTGCTCAGCCAATTCTTGGAGACATCCGGGCACTGGAAGGAAGCCGCGGTCCTGCATCGACGCGCGATCGACGCGTGGCGAGACCTCGGGGACCAGGCCGGTGTGGCACAGGCACGCGCCGATATCGCCCGCATGTTGTGGCGGGCCGGCAATCAGGACGACGCCCTCGAACAGGCCACCCAGGCGCTGACCATCCAGCGCATCCTGAACGACCAGCATGCCATCGCCGACACGCTCGATCTGATCAGTGTCATCCACATACACCGCTCCGAATACACGATCGCCCTGGAGTACTGCGAGTTGGCGCTTCAGACTCATCGCGCTCTGGGCGACCGGCGAGGCGAGGCGGCAAGCCTCAGCCACCTGGGCATCGCCCTGTGGCATCTGGGCGACTATCCCGAGGGCGATAGCCGGATACGTCAGTCCTTGGCCATCTGGCAGGAGGTCGACGATCCACGCGGCAAGCAGATCACGTTGAACAACATGGGCGACTTCGAACTACAGCTCGGGCGCGCCGCGTCCGCACTCCAGTACTACGAGCAAGCCACGGCCGCCGACCCGGAAATGGGCCCGCAGCATCAGGCCATATGTTTCAACAATATCGCCAACGTGCGCCAGTACATGGGTGATCTCGCCGAAGCCAATCAGTACTACCGGAATGCGGTGAAGCTCTACCAGGAGATCGGGGACCGGCGCGGCGAAGCCGACGCCCTTAACAATATCGGCAGTTGTTATGTTCGCATGGGCCGCGACAACGAAGCCTTCATCCACTTCCAGAAAGCCCGGAACATCGCCATCGAGATCTCCGAGAGATTCATCGAATCACAGGCCCTCCGTCAGATCGCGGGCGTGCACCAGCGAGCCGGGCGCCACGACATCGCGCTGAACGGTTACGGCCAGGCGCTCGAAATCGCCCGCGCCATCGGCGACCTCTACCAGCAGGCCCGCACCCTCGACCAGATGGGATTCTCCCTGCTCAACACGGGTAACGCAGTCCGCTCCGAAGAATGCTGGCAGCAGGCGCTCGCCCTGTACGACCAACTGGGCGTACCGGAAGCCGAAAACGTCCGCTCCCGTCTCGGCGCCGCACACGCTCCAGATCGAACGGACTCCACCGCCTGAGATAGGTCCGCAGAACAAGCGGTCCCGATTCTCGGCAAACGATTCATCGGGCCTCGCTCGCCCGCGGTGGGCGCCAATCTGCCTGATGCCTAAGAAAGACGTGGTGGACGTCGACCAAGCCTAGGCGAAATCCTCGGTTGCCTTTATTGGGTCATGTCGTCAATGCGGCGGGCGAGCTGGTCCGGTTCGGCGTCGATGAGGGCGGAGACGGCGCGCCACCAGGCGAACCATTCGGCGCTGCGCCACATCCAGTCGACGCGTTCGACGGCGGCGGTTGCGTCGCCTCGGGTTTCCCAGGGTGGGCCGACATGGTCGAGGGTTGCGCCGTGGTGGAGGGCCCAGTCGCGGAGGATTGTGCTGGGGGTGGGGTCGACTGGGTCGGTGTAGGGGTCGGGGTGTTCGTCGGGGAGGGGGTGGGGGCCGAGACCGGCGGCGACGCCCCAGCTCCATTGGGCTTCGGCGGGGCGGGAGTAGCGGAGGGAGGAGAAGTCGAGGTTGGAGCCGAGGTCGTCGTCTTTGCGGGTGACGACGACGGCGTCCAGGCGGCCGCCGGCGTCGAAGGCGACGACCAGGCGGTTTCCGGCGCGTGCGTCGGGAGGGAGGGGGACGCGGTCTTCCGCTTGCCAGGAGTTGAGGTCGGCGGTGCCGACGGGTGGGCCCCAGATGGCGTCGGCGACGTCGTCGGAGATCCAGGCGGCGAGCATTTCCAGGACGGTCAGGTCCGCCCAGGGGTCCAGGGAGGCGGCTTTGACGAGGACTTCCTCGGGGGGTGGGAGGGCGCCGCCGCGGCTGACCGTCCACCAGCCGGGGCCTAGCTCGCCCGTACCCACGAAGAGGGCCGCGATGGCGGCGAGTTCGGCCGATCGGCGGGTGAGGGGGGCGCCGCGGGCCAGTTCGGCGGCGCGGCGGGTGCGTTCCCGGCCGAGTACGGCTTGCGCCTCTTTGAGCAAAGTTCCGGCTGTGGGGCGTTCCTCGCCCAACAGGTCGAGAATCAGTCGCTTGGCCTCAGATCGTGCGTCCTCCGCGTGAGCCTCCCGCATAGGGCAAACCTACGCCCAAATGATCGCTCACGGCGATAGTGCCCCGGTGAGATGTGCTCACGTGCGCGTCACCGTTGCTCGAACGCGACCTACGCCGCCGTGCGCAGGGGAGATGCGCTCACGCGGACGGCACCGTTGCTCGAACGCGACCTGCCCCGACGCATGCAGGTCACGCGAGCGGCACCGTTGCGCAGGTGCGCTTACGTGCGTCACCGTTTGCGGGAGCGGCCGAGGAGCCAGCCGATGACCGCGCTGCCGAGGGCGATGCCGGCGCCCATGCCGAATGCCGTGATGACCGCCCAGGGTGGAGGGCCCTGCTTCGCGGTGGCGGCTTGCGGGGGGCGGGTGAAGATCTGGGCGGTCTCCGCGGCCGGGGCCTGGGCTTCGATCGAGGGCACGACGACGGCGGGGCCGGCGAGGAGGTGTTCCTCGACGGCGGAGAAGAACTCGCCGGCGGTTTTGCGGGCGACCGAGCCGAGCATGCGCTGGCCGACGCCGCCGATCATGCCACCCACGATTGCTTCGGCGTCATAGTCGACGCGGGTTCCGCCGTCCACCTCGCTGAGCTGCACCCGGACGGTGGCGTCCACCGTGCCCGGAGCGCCCTGGCCGCGCGCCCGCAGTACGAAACGCTCCGGCTCCTCGGGTTCGGCCAGGGCGACCTCGCCCTGGTAGACGCCCTTGATCGACGCTACTCCGGCGTGGACGGTCATGCGGTAGGTGTCGACGCCGATGGACTCCAGACGTTCGCAGCCGGGGATCGTCCGGACGAGCACGCCGGGATCCTGCAGCGCGGACCAGACTTTCGCACGTTCCACCCCGAGCAGAGCGCTGCCGACGACCTTCAATGCTCCCACCTCCAATGCCGCACACTAGAGAATCTAGAGCAGCGAGGATAACGGCAAGATCTGCCCCCTCGGTCGAGTCCGCGCTTGCAGATCTTCACATTCGGGCGGCGAGCACCTCCGCGTAGACGGTGAGAGCGATCTCCGCGGGGGTCCTGGCGCCAAGATCGAGCCCTGCGGGGCTGTGCACGTCTTCGGAGCCCGGAATTCCCGCCAGTACGGCACTGCCCCGCTTGCGGCTGGCGACCAGGCCGATGTACGGAACCCGGGCTTCGATGGCACGGGTCAGGATCGGAACCTCGGCCACACCATGAGACGCCACGATCACGGCGGACGTGTCCGGAGCAAGCGCCACAAGAGGGTCGTCGGTGAGCTCGGTCGCGTAGCCCAGCGCGGATCCGACCGTGTCGAGGGACTGCGCGATCGGCCCCTGGCCGTACACGAGGACGAGCTTGGGCGGGATCACCGCTTCGAGGAAGATCTCCAAGGTCCCGCCAGACAGGCATGGCTGCCCGACCGCGACCAGCCCCTCCTCCTCGTACGGCTCCGCCGCCTCCGGCGTGATCCGCAGCAGCGTGGAACTGCCGTCGGTCAGCAGCCGAAGCCCCTGGGTACGCACCGCCGCCAAGGCGCAATGCCCCCCGACGAACCCTTCGATCGTCCCGTCCGCCAGCACGAGGGCGCGGTCCCCGGCCTTGGCGCTGGTGGGCCGCGCCGCCCGGACGACGGTCGCCATCACGTACGGCTGCCGCCCCGCGCTCAACGCCCTCACCCGCTGGCCGAGCCCGGCATCCCACCCAGCCGAAGCCGATCCACTGAAACGACCCTCCGGCCGAGAAGGCACCGCAGCACGCCGGATCTCCGGCATCCCAAGGAATTCGTCGGGGCTGTGGTGTGTGGTCATGATTTGACCATTTCCGTTGGTTTTGTTCTCCGTGGATGCCCGGCCAAGCGGCCCGAAGCCGCCTGGCCGGGAATGTCATGAGATAGCCAGGTCCGTACGGATGGGGTTGCCCTGCATCGCGCGCCAGACTCCGGCGGGGGTGAGGGGCATATCCGCATGCCGTACCCCAAAGGGCCTGAGAGCGTCGAGGACGGCGTTGACCACGGCGGGAGGCGAGCCCACGGTGGCCGATTCGCCGACGCCCTTCGCGCCGATGGGGTGGTGCGGAGAGGGAGTGACCGTTTCGCCCAGTTCCCAGGAGGGGCATTCCATCGCGGTCGGGAGCAGGTAGTCCATGAAGGAGGCGCCCAGGTGGTTGCCGTCCTCGTCGAAGGCCATGAGCTGCATGAGCGCCATGCCGACGCCGTCGGCGAGACCGCCGTGAACCTGGCCTTCGACGATCATGGGGTTGATGCGCACGCCGCAGTCGTCGACCGCGATAAAGCGGCGGACCTTGACCTGGCCGGTGCCGGGGTCGACGTCGACCACGCAGATGTACGCGCCGAACGGGTAGGTCAGGTTGGGCGGGTTGTAGACACAGGTGGCGTCCAGGTGGCCTTCGATGCCTTCGGGGAGTTCCAGGCTGGAATGGGCGGCGAGGGCGATCTCCTGGATGGTCTTGCCCGCTCCGGTTCCGGCGACCGTCCACGCCCCGCCGGACTCGTTGACGGCCCATTCGAGGTCCTCAGGGGAGGCCTCCAGCATGGCGGCGGCCACCTGGCGGGCGCGTTCCCTGACTTTTCTGGACACCATCGCGGCGGCGGCCCCGGAGACGGGCGTGGAGCGGGAGCCGTACGTGCCGAGCCCGAAGGGCGTCTGGTCGGTGTCGCCGTGCACGACGTCCACGTCGTCAGGGGAGATGCCCAGTTCGGAGGCGACGATCTGGGCGAACGTGGTCTCGTGGCCCTGGCCCTGGGACTGGCAGGAGACGCGGAGCACGGCCTTGCCGGTCGGGTGCACGCGGAGTTCGGCGCCGTCGGCCATGCCGAGGCCGAGGATGTCCATGTGCTTGCGCGGCCCGGCGCCGACGGCCTCGGTGAAGAACGCGATGCCGATGCCCATGAGCTCGCCGCGGTCCCGCTTCTCGGCCTGCTCGCGGCGGAGCGCGTCGTATCCGGCCATGTCCATGGCGAGTTGCAGGGTCTTCTGGTAGTCGCCGGAGTCGTACTCCCAGCCGGTCGGGGAGGTGTATGGGAACTGCTCGGAGCGGAGCAGGTTCTTCATGCGCAGTTCGGCGGGGTCGGCGCCGAGTTCCATGGCGAGCACGTCGATCATGCGTTCGACCAGGTAGACGGCTTCGGTGATGCGGAAGGAGCAGGCGTAGGCGACGCCGCCGGGGGCCTTGTTGGTGTAGACGCCGGTGACTTCGCAGTGGGCGGCCCGCAGGTCGTACGAGCCGGTGAAAACGTGGAAGAAGCCGGCGGGGAACTTGGTCGGCTGGGCGGTGCCGTTGAAGGCGCCGTGGTCGGCGAGGACCTTGACGCGGATGGCCTGGATCTTGCCGTCCCGGGTGGCGGCGACTTCGCCGCGCATGTGGTAGTCCCGGGCGAAGGAGGTGCTCATCAGGTTCTCTGAGCGGTCTTCCATCCATTTGACGGGTTTGCCGGTGACGATCGACCCGACGATCGCGCAGACATATCCCGGATATATCCCGACTTTGTTGCCGAAGCCGCCGCCGATGTCGGGGGAGATGACGCGGATCTTGTGTTCGGGGAGGCCGGCGACCAGGGCGTAGAGGGTGCGGTGGGCGTGCGGGGCCTGGGTCGGGCACCAGACGGTCAGCTTGCCGGTGACCTTGTCGAAGTCGGCCACCGCGCCGCAGGTCTCCAGCGGGGCGGGGTGCACGCGCGGGTACAGCATGTCCTGCGTGACCGTCACCTCAGCCTGGGCGAAAACGGCGTCGGTGGTGGCTTTGTCCCCGGCCTCCCAGTCGAAGATCTTGTTGTCGGCCCGGCCCTCGTGATCGTCGCGGATGATCGGCGCGTCCGGGTCCAGGGATTTCCTGGCGTCGATCACGGCGTCCAGCGCGTCGTACTCGACGTCTATCAGCTCCAGCGCGTCCCGCGCCGAATACCGGTCCTCGGCGACGACGAACGCGACCTCCTGCCCCTGGAACCTGACCTTGTCGGTGGCCAGCACGGCCTGCGTGTCGGCCGACAGGGTCGGCATCCAGGCCAGGTTCAGCCCCGCCAGCGTCTCGCCGGTGATGACCGCTTTGACCTTCGGGTGGGCGAGCGCCGCCGAGGTGTCGATGGAGACGATCCTGGCGTGCGCGTGCGGGCTGCGCAGGATCGCGCCGTACAACATGCCGGGCAGGTTGACGTCGTCCACATAGCCGCCGCGGCCCCGGATGAAGCGCGCGTCCTCCTTGCGGTGCATGCGGCCGAATCCCATCGGAGTGCTCATACCGACGCCTCCTTCTCCGCCGCCCAGCGCACCGAACGGACGATGTTCTCGTAGCCGGTGCACCTGCACAGCTGCCCGGAAATGGCCTCGCGGATCTCGCCCTCGTCCGGGTCGGGGTTGCGGTCGAGCAGCCAGCGGGCGGTCATCAGCATGCCCGGCGTGCAGAACCCGCACTGCAGCCCGTGACACTGCACGAACCCCTCCTGAACGGGATCAAGCGCGCCGTCCTTCTCCAGCCCCTCCACGGTCGTCACCTCGTGCCCGTCGGCCATGACCGCGAGCACCGTGCACGATTTCACCGGTACGCCATCGAGTTGCACCACGCACACCCCGCAGTTGGAGGTGTCACACCCCCAGTGCGTGCCGGTAAGGCGGAGTTCGTCCCGCAGGAAGTGCACCAGCAGCAGCCTCGGCTCGACGTCCCGCACGTAGTTCTGGCCGTTCACCGTGACACTGACCCTCATGCTCGGCTCCTCTCGGCGGCGCGGCTGAGCGCCCGGTAGGTGAGTTCTCCGGCGAGATGCCGCTTGTAGTCGACCGGGCCGCGCTGATCGGCCTGCGGCTCGCAACTCGCTGCGGCGATCCGCGCCGCCTCCCGCAGCACGTCCTCCCCCGCCGCCTTCCCGATCAGGTACGCCTCCGCGTCCGGCGCCGCGAAATGCTCCGCCCCCACCGCCGTCAGCCCAAGCCCCGCCTCGACGATCATGCCTTCGTTCGTCCGCAGGTACGCCCCTGCCGCGGCCACCGGCCAGTCCCCGACCCGCCGCTCGACCTTCTCGTACGCGCTGCCCGCGCCCGGCTTGATCCGCACCCGGAGCTCGGTGAGGATCTCTCCGGGCTCGACCACCGTCTCGTACGGCCCGACGTGGAACTCCCGGATCGGGACGGTACGGCTTCCGCCCGGCCCCACGATGACGGCGTCCGCCCTTACCGCGGCGAACGCGGCGGAAAGATCCTCGGAGGGGTCCGCCTGGCAGAGCGATCCCCCCACCGTCCCCCTGTTGCGGACCACGGGATCCGCGATCACCCGCTCCGCTTCATGAAATATCGGGAAATATGCGCCTACGGCCTCGTCGGCGAGCAGGGCGGCGTGCCGGACGAGCGCCCCGATGACCAGCGTGTCCCCCTCCACCCCCAGCTGGGACAACTCCGCGAGCCCGTTGATGTCGATCAGCGCGTCCGGCTGGGCCAGCCGCAGCTTCATCATCGGGATCAGGCTGTGACCCCCGGCGACCAGCCGGGCCTCAGGACCGTACCGTTCGAGCAGTTCGAGAGCGTGTGGCACGCTCTCGGCCCGCTCGAACTCGAAGCTGGCCGGAACCTGCATATCGACCTCCTCGCCGAGTGCCCCGCCCATGCGACAGCGCACGGAACGGCAGGCACTTGCCACCTTCCCCCGCGCCGGATCCCGCCACAATCCACGAATAAGGGGTTACTTAATGCCGGTGGTGGGTCTAGAAAGAAGGTCAGACCGCGGCCCTGAGCTTTGGTGAGGGAGGACAGGTGACCCTGACCCAGCTGAGCGCCTTCGTCTTCGTCGGCAGGCTCGGATCGGTCAAAGCCGCGGCCCGCGCCCTCGGCGTCAGCGAACCCGCGATCTCTCAAGCCCTGGCCGCGTTGCGCGTACACATGGGCGATCCCCTCGTGGTCAGATCCGGCGACCGCATGCTCCTCACCGAAGGCGGCCGCCGCCTGTTCCCCATCGCCTCCCAGATGGTCGCGTTGGGCGCCGAAGCCGAAGCCGCCGTACAAACGGTCCGCGCCGACCGCCTGCACCTGGTCGCCTCCGGCGCGATCGCCGAATTCGTCGCCTCCTCCCTCACCGACGTGTTCGGCCGCCGCCGCGCCATGGAGACCACCTGCGGCGAAGCCGCCAGCGAGGAAATCCCCCTCCTCCTCACCAGCCGCGTCGCCGACGTCGCCCTGGGCCCCCGCATCACCGGAGAACGCCTGGTCAGCGAGCCCGTCCTCCGCTGCCGCCTGGTCGCCGTAGGCTCCCCGGCAGGCCACCGGGACACCTGGCTGGTCGACCCCTCGGTCGAAGACCCCGCCAGCGACGCCAGCCGATTACTCCAGCGCCTCCGCGTCCCCGAATCCCGCATCCGCGTCTTCCCCAACCAGACAGCCGCCTGGGACGCCGCCGCCGCGGGCACCGGAATCGCCCCCGCCATCGGCCACCTCGTCACCCGCCACCTCCGCAAAGGCGACCTCACCGTAATCGAGACAGCGGCCACCCCCATGAACATCAGCTGGTACGCCACCGCCCTGGAACCAGGCAACCGCTCCCCCCTGGCCAGCACATTCCTGGAATTCCTCGGCACCCCCGCCGCCACCCAGCTCATGCACTCCCCAG
Source organism: Acrocarpospora sp. B8E8 (assembly GCF_039871605.1). NCBI lineage: Bacteria > Bacillati > Actinomycetota > Actinomycetes > Streptosporangiales > Streptosporangiaceae > Acrocarpospora > Acrocarpospora sp. B8E8. The sequence continues at coordinate 72,515 of NZ_JBDPLV010000020.1, read as the reverse complement.
AAGCCGGCGTCCCCAGAACCAGATTCCGCCCAACCGTCCACGTCTCCATCTGGAAACAGTGACCAGCCGGCTGCGCTGGCGCGGCTGGGATGGACGTCAACCCCGTTCTCGGCACCGGCCACCCACGGATTTCAGGCTGGGCGGGGTGTCGGTGTCGCGTTGACGACGGCGGTGAGGGTGGGGCCTAGGGGAGCGTTCAGTCGGATCAGAGCCAGGTCGTCACCGGCCGTCGGTTCTTGGTTGACGATGGCGATCGGGATGCCGAGGGCCGCTGCCCGTGCCACGAATCGATAGCCGGAGCGGACCGTGAGCGAGGAGCCGAGGACGAGCAGCGCGCGGGCCGCGGCGACCTGTGCGAAGCACGTGTCGACCCGGGGGCGGGGAACGTTCTCGCCGAAGAAGATCACGTCGGGCTTGAGTAGCCCGTCGCAGGTCAGGCAATCGACGACCTGGAAGGCCGCGACGAGTTCGGCTGGCAGGACCGCGTCGCCGTCGGGGTTGAACTGGGAGGCGGTGGCGTGCCAGCCGGGGTTGGCCGCGTGTAGCCGCCGGTCGAGGTCGGCGCGAGGGCTGCGCTCCCGGCAGCCCAGGCACACCACTCGGTCGAGCCCGCCGTGCAGTTCGGTCACTCGCCGGGCCCCGGCCGCCTGGTGTAGTCCGTCCACGTTCTGGGTGATGATCGCCTCGACCAGGCCGTAGCGCTCCAGTTCGGCGACCGCGTGATGTCCCGCGTTGGGGAGGGCCAGGTCTAACTGCCGCCAGCCGATATAGCTACGCGCCCAGTAGCGCTGCCGGGCCTGCGCGCTGGCCGCGAATTTCTGGTACGTCATGGGTTCGGCCCGGCGGCCCCGCCCGGTTGGGCCCCGGTAGTCGGGGATGCCGGATTCGGTGGACAGCCCCGCTCCGCTCAGCACGACCACGCCGCCTTCGGCGACCAACCCCGCCAGTTCCGCGACTGAGCCTGGCCTCGCGTTCCTCACCCTCCCATCGTGCCCTACGGTTCCGATGGCGGAAGCGAGGGAGGAGGCTTGACCAACCAGATCGAGACAGCCGGGCCGCCGCGCTCGAAGCAGGCACCACCGGTTGCGCGGCATTGGTCTCCGAAGGTTTGGTACGACCGGGACTTCGTGGGAGATTTCTCCCCTAGGTATCCGAGAGCCCCAGGAGGAACCATGGTCACACCAGGCGAGACCCCCGCTGATCTGGACGCGATGATGGTCGCGGATGACATGACCGAAGCGCAGTCGGACGCCGCGCGCTGGCGGTACGGCTTCTACGTCGTGCTCACCGGGCTGGTGGTGATCCTGGTCGGGTTCGCGGTGGCCGTCCTGCGGACCGGGGAAGCGGGGACGTTGTTCGCGGGGATGGCCGGCGTCGTGGGGACGATCATCGGGGCGTACTTCGGGGTGCAGGCGGGGCAGTCGGGGAAGGACAGGGCCGAGGCGGAGTTGCGGCGGGCCAATGATCGGGCGACCAGGATGGCCGCGTATGTCGGGCCGCAGAACATCGATCACATCATGGGGCCGGTGCGGCGGCCGGGTCGTGGGTGAGGTCGGCGGGCAGGCTCTGACGACGATTTCCAGATTCTTCGGCATAGTGCGCTGATTTCACACCTCGCAGGTCGTCGGTAGAAACTGGAGCATGCACAGCGTCCGTATCGGGGTCGACACCGGCGGCACGTTCACCGACGTGGTTCTGGTGGATGAGGCTTCCGGCCAGATCGTCACGACCAAGACTCCCTCTACTCCTGCCAATCCGGCCGACGGATTTCTGGCAGGGGTGCACAAGGTTCTTGAACTGCACGGGAGCACAGAGAGTCTGGACGCCGTGTCCGCGCTGGTGCACGGCACCACGGTGGCCACCAACCAGCTGCTGGAAGACCGGCAGGACGGGACCGCCCACCTGGGCTTCGTCACGACCGAAGGTTTCGAGTTCATCCTGGAGATCGCCCGCCAGAGTGTGCCGGACGGGTACGGGAACTCCTACTTCTGGGTGAAACCACCCAGGATCGTGCCCGTGCACCGGGTGAAGACGGTGGGCGGGCGGCTCGACCATCTGGGCGCGGAGGTGCGCCCGTTCGACGAGGGCGCGGCTATCGAGGTCGCGCGCTGGTTCCGCGAGCAGGGCGTCACCGCGATCGGAGTGTGCTTCCTGCACTCCTACGCCAACCCGGAGCACGAGCGCCGCATGCGGCAGGTCCTGGCCACGGAGCATCCGGACGCGGTCGTCTCGCTCTCCAGCGACGTGCTGCGCGAATACCGCGAGTACGAGCGTTCCGTGACCACCCTGGTCGACGCCGCCGTGAAGCCCATCATGCGGAAATACATCGACAACCTCTCCGACCGGCTGGGGCGGAGCTTCTCGGTGATGAAGAGCAACGGCGGCGTGCTCTCGGCCGCCGAGGTGGTGCACCAGCCGATCACCACCGTCCTGTCCGGGCCCGCGGCGGGCGCGCTCGGCGCGGCCCTGATCGCGAGTACGGCGGGGCACCCTTCCGTGATCACTCTGGACGGCGGCGGCACCTCCACCGACGTGGCCGTGGTCGTGGACGGCGAGCCCTCCCAGACCACCGAGGGCAGCATCGGCCGCTACCCGTGCAAGATCCCGATGATCGACATCGTGACCGTGGGGGCGGGCGGCGGCTCGATCGCGTGGATCTCCCCGGAGGGCACCCTCAAGGTCGGCCCCAAGTCCGCGGGAGCCGACCCGGGGCCGATGTGTTACGGCAAGGGCGGTACCGAGGTGACCGTCACCGACGCCCACGTGTTCCTGGGCCGGGTCCCCCCGCACCTGCTCGGCGGCGAGATCCCGCTGGACGCGGCGGCGGCCAGGGCCGGGATCGAGGGGCTGGCCGCCAAGCTCGGCCTCACCCCGGAACGCTGCGCGACCGGCATCCTGGAGATCAGCGCGTTCAACCAGTCCAACGCGATCCGGCAGATCACCGTCAAGCGCGGCCTCGACGTGCGCGACTTCCCGCTGGTCGCGTTCGGCGGGTCGGGCCCGCTGCTGGCCTGCCGCCTGATCGACGTGCTGGGCCTCAAGGCCGCGATCATCCCGCCCGAGCCGGGCAACGTGTCCGCGTTCGGGCTGCTCACCGTGGACGTCAAGAACGACTATGTCCGGACCCACGTGACCAGGGATCCGTCGCTGGAGACGATGTCCGGGATCCTCGCGGAGCTGGAGGCGCAGGCCGCCGAGGCGCTGGACCGGGAGGGCTTCACCGACCACGTGTACGCGCGCAGCGCCGATCTCCGCTACTACGGCCAGGCCTACGAGGTCCGCGTGCCCGCGCCCGAAGGCCCCCTCACCCCGGCCTGGCGCGAGGCCGTCCTGGAGCGCTTCCACGAAGCCCATTTCAAGCTTTACGGGTACGGCTACCGCGACGACCCCCAGCACGCCGTCGAATGGGTGAACCTGCGGGTTTCCGGCATCGGGCCGATCACCCGGCCGACCGTGGCGCGCAGGCCGTACCAGCCGGAGGAGCCCAGCCCGGTCTGCACGCGGGACGTCTTCTACGAGAGCTGGGCCCGCACGGTGATCTATCGCCGGCGCGAGCTCGGCGCCGGCGCGGTGGTGACCGGACCCGCCGTCATCGAGGAGTACGGCTCGACGCTTCCGATCCATCCCGGTTTCACGGCGACCATGGACGACTACGGCAACCTGGAGGTCCGACGTGAGCTCGGCTGACCCGATCCTGATCGAGATCGTCGAAGGCACGCTGGCCTCGGTCGAGATGGAGGTCGAGACCGCCATCGCCAGGACCGCCCGCTCGCCCATGATCCGGGACGCGCACGACTTCCGGGCCGGCATCCACGACGTCAAGCTGCGCAAGCTGACCGGGCGGTCGTATTCGGCGCTGGTGCAGCCGATCGTCCGGGATTTCCCGATCGGTACCATGCGTCCCGGCGATGTGTTCTTCCACAACGACGTGTACCTGTCCGAAGGCGGCATCGGGCATCTGCCGGACCTGTGCGTGACCGTCCCGGTGTTCCACGCCGGGGAGGTGGTCGCGTTCGTGCAGGCGTTCGGGCATCACGACGACATCGGCGGGGCCTGCCCGGGCTCGATGCCGTCGGGGGCGCGCAGCGTGTTCGAGGAAGGGCTGATGGTCCCGCCGATCCGGCTCTGGGACCAGGGCACGCCCAACGACGCCGCGCTGCGGATCATGACCCGCAACTCGCGCATGCCCGACTCGCTGGCCGGCGACCTGGACGCGGAATGCTCGGCCTGCCTGATGGGCGCCCGCCGCCTCGGCGAGCTCTTCGACCGGTACGGCCGGGACGCGGTCGACGCCTGCTTCGACGCGATCATCGGCAAGACCACCGAGACCTTCCGCCGCGAGCTGCTGGCGAAGATCCCGGAAGGCGTGCACGTGTGGGAGGACTATGCCGAGCACGACGGCGTGGACGAGCCCCGGCTGCACGCGCAGCGGATCACGCTGACCGTCGACCACGCCGCCCCCGAGCCGCTGATCATCGACTTCACCGGCACGTCGCCGCAGGCCAAGGGCCCGATCAACCACGCGGGCGACTACGCCGACGGGGTGTTCCTGAAGAAGTGGCTGGCGCCGATCCTGCGCAACCTGGCCGAGACCCCGGAACGCATGGCCGAGCTCGACGTCAACGAGGGCGTGGTCCCGCTCATCAAGATGGTGTTCCCGGAGAAGGGCACCCTGCTCACGCCCATCTTCCCGGCCCCGACCAACGCCCGCACGTTCGTGATCCTGCGCCTGCTTGGCGTGCTCGCCGGGGTGCTGGCCAAGGCGACCGGCGGGCGCATGCCCGCCGACCAGGAGACGATCCGCTACACGGGCGTGTACGGCCACGACCACAACGGCAACGACTACCTGATGCGCGAGGTCCTCGGCGGCGGCTCCGGCGGACGCTGGTACGCCGATGGCGAGGACACCATTCACATCGTGCCGGATTCCCGGAACATCCCGGTCGAGTTCGCCGAGGCCCGCTGGCCGTTCCGGGTGGAGCGCCTCGGCCTGGCCGTGGACAGCGGCGGCCCGGGGAGGTTCCGGGGCGGTCTCGGCTACGACAAGCACATCCGGATGTTGCGGGACGCGTCGTTCATGTCCATCGCGGACCGGTCGATCCTGAGCTGCTGGGGGGTCAACGGCGGGCGGGCCGGGCGGCCGTTCGTGGTGACCGTCAACGGGGTCGAGATGGACGGGCTCGTGGACGACTTCCCCGTGCGGGAAGGGGAGATCGTCCGGGTTCGCACCACCGGCGGGGGTGGCTGGGGGTCGCCCTTCGAGCGGGAGCCGCAGCGGGTGGCGGACGACGTGCGGGACGGGAAGGTGTCCCTGGAGTGCGCCCGGCACGAGTACGGCGTGGTGCTCTCCGCCGACTTGGTCGTGGACGAGGCGGCCACGGAGGAGCTTCGAGCGAGTATGCCCGTTCTGTCGGAGGCGTTCTTCGACCGCGGACCGGGTTATCCGAAGCTGTCCGGCGGCCAGCCGCACGCGGAGGTCGATCTCCGCTGATATCCGGTGGCGGGGGATATTTCCGTCACCGGATATGAGGGCAACCCTCCCGTGAGGGAGTCCTGTCATCCAGAGAGTCGCCGCCGCGCTACATCACTTCCACAATTCTCGATCATCGTGCAACATGTGCAACATGCTGAGACGAGAGCACTCCGAGACTATAGCAACCATGACCTGGGTAAATAGGGATATCACTGCACCACTTAGAGCCGTCTCTCCTTCCGCCTGGACTTGCACCGCTTTGCATAGCGGCTGGAGCAACATTTCCCGGGAGATCTGACATGGGCGGCGTTGGCGTGAGCAGCGGCGCACAGCAGGCCAGGGAGGCGCTGGGAGCCCGGCTTCGGGAGATCAGGGCCGGGGCGCGGGTGACCGGCCGGGAGCTCGCGGGCCGCGCCGGCTGGCACTTCACCAAAGTGTCCAAGCTGGAACACGGCCGGATCATGCCCAGCGAAGACGACCTGCGCCTGTGGTGCTTCCACTGCCACGCCCTGGCTGACCTGGCCGAACTCCTGGCCATGCGCGACAACACCGAGAAGATGTACGTCGAGCTGCGCCGCCTGGAGAAGGTCGGATCCGCCGCCTTCCAGCAGGAACTACGCGACCGAGAAGCACGAACCCGCTCGATTCGCAGCTTCTCCGCCTTCCTCATCCCAGCGGTCGCCCAAACCCGCGCCTACGCCACCATCCGATTCACCGAATTTTCCGAAATGTCCGGCATTAGGACGGACGTGGAGTCCGCCGTGGACGCCCGGATGGAGCGGACCGAGCTGCTGCTGACCGGCAAATCCCTGTTCCACCTGGTCCTGTGCGAGACCGCCCTGATGGCCGCCATGGCGCCGCCGGACGTCATGCTGGAACAACTACGCCACCTGATCCACCTCTCCCGCCTGCGCACGGTCCAGCTCGGCGTCGTCCCCCTGGGCTCCCCCCACTACCCGCCGCTCTGCGACTTCTGGATCCTGGACGACACCGCCGCCGAAACCGAGACGTACGCCGCCTTCATCCGCGTCACCCAGCCCGGCGAGGTCGCCATGTACGCCAAGGTCTTCGACAGCCTTGCGCGTTCGGCCGTGCACGGAGAGCAAGCAGTGGAGATCGTCGAGCGCCATATCGAGGGCCTCGTGCAACATCTGGCAACATCCTAGACGGTGATGATCCGCTTTCCTAGCGTGAAGCCATGACCCCTCACGGACTGCCGATGGAGCCGCCCGACGCGGACCTCCGCCGGCATCGACGCCCCGAGCCACCACCCGTCACGATCGACGTGAAGGTCCCCAACGTGGCTCGCATGTACGACTACTACCTGGGCGGCAAAGACAACACCCTCGCCGACCGGGAGTGCGCGGAAGAAGTCATCCGCGAGATCCCGCAGACCCGCGACATCGCGTGGGCGAACCGGCGTTTCCTCGGCCGGGCGGTCCGGTTCCTGGCCGAGGAGCAGGGCATCGACCAGTTCATCGACATCGGCGCGGGTTTACCCACCCGGGAGAACGTGCACCAGGTCGCGCAACGCGCCAACCCCGACGCCCGCGTGGTCTACGTGGACAATGATCCGGTGGTGCTCGTGCACGCTCGCGCGTTGCTCGCCCGCGATCCGCAGACAGTGGCAATCTCCGGCGACGCCCGGCGACCGCTGGAGATCCTGGCCGACGCCGAACTGCGCGGCCTGCTGGACCTGTCCCGCCCGGTCGGCGTGCTGATGGTCGCGGTCCTGCACTTCGTCACCGACGCCGAGGACCCGTATGGCGCGGTGGCGTCGCTGATGTCCCACCTGGTCCCCGGCTCGTGCCTGGTCGTCTCGCACGTGGAACGCACGAAACGCCTGGAGGCGGCCACCAGGGCCTACGCCCGGGCGAACTCGCCCGCCGTGCTGCGCTCGGACGCCGAGGTGGCCGCGTTCTTCGAGGGCCTGACCATGATCGAACCCGGCCTGGTCCGGCTCAAGCACTGGCGCCCCGACGATCTCGTGCTCCGCTTCGACCCGGACGTCCCGATCTTCGGCGCGGTGGGAGTGAAGCCATGACCTGGGTCCGCTCCAGCCACGGCCCGGCCGTCGAACTGGCCGCGCTCGGCGACGGCTTCGCGATGCGCAACTCCGGGCAGCCAGACGGCGCCGTCCTGTGTTTCACGACGGCCGAGATCATCGCTTTCCTGCGGGGCGTGAAGGACGGTGAGTTCGACGATCTGATCACAGAATGATCGGGTAATCACACCTGGCAGGGCAGGAAGGGTAGGCTTTGGCCGCGCCTGTGTCTAGACCGAGGAACACAGCTTCCGAAGTCTGGCAACCGCCGCGCCTTCAGTCGTATGTCCCGGCTTGGCCGCGCCTGTGTCTGGACTGAGGAACGCAGGGTCGCGAAGCGGCCCGGAGTGACGAGGGAAGACACAGGCTGAAGGCGGCCAAGCCCGCCGCGCCGGAGGCGCGGCCGTAAGCACAGCCTGTTCCAGGAGTGATGATGCAGGGACCTCTCGGCGACGTCGTCGTGCTCGACCTGTCCCGGGCGCTGGCCGGGCCGCATGCCGCCCAGATGCTTGGCGACCTCGGCGCACACGTGATCAAGGTCGAGCACCCGTCCGGCGACGAGTCCCGCGGCTGGGGCCCGCCCTTCGTCGGCCCAGATGCCGATATTTCGACATACTTCCTGGCAGCGAATCGGAACAAGCAGTCGATCACCATTGACCTGAAGACCGCCGAAGGGCGTGAGCTCGTGGAGCGGCTGGTGCGCCGGAGCGACGTGCTGATCGAGAACTTCCGCACGGGGGTCCTCGACCGGCTCGGCTTCGGCGCCGACCGGCTGCACGAGCTCAACCCGCGCCTGATCGTGCTGTCCATCACCGGTTTCGGCCACGACGGCCCCGAAGGCGGGCGCCCCGGTTACGACCAGATCGCCCAGGGTGAGGCGGGCCTGATGTCACTCACCGGGCCGCCCGGCGAGCCGTACCGGGTGGGAGCGTCCATCGCCGACCTGCTCGCGGGTATCCACGGCGCGTACGGCGTGGTGGCCGCACTCTACGAGCGCGAGCGCACCGGCAAGGGCACCGTGGTGCGCACCTCGCTGCTGGCCTCCGTCGTCGGCGTGCACTCCTACCACGGCACCTCCTGGACGGTCGGCGGCAAGCTCCCCGTCGCCAACGGCAACCACCACGCCTCGATCGCCCCTTACGGCGCCTTCCACTGCGCGGACGGCATGCTCCAGATCGCCGTCGCGAACGACGGCCAGTGGCAGAAGGTCGCCCGCCTACTAGACATCGACCCCAACATCCCGAAATATGCGACAAATAGGGAAAGATTTGCGCATCGGGATGAGTTGATCTCCGACATGGAGAAAGCCCTGGTTGCACACGATCGCGCACACTGGCTGTCCGCGCTCGCCGACCTCGGCGTTCCCGCCGGAGCCATCCGCACCATCGACGAGGTCTACAGCTGGGACCAGGTGCACTCGCAGGGCCTCCTGGTCGACGTCGATCACCCCGTCCTCGGCCGCATCACGCTCCCAGGCCCGCCGCTCCGCTTCGACGACCACCCCGCCCCCGCGCACACCCCGCCCCCCGCCCTCGGCCAGGACAACGACGCCGTGCTCACCTGGCTGGAGGCTCAGGAATCCACCTCGGGAGGTTCCGCTACGTGACAATCCGGACTCCGGACGACGATGTCCCCCAGGACCCGGCAGGGTCCTACCGCCAGTTCTCGGGGAAGAATTTCGGGGGGATCGAGAGCGGGCGGGTCAATGCTGGTGAACGAGGTCAGATCGTGAACGAGGGGCTGGCGCGGCCGGACGCGCGGGCGCTGATCCGGGCGGTGCTCGACGCCGGAACCTGGACATCCTGGGACGAGCCCCCGGCCGACACCGCGCCACCCGGCTCCGAATACGCCGAGGAACTCGCCGCCGCCCGGGCCAAGACCGGCTACGACGAGTCGGTGATCACCGGGGCCGGCCTGCTCGGGGGGCGACGGGTGGCCGTCGTCGCCTGCGAGTTCTCCTTCCTGGCCGGTTCGATCGGGGTCGCGGCGGCGGATCGGCTGGTCCGCGCGATCGAGCGGGCCACCGCCGAACGGCTGCCATTGCTGGCGGCCCCCGCCAGCGGGGGCACCCGGATGCAGGAAGGCGCGCTCGCCTTCGTCCAGATGGTCAAGATCACCGCCGCCGTGTCCGCGCACCGGGCCGCCGGGCTGCCGTATGTCGTCTACCTCCGCCACCCCACCACCGGCGGCGTCTTCGCCTCCTGGGGCTCCCTCGGGCACGTCACCGCCGCCGAACCGGGCGCGATGATCGGCTTCCTCGGCCCGCGCGTCTTCGAATCCCTGTACGGCTACCCGTTCCCCGAAGGCGTCCAGGTCGCCGAGAACCTCTTCGCCCACGGCCTGGTCGACGCGGTCGTCTCGGCGGCGGACGCCAGGGAGATCGCCATCCGCGCCCTGTCGGTCCTGTGCGTGCCAGAACGGTTGGACCCCGTGCCCGAACCGGCCGGATCGGACGCCGACGTCGGAGCCTGGCAGGCGATCATGACCTCCCGGCGGGACGATCGCCCGGGGGTCCGTACCCTGCTCAAACACGCCGCGACGGACGTGACGCCGCTCAACGGCACGGGAGCGGGGGAGAACGATCCCGGGCTGCTGCTGGCGCTGGCCAGGTTCGGCTCCGCGCCCGCCGTCGTGCTCGGGCAGGATCGGCGCAGCCAGCGGGCGGGCGGCCCGGTGGGACCGGCTGGGCTGCGGGTGGCCCGCAGGGGCATGCACCTGGCCGCCGAGCTCGGCCTGCCGCTGGTCACCGTGATCGACACCGGCGGGGCCGCGCTGTCGAAGGCGGCGGAGGAAGGCGGCCTGGCGGGGGAGATCGCCCGCTCCCTCGCCGATCTGGTCATGCTGGACGCGCCCACGGTCTGCCTCCTGCTCGGCGAGGGCGCGGGCGGCGCCGCGCTGGCCCTGCTCCCGGCGGACCGGGTGCTCTGCGCGCAGCACGCCTGGCTCTCCCCGCTCCCGCCCGAGGGCGCCTCCGCGATCCTCTACCGTACGGTCGACTTCGCCCCGGAGATCGCGCAGGCCCAGGGCGTGCGCGCGATGGACCTCAAACGGGACGGCATCGTGGACCGCGTCATCCCCGAATGCCCCGACGCGGCCTACGAGCAGCAGGCGTTCTGCGAACGGGTGGCCACCGCGCTGGAGTACGAGATCACCGGCCTGCTCGCGCGCGATCCCGCCGCCCGGCTGGCCGACCGCCTGGCCCGCTACCGGCGCGTCGGCTCACGGTAAGGTTCCGGGCTGGCAGGGGATGGCGATCCGTTCCACCCGGATGGCGTGCACTTCCTCCCGGGGAACGACCACCTCGTACGCGCCGTGATCCACCAGCCAGTAGCCGAGGGCTTCCGCCTTCATCCCGCTGTGCCCGGTATAGGCGATGTGCAGGCCGCCGCTGTCGCCGTTCTCGTCCTCGTCCAGGATCAGGCAGGGCTCGCCCCCGAACGCCCCCACCGTCCGCAGCAGCGTCAGCTGCTCCAGATCCTTGATGTTGACCGCCAGCCGCCAGTAGCCGCGCCCCCGCTCGAAGCCCTCCGCGGGCGTCTCGCTGAACAGCACCACGTCGTCCCCGCCGGGACCGATGGCGGCGGGGTAGGTCTGTGCCCGGTACCGGGCGACGAACCCCAGGCCGACCGGTTCGATGTCGTTGCCGCTCATGCCGCCGGCCGCCAGGACAGCCCGTCGAAGGCCGCGAACGGCCGTTCCCCGGCCCGGGTGATGTGCACGATCTCGGCGCCCGCCGGGATCGGCATCGGCATCGTGTGGAACTGCGGCACGACATGCTCCCGTGAAGCGGTAAAGCCGTTCCCGGCGAATGGGGGTGAATCGTTCCAGTCGCCACCCATGTGCGCTCCGTACGGAACGACGTAGGTGTCGATGTCGCGCGCCACCCAGCGCATGAGATAGAGCTCAGGCACGGCGGGCGTGAGGTCGGAGCCCTCGAAGGTCAGATCGAGGGCGTCGACGAGGGCGCGCGGGGAGGTCAGCCGGTCGCAGTCCTGGACGCGATACACATACCCCGAGATGATCGTCCGCTTGCCCGCCAGGTACGGCACGAGCAGACGCGGCGGGATCACCTTCTGCATCCACGTGCTGTTCCCAGGCTCACTCATGGCGATTAGTTTACGATCCCGTGACTCCAAGTCGGCGATGTTCCAGGGACGGAAGGGTCTTACGCACACTTTCCGCCCGCGCCTTGTCGATCTTTCCGGTGCGTACGCCCGCGGCCGGCCCGAGATCGTGCACGGTCACGCCGAGCGGGTCGATGAGCAGGCTCCGGCCCACCCCCCAGCCGTCCTCGTGCGGCGGCTGGCCGACCGCGATCGTCCACATCGTGTTCTCGATCGCGCGCGCCCGGGCGAGCGTCACCCAGTGCTCCTCCTTGAACGGCCCGCCCGCCCAGGCGGCGATCACCGCGAACGCCTCGGCGCCCTGGTCCACCAGAGCCCTGGCCAGTTCGGGGAAGCGCAGGTCGTAGCAGGTGATCAGCCCCACCCGCAGGCCGCCCAGCTCCGCCACCACCGGCGCGTCGCCGGGCGCGACCAGCTCGGACTCGCGGGCGCCGAAGGAGTCGAACAGGTGGATCTTCCGGTAGGCGGCGACGAGCTCGCCGTTGGCGTCGATGGCCACCGCCGTGTTGTGCACCCGCGCGCCCGCCGGTTCGAAGGTGCCCGCGATCAGCGCCGTCCCCGCGTCCCTGGCGGCTTCGCGCAACCCGTGCACGAACGGCCCGTCCAGCGGCTCGGCCCGGTCCAGGATGCCCCGGCCGAAGCGGGTCAGCGTGGCTTCGGGAAAGACGGCCAGGTCGGCTTGGGGGGCTGCGGCGAGGGCGTCACGAACCGACTCCAGGTTGTTCTTTGGGTCGTGATCGATGGAGATCTGGCACAACGTTACGCGGGTCACGTGCCTGAGTCTGCCCGTTGGGGACCAGTTCCCACCATGTCAGGCATCGCCAGATCCATTCCAGCGGGCCGTACCGGAACCGGGTCAGCCACCAGCGGGCGAACACCCACTGCACGGCCAGCGTGACCACGGTCACGATGATGATCCCGGCCACCGTCGCCGGGCGCACCAGCAGGATGACGACCGTGCTGCTCAGGTACGCCGTCAGCGCCAGCTTCCCCAGCGGTTCGAACACCCGGGGGCTGACCAGCAGGAACCCGCTCGCGTACGCCGCCGCCCCGGCCAGGCACGCGGCCAGATAGCTCACGTCGGCCCAGGTCAGCACCACGGCGAGCACCACGCTGACGGCGAAGAACAGCGCGTTCGGCCGGATCGCGTCGAACTCCACCGCCGCCAGGCCCAGCAGGAACAGCCCGGCGATGAGAATCCACGGATCGCCGTAGAACACCGCGCCCGTGGTGACCGCGACCCCCAGCGGCAGCTGCACCACCTTCGGCAGGAAGCTGGCCGGGACCAGCGCGACCGCGCCGAAGATCGCGTACGGCACCAGCACCTCGCCCGGGTTGACCACCCAGTGCGCCGCCCCGAACAGGGCCAGCACGGCCAGCCGCCGCCCCATGATCAGCCGATCCGGGTGCGCCCGCAAGAACAGCGCGAAACTCATCCCGAACAGGAAGGAGAAGATCGGATAGAACCGGCCTTGGACGAATTGGTTCATCGCCCAGTCGATCTCGGGTGGTTTCGGCGAATGCTGCCAGGTGTTCACCAGCATGATCCCGCAGATCGCGAAACCGCGGAGCGCGTCGAGCTCACGAATTCGGGTGGCCACCTGACCAGAGTAAGTTGTGACCGTGCTTGTGGGACGGATGCGGGAATTCGGAACGACGGTTTTCGCCGAGATGACGGCGCTGGCCGTGCGGACCGGTTCGATCAATCTAGGCCAGGGTTTCCCGGACGAGGACGGCCCGGCGGCCATGCTCGACCGGGCCGTCGAGGCGATCAGGGACGGCTTCAATCAGTACCCGCCCGGTCCGGGCGTGTCGGAGCTGAGACAGGCCGTCGCCGACCATCAGAAGATCCGATATGGCCTGGACTACGACCCGGACAGCGAGATCCTGGTGACCGTGGGGGCCACCGAGGCGATCACCGCCGCCGTGCTGGCGCTGTGCGAGCCCGGCAGTGAGGTGATCGTCTTCGAGCCGTACTACGACTCGTATCCGGCGGCGATCGCGATGGCGGGGGCGGTGCGCCGGGCCGTGCCGCTCCGGGTCGACGCGGGACGGTTCGCGTTCGACCCCGCGGAGCTGGCGGCCGCGGTCACCCCGAAGACGCGGGCGATCCTGGTCAACTCCCCGCACAACCCGACCGGGACGGTGTTCACGTCGGCCGAAATGGAGGCGATCGCCGGGCTGTGCCAGGCGCATGACCTGATCGCGATCACCGACGAGGTCTATGAGCACCTGACCTTCGACGGCGTCGCGCACGTCCCGCTCGCCACGCTGCCCGGCATGCGGGAGCGCACGGTGACGGTCTCCTCAGCCGGGAAGACCTTCTCGGTGACCGGCTGGAAGACCGGCTGGATCTGCGCGCCGGCCGGGCTGATCCGGGCTGTCCAGACCGTGAAGCAGTTCCTGACCTTCACCGCGGCCGCGCCCTGGCAGCTCGCGGTGGCGTACGCGCTGCGGCACGAGCTGGAGTGGGTGACCACGCTCAAGGACGCGCTTCAGGGCAAACGCGACCGCCTGATGGCCGGTCTGGCCGCCGCCGGATTCGAGGTGCTCCGCCCGTCGGGCACCTACTTCGTGCAGACCGACATCCGCCCGCTCGGCTTTACCGATGGCCTCGACCTGGCTCGCCGCCTCCCTGAACTGGCGGGCGTCGTCGCCATCCCGACCCAGGTCTTCTACGACGAACCAGGAACAGGACGGCAGTACGTGCGATTCGCCTTCTGCAAGAAGGACGCGGTCATCGACGAGGCCATCGCCCGGCTGGGGAGGCTCGCCTATTAACTAGAAAGTCGTGATCTGGACAGCCGCGGCGGTGAGTCGCCTGGTCGGCGGCTATGCGGCTGGCTGTTAACCGAGCTTCTTGCCGACCACGCCGTAGCCGCCGCGGACGGCGTCGGCCGGGATCGGCTTGTCCGGGCGCCATTCCGACGTCCACACCAGGCCGGGCTCGACCAGCTCGAAGCCCTCGAAGAAGCGGCCGATCTCCTCGGCGGTGCGGTTGGTCATCAGCAGCGGTCCGGTGTTGTAGTTCTTGGCCAGCGTGCCCATCAGCTCCGGCTCGAAGTCGGCGGTCAAATGGGTGATGGCCAGGTAGCTGCCGGGGCAGGTGGCGTCGGTGAACTGCTTGACCGCGCCCCAGGGGTCGTCCTCGTCCTTGATGTGCATCAGCGTGCCGATGATGATGATCCCCACCGGCCTGGAGAAGTCGAGGACCTTGACCACGTCGGGGTGGTCGAGGATCGTCTGCGGTTCGCGCAGGTCGGCTTCGACGTAGGTGGTCATGCCCTCCGGCGTGCTGGTCAGCAGCGCCCGCGCGTGCACCATCACGATGGTGTCGTTGTCCACGTACGCCACCCGGGCGGCGGGGCTGACCGACTGCGCGACCTCGTGGGTGTTCCCGGCCGTGGGGATGCCGGTGCCGATGTCCAGGAACTGGTCGATGCCCTGCTCAGCCAGGAATCGCACGGCCCGCCCGAGGAAGGCCCGGTTCTCCCTGGCCCCCAGCACCACGCCGGGGGTGGCGGCGATGACGGCCTCGGCCAACTGGCGGTCGGCGGCGTAGTTGTCCTTGCCCCCGAGCCAGTAGTCATACACCCGGGCCGGATGCGGCACCGACGTGTCGATCTTCGGAGCGGACATGCTCAGGGCCCCCGAATCTGCGGCGATATTTGCCGAGATCCTAGCCAACGACCACGGGTGTGGGAGCGCTTCCACACCCGAAAAACACGGATAATTCGCGATTTGCGATGAAGCCGCGATGTAAGCACGTTGAAAGCACGAGGGGGCAACGTGGGCGGCATGAAGATATCCGAACGTTTTCGCGGACCCGACGGCATGGCCAACGGCGGGTGGGTCTCCGGCCTGGCGGCGAGCTACCTGCCACCCGGCCGCACCGTCGAGGTGACCTTGCGCGCGCCCACGCCCCTGGACGCCGACATCCGCATGGAGAAGACCCCTTCCCTGGTCCGGCTGTTCGACGGCGACACCCTGCTGGTGGAGGCCCGCCCGGTGCCGGACGCCCCCGCGCCGCCGCCGATGATCGAACCCGGCCGGATCGGCGGCACCTTCGCCGGCGCCGTCGAGCACCCGTTCCCCGGCTGTTTCGTGTGCGGCCACCGCGAGCCCGGCGACGGCATGCGCATCCATCCGGCGCCCACCGGCCGCCCCGGCGAGGTCGCCATGATCTGGCACGTGCACCCCGCCCTGGCCGACTGGTCGGCGACTCTGCCGCTGAGCCACGTGTGGGGCGCCCTGGACTGCCCGACCGGCTGGGCCCACCTCACCTCCGGCGGCGTCGCCCTGCTCGGCCGCCTCACCGGACGGGTGTACGGCTCGATCTTCCCCGACGCCACCTACGTCATCGTGGCCAGGACCGAAGGCCGGGAACGCCGGAAGCTGCACGCGTCCGCGGGGATCTACGAACCGTCCGGACGGCTGATCGCCGCCAGCCGGGCTACCTGGATCGAAATGCCCAATTTGAGTCCCCATAAATCGTGACAAGGATCACATTTCACTGCCGGTAGGAGCTGTGACGAGGTGGGATGCTGAGAATGTGATCCGCGCCTACACCTCAACAGACAGCGACCCCTTCGAACGTGGCCACGAGTTCGGCCAGGTCCACGCCGCTCAGGTAGCCCACACCGTGGACGTCTACCGGGACATGTTCCAGCAGCACGGCGGCTCCCGGATCGATCTCGTGGACCTTGGCACGCAGGCACTGAAGGCGATCGCGGCGTGGGCGCCCGACCTGGCCGACGAGATCACCGGCATCGCGGAGGGGGCGCGCCTCCCGGTCACCGACATCGCGGCCATCAACGCGCGGACCGAGATCCTGGCCATGCTCGACGGCCGGCCGCGCAGCGAGTGTTCCGCCGTCGTGCTGCTCGGCGACGATCCGGACAGCCCGCCGGTGGCCGTACAGACCTGGGACTGGACCCGGGACATGGCCGAGGGCTGGCTGGTCTGGACGATCGAGCACGAGGACCGGACCGTGCACACGCTCACCGAATACGGCGTGGTCGGCAAGATCGGGGTCAACTCGCTGGGGCTCGGGCTGCTGTTCACCCGGCTGCACCACGAGGACGACGGCCAGGAGGGCATCGGGCTGCCCGTGCACGTGGCCGCCCGGCGGGCGCTCGACGAGTGCGACAGCGTCACCTCGGCCGCGTACCTGCTGGCCAGCGCGGACGTGTCGGCCTCCTCGTCGTTGAACCTCGTGTCGTACGGCGCGGAGGGCAAGGCCGCGATCACCGCCGAGCTGCACCCGGGCGGGCCCGGCTGGAGCACGCCGGAGGACGACGGCATGCTCGTGCACACCAACCACTTCCTCGACCCGAGAGTGGTCCCCTACGACCCTTTTCCGAGCAAGCATCCCGGCACCCTGATCCGGCGCGACCTGCTCAGGCGCGGCCTGCGAGGGCAGACCGCCCGGCCCTCCGCGGACCAGGTCAAGGAGGTCATGTCCCGGCACGCCGGGGGCGTCTGCCACCACCGGGCGCCCGGGGCCGACGACGATCACATCACGCTGGCCACCGTCGAGCTCGACCTGCCCAACGGCGAACTGCTGGCCATGGAGGGCGGGCCCTGCGGGGACCTCACTTGGTGAATCTTGCCGAGGGAAATGCCGGTGGTGGGCGAGAGTCGCCCATGCGGGCAGGTGGGGGCGCGGCTAGTTTCGCCATGTGGATGAACGCGTACTGATCGCCCTCGGCGGGAACGCGATGACCGCGCCGGACGGCAGCGCCGCGCCGGCCGACCAGCTGCGGGCGGTCGAGCTCGCCATGGGGCACGTCGCCACGCTCATCCGGGCCGGGCACGAAGTGGTGCTCACCCACGGCAACGGGCCGCAGGTGGGCAACATCCTGCTGAAGAACCAGCTGACCTCGCACGTCGTGCCGCCGGTGCCGCTGGACTGGTGCGGGGCGCAGACCCAGGCCACCATCGGCACGATGATCATGAACTCGCTCGACCCGCTCCCGGCCGCCGTGGTGGTGACCCGGACCCTCGTGGACCCGGACGATCCCGCGTTCGCCGATCCCGTCAAGCCGATCGGGCAGTACTTCTCCGAGGACGAGGCACGGCGGTTCGAGCAGCTGGGGCAGACCTGGCGCAAGTTCGAGCGCGGCTGGCGGCGGGTGGTCGCCTCGCCCCGGCCCATCGAGATCCTGGACGCGGGCACCGCGGTCGCGCTGATGGCGGCGGGATACACGATCGTCGCCGCCGGGGGCGGGGGAGTGCCGGTGGCCCGGGGCGTCGACGGGCGGCTGGCCGGGGTCGAGGCGGTCATCGACAAGGATCACGCGGCGGCGGTGCTGGCCCGGGCCGT
Source organism: Acrocarpospora sp. B8E8 (assembly GCF_039871605.1). Lineage (NCBI taxonomy): Bacteria > Bacillati > Actinomycetota > Actinomycetes > Streptosporangiales > Streptosporangiaceae > Acrocarpospora > Acrocarpospora sp. B8E8. Next base: position 54,549 of record NZ_JBDPLV010000020.1, on the reverse strand, counting down.
ACGGGCCGGGGTGCTGGTGATCGCCACCGACGTGCCGAACGCCATCCTCGGGTACGGCACCGCCGACCCGCGCCCGATCGGGGTGGTCTCGGTGGCGGAACTCCGGGAGCACCAGGCGGCCGGGCACTTCGCCAGCGGCAGCATGGGCCCCAAAGTAGAAGCGGCGCTGCGTTTCGTCGAAGACGGGGGGCAGCGGGCGGTCATCACCTCGCTAGACCACATCAGTGACGCTTTGTCAGGAAATATTGGGACAACGGTAACGGAGAGTTAGATGCCGGATCCTATTGAGGTACGCAAGGTCGCCATCGAGAGTGTCACCGACGCGTCGGGGCTCGCGAAGCTGATCGACGACGGGGTGATCGAGGCGGGCCGCGTGCTCGCGGTGATCGGCAAGACCGAGGGCAACGGCGGGGTGAACGACTACACCCGGATCATCGCCGACCGGGCGTTCCGCGAGGTGCTCGGCGCGAAGGGGCATCCGGCGCCGGAGAGCGTGCCGCTGGTGTGGTCCGGGGGGACCGACGGGGTGCTCAGCCCGCACGCCACGATCTTCGCGACGGTTGATCCGGCAAAGGCCGTACAGAGCGATGAGCCGCGGGTGAGTGTGGGCATCGCGATGAGCGAGGTCATCCTGCCCGAGGACATCGGGCGTCCGGCGATGGTGGAGAAGGTCGCGGCCGGAGTACGGGAGGCCATGAAGATCGCGGGCATCGACGACCCGGCCGACGTGCACTACGTGCAGACCAAGACGCCGCTGCTCACCCTGTCCACGATCAACGACGCCAAGTCCCGCGGGCATGAGGTCATCACCGAGGAGACGGGCCTGTCCATGGACATCTCCAACTCCACCACCGCGCTCGGCATCGCCGTCGCGCTGGGCGAGATCGAGATGCCGGCCGCCGAGCAGATCCACAAGGACCTCTCCCTCTACTCCTCGGTCGCGTCCTGCTCCAGCGGCGTCGAACTCGACCGGGCGCAGATCGTTGTGGTGGGCAACGTGCGCGGCATCGGCGGACGCTACCGCGCCGGCCACTCGGTGATGAAGGACGCCCTCGACGCCGACGGCATCTGGGCGGCCATCCGCGACAGCGGCATCGAGCTCCCCGACCGCCCGCACCCCAGTGACCTCGGCGGACGCCTGGTCAACCTGTTCATGAAGTGCGAGGCCGACCCCACCGGCAGCGTCCGCGGCCGCCGCAACATCATGCTCGACGACTCCGACGTGCACTGGCACCGCCAGATCAAAGCCACCGTCGGCGGCGTCGCCGCCAGCGTCACCGGCGACCCGGCCGTCTTCGTCAGCGTCGCCGCCGTCCACCAGGGCCCCAGCGGCGGCGGCCCCGTCATCGCCATCGCCGACCTCGGCTAGCAGTAGTGAGGACGTAGTCGAACGCCTCCCGGTGGGAGCTGGCTCATTGGAGTGTCTTCGACCGGATTCGCCGATCCCGGCCGGGAGGCGGTCGTCCGCACTCGCCGGACGAGGCGCATGACCTCATAGGAGCCTGGCCACCTTCGTGATCTTCGTGGTCTTCGTTCGTCGTGAAGGCGCATGACCTCATAGGAGCCTGGCCACCCGGTCGCCGGTGGCCAGGTTGCCGTGTGGTTCGCAGTTTGTTGATGCCGGGAGGTTGCGACTCCGGCATGGTTGCGGTCTTGGGCGGGTGGCCTGATCAGGCAGGTAGGCTCCCGAAACGTGCCCAGCATCCCGAAGCCGCTCGCCCCTCACGACGACGGCAGCCCCGACCCCGCCGTGGCCGCGGCTCTCTCCGCCTTCCAATCCGGGACGGCCACTCCCGCCGACGTCCTCACGGCACTCAGCACGGCCCGCCTGCTGGTCCCCGTCGTCGCCCTCCTCACCGAATCGGAGCTCGGCGCCCACGGCCTCCGCCAGGAGAAGCAGAGCGAGATGGCCCTCCCCAAACTCATCGGCCAAGACGGCCGTGAAGCGGTCCTCGCCTTCACCGGCGTCACCGCCCTCCATCTCTGGCGCCCCGACGCCCGCCCCATCCAGGCCCTCACCCCCCAGGTCTGCCAGGCCGCCCGCCACGAGAACGCGGCCGCCGTCGTCATCGACATCGCCGGGCCCATCCCTTTCACCATCGAAGGCCCGATGCTCCCTGCTCTAGCCGCAATCGCCGATCCGTCTGAACTCGTCTACCTGTCTTCACTCGTATCAGACGTTACTATGGTCAACGTCGAACAACGACGCCCCAAGTGGCTACCAAGGTGGCTGCGGAGGGCGGTGGGCTAGCACTCGTACCTATCGGGGAAGGACTGGCAGAGAATGTCCACTGTGACCGAGCATGCGGGCGACCACGAAAGCCGCATCTCAATCCTGGAGAAGATCCAGGTCGAGGCCAAGGCGGGCTTCGACTACCTTCGCGATGACATACGGGAGCTCGTCCGGAATATGGCGGTGCTCGCCCGTGACATGGGCGAGCTCAAAAAAGGTCAGGACCGGCTGAACGAGGGGCAGGCTGAACTCGTGCAGGGGCAGGCCGAGCTCAGGACCGACATGGACGGCGTCAAGGAAGGAATGGCCGAGCTCAGGGGGGGACAGGCCGAGCTCAGGACCGACATGGACAGCGTCAAGGAAGGGCTGGCCAAGCTCGAGGTCAACCAGACCAAACTCTCGCTGGGGCTGGCCGAAGTTCGGGAGGGGCAGGCCAAGCTTACGGTCAGCCAGACCGAGTTCAGGGAGTCGCAAGGTGTGCAGATCGCGCTACTGGCCACTCTCAGGGACAACCTGAAGGAGGTCCAGAAGGAGGTCGGTGGTCTTCCGGCGTGGCGGGAGACGGCCGGTTATCGGATTCACATGCTTCTCAAGAAGTCGGAGGGGGTCACCTCGAAGGCGGCCGGCTCGGAGGAAGTCAACCCGGTCTGACGGTGCCACGGCGTTGGCGCGGGCGGGCGGCGCCCGGGAACGAATAAGGGCTGGGCGGGTGGGACAGCCAGCGTGACATGACATTCATGGTGGAGAAGAAACCGCTCTCGGTCGGGTGGCCGGGGGCGGTTTCTTGTTGGTGCACTTCGGGCTTTGGGGGTGGTGAGGGCGGGTGGCGGGTTACCGTCGCCGGGTGTCGTGGGTTGTGGTCGGAGCGCTGGGGGCGGCGGGGGTGGTCGCGGGGAGTTATGCGCGGGCGCTGGCCGAGGGGTTCGAGCTTGAGGTGGAGGACGTCCGGGAGGAGGCGCGGGAGGCGTTTCTGGGGGCCTTGCGGGGATGGCCGGTGCCTCGGACGCCATATCTGGTGGAGGCTGGGACGGGGGTGGTTTTTGGGGTCTTGGGGTGGCGGTTCGGGGGAAGTTCGTTGCTGTTCGCGGTGGTTTATGCGGCTTTCATGGGGGTTGTGCTCGCGGTCGTGGATTGGCGGACCTGGCGGTTGCCGGATGTGGTGACCCTGCCGTCGTACCTGATTGTGATCGGGCTGTTGACGCCTAGTGGGCAATTGGTCGTTGGGCTGGCATGTGGGCTGGCCTTGGGTGCGGTCTATCTCCTGCTTTGGTTGGGGCGGCCTACGGGGATCGGGCTGGGGGATGTGAAGTTGGCGGGGGTGCTGGGGATCGTGACGGGGGCGGTGAGTGTCAATGCGGCGATCATCGCGGGGGTGGGGGCGCACCTGCTGGGGGCCCTGTACGCGATCGGGCTTCTCCTGATGAAGAAGGGCGATCGGAAGAGCGAGTTTCCGTTCGGGCCTTTCATGATCTTTGCGGCGTTCGTCGCCGTGGTTGTCGAGGCGTAGGAAAGATTCGACTGTCTTGACTGATGAGCGGTATGGCGGTCGCAGTCTGAGGCGCATGGAAGACTTGGTGTCATGCTGCGCTGGTTGACCGCCGGGGAGTCCCATGGCCCCGAACTCGTCGCGATTCTCGAAGGGCTCCCCGCCGGAGTCGAGGTGACCACGGCCGGACTCGCCGAGGCTCTTCGCCGCCGGCGGCTCGGCTATGGGCGCGGGGCCCGGATGAAGTTCGAGCAGGACGAGGTCTCCGTCGTCGGCGGAGTCCGGCACGGCCGCACGCTCGGCTCGCCCGTCGCCATCCGGATCGGCAACACCGAATGGCCGAAATGGGAGACCGTGATGGCGGCCGACCCGGTCGACCCGGCCTTGCTGGAGGGCGTCGCCCGCAACGCGCCACGTTCTCGCCCGCGCCCGGGCCATGCCGACCTGGCCGGCATGCAGAAATACGGCTTCGACGACGCCCGCCCGGTTCTCGACCGGGCCAGCGCCCGTGAGACCGCGGCCAGGGTCGCGCTCGGGCAGGTCGCCAAGAACTTCCTCAAGCAGGCGCTCGGCGTGGAGATCATCAGCCACGTGCTGTCCATCGGCGCCGCCGCCAGCCCGTCGACGGACCTGCCCAGCCCCGCCGACCTGGCCGCGATCGACGAGGACCCGGTCCGGTGCTTCGACCCGGACGGCAGCGCCGCCATGATCGCGGAGATCGACAAGGCCCACAAGGACGGCGACACCCTCGGCGGCGTCGTCGAAGTCGTCGCGTACGGGTTGCCGCCCGGCCTGGGCAGCTACACGCACTGGGATCGCCGCCTCGACTCGCGCCTGGCGGGTGCGCTCATGGGCATCCAGGCGATCAAGGGTGTCGCGCTCGGCGACGGTTTCGAGACCGCTCGCCGGCCCGGATCCCGGGCCCACGATGAGATCGAGAACACCCCGTCCGGCGTGCGGCGGATCACCAATCGGGCCGGTGGGGTCGAAGGCGGTATGACCAACGGCGAACCGCTGCGGGTCAGTGCCGCGATGAAGCCCATCTCCACGGTGCCGCGCGCGCTGGCCACGATCGACGTGCTGACCGGCGAGGCCGCCAAGGCCCATCACGAACGTTCCGACGTGTGCGCCGTCCCCGCCGCGGCCATCGTCGCCGAGGCGATGGTCGCCCTGGTCGTCGCCGACGCGGCCATCGAGAAGTTCGGCGGCGACTCGGTCGAGGAGGTCGCCCGCAACCTGTCCGGCTACCTCTCCTCGATGGTCATCAAGTAAGGTAAATGATCATGAATTCGGTTCGGCGTGCTCCCGTGGCCGTCCTCATCGGCCCTCCCGGCTCCGGCAAGTCCACCGTCGGAAGCCTCCTCGCCGAGCGACTCGGCGTCCCCTTCCGCGACACCGACACCGACGTGGAGGGCACCGCCGGGAAGCCCATCGGCGACATCTTCGTCGAAGACGGCGAAGCCCACTTCCGCGAACTGGAAGCCGCCGCCGTCCGCACCGCTCTCGACGACCACGACGGCATCCTCTCCGTCGGCGGCGGCGCCATCCTCAACCCCGCCACCCAGGCCCTCCTCGCCACCCACACCGTCATCTACCTCCAGGTAGCCCTGGACCAGGCGGTCAAACGCGTCGGCCTGGCCTCGGCCCGCCCCCTCCTGGTCCTCAACCCCCGCAGCCAACTCCGCAAACTCATGGAGGAACGCCGCCCCCTCTACGAACAACTCGCCACCCTCACCTTCCCCACCGACGACCGCGACCCCGAAGACCTCACCACCGAAATCGCCACCGCCCTCGCCACCCTCAACCCCGAACCACCCATGAACCAGGAATGACCTCCCGCAGGTTCCCGGGGCGGATATGCGAGGGTGGCCACGCCGCCGCGGGTGCGGGCGGCTCCGGCGCCGTCCGAGGCGGCGCAGGCGACGGCGCTGGGCAAACTTCGCGTCGGTGGCCGACGAGTTGCTGGTGGCGTACGCGCGGCTGGAGGAGCTGATCGCCCGCAATCCGCCGCGCGGGGTGAAGGGCCCGGTCGGGATGTCGCAGGAAATGATCGGGCCTGGAGAAGATCATCGTGTAGCGGCCGGGCGGAAGAGGGCCGCTTCCCGATCCGGCTTCCGCAGTGGTGGAGGGGCATGAATTACCCCGCGGACATTGCCGCCAAGCCCCGTTTCTGGAGGGGCGGGTGTGGCTTTGTTCGCGTTCGTCCGGTGGGGATCTGGTTCTGAGTCGGTGGAGGGGTGGGGATGAATTCGCGGTGTCCTCCTGGTTCGACTTTGTTCCGGAGGTGCGATCTCGTGGGTGTCCCTCGGTCGGGTCGCGGTTGCGGAGCGGTGGGGGGCGGGTGTGAGCTCGCGCGTGGGTCTTGGTGATGAATCGCGTGATGTGGTGGTAGGAATCCTTCGGAGGGTCGGGTCGTCTGGCGGGTGCCGTGGCGGCGGGGAGCTGGAGTGCGGGACAAGGTGAAATAGGGTCATGAGCGTTTCGCGGATTCAGGTGCGTGGTGATGATCCTTACGACGTGGTCGTGGGGGCTGGGGTGCTGGCGGAGTTGCCCGGTCTGGTGGGGGATGGGGTCAGGACGGTCGCGGTGGTCTGTCCCGCGAGTCTGCCGGAGATCTCGCGGCCGGTCTGTGATGCGCTGAGGGCCGCGGGGTATGAGGTTCTGGCGTTGCCGGTGCCCGATGGGGAGCAGGCGAAGACGTCGGGTGTCGCGGCGGAGTTGTGGTCCGCGTTCGGGCGGTTTGGGATGACGCGGTCGGATGCGGTGGTCGGGGTTGGTGGGGGAGCCACCACTGATCTGGCCGGGTTCGTGGCGGCCACCTGGTTGCGTGGCGTCCGGCTGATTCAGGTGCCGACCACGTTGCTGGCCATGGTGGACGCGGCCGTGGGCGGGAAGACGGGGATCAACACGCCGGAGGGCAAGAACCTCGTGGGGGCGTTCTATCCGCCGAAGGGCGTGCTCTGCGATCTGGCGACTCTGGTGAGCGTGCCGCGTGAGGACTACGTGGCCGGGCTGGCCGAGATCATCAAGGGTGGGTTCATCGCGGATCCGACGATCCTGATGCTGATCGAGGATGATCCCGCCGGGGCTCGGGTGCCGGAGGGCGAGCATACACGGGCGCTGATCGAGCGGAAGATTCAGATCAAGGCGGATGTCGTGAGCGCCGATCTGAAGGAGAGCGGGCTGCGGGAGATCCTCAACTACGGGCACACACTGGCGCACGCGATCGAGCGAGCCGAGGACTACCACATCCGTCACGGCGAGGCGGTCGCGATCGGCCTGGTCTACGCGGCCGAGCTGTCCCGCCTGGACGGGCGGATCGGCGACGACATCGTGGATCGCACCCGCTCCATCCTGACCTCGGTCGGCCTGCCGACCTCCTACCGCAAAGACGCGTGGCCAGAACTCCGCGAACACATGCGCATCGACAAGAAGAGCCGCGGCGCCAAACTCCGCTTCGTCGTCCTCAACGGCCTCGCCCAGCCGTCCCGCCTCGAAGACCCCTCCGAGGAACTGCTGGAATCAGCCTTCTACGAAATCTCCAGATGATCTTTACCCAAGGCGTCCAGGCCCGGGAGCCAAAGCCTGACGGATATGCGCGTGTACGCCTACCGCTGGGCGATTGGCCGATGAGGGATGCGGGTTTGTCGATGGTCGTCGGATAGACGTACTCGCGTCGCCTCCTGACGGCGTGATCGCCTAGGGGTCGGCGCGTTGAGGGTCAACAGCCCATTTCCCCAGCCTGGACGACCGCGTTCCCAGTACCAACGCGGACATATCCACTCGCAAAGGTCACCGCGCGGACATGCTCGCGCTGGCTTCTGGCGGTGCGGGTGACTAGGCCGTGGATTGGCGTGTTGAAGGTCGCGGGCGGGCCTGTTCGCGTTGGGTTTCGGGGCGTGGTCGTCCTTGCTGGGATGGCTTGTTGAAGGTTGCCGGGGTCATGTTGTTTGCGGCGATGTGGGGCTAAGGTCGACAGGTCGTAGGGTCGGATGGTTCGGGAAATAGTCGGCGTTTTGTGGCGCTGGGGAGTCGAAGGGGAGTTGTGGGATGCGGGCGGTTCTGGTGCTGAATGGGCCGAATTTGGGGCGGCTGGGGAGCCGGGAGCCTGATGTGTATGGGGCGCATAGTTTTGAGGATCTTGTGGTGCTTTGTGAGGAGGCTGGGCGGGGGTTGGGGCTGGCGGTTGAGGTGCGGCAGACCGACGATGAGGCGGAGATGGTGAAGTGGATTCATGAGGCGGCCGATGGGAGGACGCCTGTGGTGTTGAATCCGGCCGCGTTCACGCATTACTCGTACGCGCTTCGGGATGCCATCGCGCAGCGGACCGCGCCCTTGGTGGAGGTGCACATCTCCAATCCGAACGCGCGGGAGGAGTTCCGGCACACGTCCGTGGTGGCGGCGGTGGCGACGGGGACGATCGCCGGGTTCGGGTTCCAGTCGTACGTGCTGGCGTTGCGGGCTATCGCGGAGGGCGAGAGCTGACACGGGGCCATCCCCCGCTAGGTTGTTGTGGGCGAAATGGGGATGGTGAGATGACGCGGTATCGGTCTTTTGTCGCGCTGGGGGACAGTTTCACCGAAGGGCTCAACGATCCTGGGGCGGATGGGCGGTTCCGGGGGTGGGCCGATCGGGTGGCGGAGCGGCTGGCACGGCTGGAGCCGGGGTTCCGGTACGCGAATCTCGCGGTGCGGGGCAAGCTGATCGATCAGATCGTCGCGGATCAGGTGCCGGTGGCCATGGAGATGCGGCCGGATCTGATCAGTTTCTGCGCGGGTGGGAATGACCTGCTCCGGCCGGGGAGCGATCCGGATCGCATGGCCAAGAAGGTGGCGGCGGCCGTACGGGATCTGCGGGGGACCGGGGCCGATGTGCTGATGTTCACCGGGGTTGATCCGCGGGATACGCCGATCATGCGGCGGGCTCGGGGGAAGTTCGCCACCTATTACCTGCATCTGCGGTCGATCGCGGATCTGTGCGGATGCCTGGTGGTGGATCAGTGGTCGATGCAGGGGCTGCGGGACTGGCGGGCGTGGAGTGACGATCGTCTGCACATGAACGAGGACGGTCATCGCATGGTCGCGGCGAAGGTGCTGGATGTGCTGGGGGTCACGGCCGAGGATGATTGGCGGAAGGTGTGGCCGCCGCGGGAACACGTGAATCTTTCGGTCAAGCGCCGGGAGGACGCGCAGTGGCTTCGCGAACATTTCGGTCCGTGGATCGGGCGGCGGCTGCGGGGAACCTCGTCCGGCGACAACGTCACCGCGAAACGCCCTGACCTCACGTTCTTCGACGAGTGACCAAACGTTCATGGTCACATCCCCCGGTGGACGATTGCCGGAGCTGAGGGCTCGGCCGACGGGTGGGCAGTCCTGCTCTCAGGATGGGAGCGAGGTCGGGTGCACGGCAGACCCGTACGCCCGGGCAGTCCTCCGCTCAGGATGGGAGGGAGGGGGCGGACGGAGCCGCCGGTGCGCCCGGCAGTTCGGCGCCGACGGGCAGTAGCGGCTCGCACGCCTTCACCGCCGCCCCGTACCTCGCGGAGAGGACGTCGACGCGGTCGCCCTTGATGTTGAGGTTGATCAGCCCGTCCGAGGAGACCGCGACCTCGGGAAAGTCGGGTAGCCCTTGTGAGCGCATGCAGGTGGTGAACGCCTTGCCGTCTTCGACGGTCGGGGCGGGCGGGGTGGCGGCGTTCCCGCCCACTACCGCGGCGAGGACTGCGGCGGCGAGGATCGCGTTTCTGATCGTGGAGCCAGACATGATGATTCACCCGTTTCTGTCGATGAAGCCAGAGAAGCCGAGGGCCGGTTACAGGGCGGGAACAGCGGCGGTTACCGCGCTGTAACCGGGGGCGGGGCATCCTGGGGGATCATGAAGGTGTTGCTGGTCGAAGATCACGAGGAGCCGGCCCAGACGGTGGCCGCGGGGCTGCGCCGCGCGGGCATGGCCGTCGACGTGGTGCTGGACGGCGACGCCGCACTTGAGCGGACCTCGGCCAACCACTACGACGTCGTCGTCCTCGATCGGGACCTGCCCGGCCTGCACGGCGACGAGGTGTGCAGGTCGCTGGCCGGCGCAGGGCACCCGGCGCGCGTGCTGACTGCATCACCGGCAGCCCCTCGACCTGGCCGCGATCACCGGACAGGCCCTCGATCAACCTGGAGACCCGGGCGTTCACATCGAGTCCGCACTCCACCCGGCACCGGCGTCCGGCGACCGGGCCTTGATCGAACGCCTGGTCGCGAACCTGCTGGACAACGCCTTGCGGCACAACGTGCCCGGCGGCTGGATCAAGGTGGCAACCGCCGTGCAGTCCGGCCGGCCCACCCTGAGGATCTCCAACAGCGGCCCAGTGATCCCGCCCGATCAGATCCACCGGCTCTTGCAGCCCTTCCAGCGCCTGGAATCCGGCAGGAAGGCTTCCGGCGACGGCGTGGGGCTGGGCCTGTCGATCGTCGCCGCCATCGTCAAGGCCCACCACGGCACGCTGGAGACCCGCCCCCTCCCGGACGGCGGCCTCGAAGTGACCCTCCCCTAGCATCGGACCCGGTAACCGTTCTCACCTAACCGAGAACTCCCCGCCGACCCCCGGCGCCGACAACCTCCGCACCCCTCCTCGCCGCACCGGCGCCAAACAGGCCCTGCTTCTCGGGTGCGAGAGGGTTTGCGCCATTTCTCGTGGTCAGGATGGGGTGGTTAGGCGTTTTAAGGCTTGGCGGACTTTTTGGGGGTCGGTTGTGCGCCAGTACGGGGGGAGGGAGTTGAGGAGGAAGGAGCTGTAGCGGGCGGTGGCGAGGCGGGGGTCGAGGACGGCGATGACGCCGCGGTCGGTGGTGGAGCGGAGGAGGCGGCCGGCGCCCTGGGCCAGGAGGAGGGCGGCGTGGGTGGCGGCGACCGTCATGAAGCCGTTGCCGCCTTTGGCGGCGATGTGGCGCTGGCGGGAGGAGGAGAGGGGGTCGTCGGGGCGGGGGAAGGGGATGCGGTCGATGATGACGAGGGTGAGGGAGGGGCCGGGGACGTCCACGCCCTGCCAGAGGGAGAGGGTGCCGAACAGGCAGGTGGCGGGGTCGGCGGCGAATTTCTTGACCAGCTGGGAGGTGGAGTCGTCGCCCTGGCAGAGCAGGGGCACGGTGAGGCGGTCGCGGAGGGCCTCGGTGGCGGCTTTGGCGGCGCGGGTGGAGGAGAAGAGGCCGAGGGTGCGGCCGCCGGCGGCTTCGATGAGCTCGGCGATCTCGGTGAGGTAGGCCTCGGGGAGGCCGTCGCGGCCGGGCTGGGGGAGGTGCTTGGCGACGTAGAGGATGCCGCTGCGGGTGTGGTCGAAGGGGGAGCCGACGTCCAGGCCGGTCCAGCCGTCGGTGCCGAGGCCCCACTGGGCGGCCATGCCGTCGAAGGTGCCGCCGAGGGCGAGGGTGGCGGAGGTCAGGATGACCGTACGGTCGCCGAAGAGCTTGTCGCGGAGCATGCCGCCGACGGAGAGGGGGGCGACGCGCAGGGTGGGCGGGACCCGGCCGTGCCCGGCGTCGAGCCAGACCACTTCGGCGCGGTCCACCTCCGAGTCGCCGCCGAACGCGTCCAGCATGCGCTGGGCGGTGTCGTGGACCTCGTCCAGCGCGGTGAAGGCGGCTTTGCGGAGGCTCGCGTTCTCGGGGTTGTCCTTGTCCCCCGAGCGGGGGCCCAGGGCGGTGAGGCAGCCGAACGCGGCGTCCCGGACCAGAGCCAGGGACATGCCGAGGGAGTTGGGAAGATCGTCGATCCGGCCGGGGGGCGCGGCGGCCAGCAGGGACTGCAGGTCCTCGGCGGCGGCCTGGAGCCGGTCGGCGACGCCCTGCTCGATCAGGCGCCCGGCCCGGCGGGCGGCGATGCCCACGCCGGTGTCGGAGAGCTCGTCGGTGACCACCGAGGTCACCCGGTCCACCAGCTCGTGCGCTTCGTCCACCACGACCACGTCGTGTTCCGGCAGGACCGCGAAGTCCTCCATCGCGTCGATGGCCAGCAACGCGTGATTGGTGACCACCACGTCGACCAGACCGGCACGTTCCCTGGCCAGCTCCGCGAAGCATTCGCCGCCGCTCGGGCAGCGCTGGGCGCCCAGGCACTCCCGGGCGGTCACCGAGAACTGCCGCCAGGCCTGCTCGCTGACGCCGGGCACCAGCTCGTCCCGATCGCCGGTCTCGGTCTCCTCCGCCCATTCCTGGATCTTCTGCACCATCCGCCCGGTGGCGCTCACCTCACGCGGATCGAAGAGCTGGTCGCCCTCGTCGTCCGGCATGCCCACCGTGGTCTTGTACCGGCACAGATAGTTGCGCCGCCCCTTCAGGATGGCGAACTCCGGCTTCTTCGGCAGCTCGCCCTCCAGCGCCTCGGCCAGCCGGGGCAGATCCCGGTCCACCAGCTGCCGCTGGAGCGCGATCGTGGCCGTGGACACCACCACGGCGTGCTCGGAACCGGCGGCGTGCCGGATCGCGGGCACCAGGTAGGCCAGCGACTTCCCGGTGCCGGTTCCCGCCTGGACGGCCAGGTGCTCCGACTTCTCCAGCGCGTCCTGCACGGCTCTGGCCATCTTGACCTGACCTGGTCTTTCTGCGCCGCCGAGCTCCTTTACGGCGGTGGTGAGCAGGTCTTCGACGGACGGCAGGTCGGGTGTTGGCACGGGGAAAACCGTACCCTGCTTGGCCGCGCCTGTGTCTGGACTGAGGAACGCAGGTCGCGGAGCGGCCGGAGTGACGAGGGAAGACGCAGGCTGAAGGCGGCCAAGCCCGCCGATCCGAAGGATCGGCCATGTCACAGCACTGACATCCGTGCCGTGTTATCGGTCTGTGACCGAGGGACCACATCCCGAAGTTCGGGGGCCCGCGGGCGAGATGCCATGGCACACTGGCCCCACCGGCCCTAGGCCAAAGACGATCAAAGACGATCTACCTCGGGTGTTCTGGTGACGGTCCGGCAAGGCCGGAATAGGCGTTTCGGTAGTGTTTCTAGAGGTCGAGTGGACGGATAAGGGCAGGTAAAGGCACTATGTCTGTCATGTCGGAAGTCGTCCCGCTGCCGTCGTTCGGCGAAGTTTTCTTTGACGCTAGAGGTCAGGACCGTGTTTTACGCGTCACCTGGCACGAGGGGACCCTCGTGCTCAGCCTCTGGCGCGGCGAGATGTGCACGGCCAGTTTCCGTATGCCCATGGACGATGTCGGCCGTCTCCTGGAGACGCTTGACGTCGGATTCGCCGAGGCCGGCGGGACATTGGAGACGCCGCACACCACCGTCGTGGACGGGACCGGTCCCTTCCCGCAACCCGAACTAGAGGACTACCCCGGAACCGGGCAGTACACCCGGCCACCGGCCCCGGGCCCGTACGAGCAGGGCTACCCGGACACCCCCGCCTACGGCCAGCCCGCACCGGCGCCGGCCGCGCTCGGGCCCAACGACGTGCTCGTCGCGCGCGGCAACCCGAACCGGGACCGCCTGGTGGCGGTCGATTCCGGCCCTCAGCGTGTCCCCGTACCTAGGGAAGTGCCCCGGGAGGCCCCCCGCGAGCAGAACCCGTACGAGCCGGCGGCCCAGGCGGGCCCGGCGGAACCGGTCTACCAGTTCCCGTCGCCGATCCCCGGCCGCCCGGCCTACCGCTTCGACCCGGAACCCCAGCCGGAACCGCAGTACCAGGAACAGCCGCAGTATCCGGAGCACGTGTACCAGAACTACCCCCCTGAGCCCCGCTATCAGGATTACCAGCAGGAACCCGCGTACTACCAGCCGGAGCAGCAGCAGTACCAGGACCCCAGGGACCCCCGCTACCAGCAGCAGCCCCCCCAGGTCGACCCCAACGACCCGCTCGGGCTGGGGCCCGTGGCCCGGCCGTATGTGCCGCCCAACGAGCAGATGTACGCCACCGGCGAGCGCCTGCGCCCGCCGGACCGTGACGACCAGCGCGATTGGTGAGACCGCCCGGGCCTGAGCACGCCCGGCGCGGCGTTACGCTGATCGTCTGATGGACGCGATCTCGGCACTCCAGCTGCTTCTGCTGCCCGCGGGCGCGCTCGCGGTCGCCGGGTTCGCCCGGCGGATGGACTGGAGCGCTCCGCTGCTGCTGGTGCTCGCGGGGCTGATCGTGTCGGTCATCCCGGGCGTCCCGGAGTACAACCTCAGCCCGGAGATCGTGCTGCTGGTCTTCCTGCCCCCGCTGCTCTACTCGGCCGCGCTGGACAGCTCCTACCTGACGCTGCGCGACGTGAAACGCCCGATCGCGCTGCTGTCGGTGGGCCTGGTGCTGTTCAGCATGCTGGCCATCGGCCTCACCGCGTACGCGATGATTCCCGGCCTGGCCCTGGCCGCCGCGCTGGCCCTGGGCGCGATCGTGGCCCCGCCGGACGCGGTGGCGGCGGCGGCGATCGGCCGCAAGCTGGGGCTGCCGCGGCGCACGATGACGGTGCTCACGGGGGAGAGCCTGTTCAACGACGCGACCGCGCTGACCGCCTACCGGGTCGCGGTCGGGGTGATCGCGGGCGCGGGCGCCAGCTTCCTGACCGCGACGGGCGAGTTCCTGTACGCGGCCGGGGTCGGCCTCATGATCGGCATGGTCATCGCCTACCTGGCCGGCCTGCTCCTCACGAAGATCGACGACGCGCTGGTGGCGAACGCGTTCTCGCTGATGATCCCGTACGCCGCCTACCTGGCCGCCGAGGTGGTGCACGCCTCCGGCGTGATCTCGGTGGTGATCGTCGGGATCTATCTGGGCCACCAGATGAGCAACACCTCCTACGGCACCCGCCTGCTGTCCAGGGCCGTCTGGCAGGTGGTCGACTACCTGCTGGAAGCGATCGTGTTCGCCCTGATCGGCTTGCAGCTGCTCCCGCTCATCCGCGGGCTCGAGGGCGAGAACCCCTGGCAGGTGACCGGATACGCGGCCGTGCTGTTCCTGGTCGCGATCATCGCCCGGTTCGTCTGGCTGATCCCGGGCACCTACCTGCCCAGGATTCTGTCCCGCAAGATCCGCGCGCGGGAGGCCCCGATCCCGTGGCAGCAGGTCGCCGTGGTGGGCTGGGCCGGGATGCGCGGCGTGGTCTCGCTGGCGGCGGCGTTCGCGCTGCCGGAGGTGAACCTGCCGGAGCGCAACCTGCTGCTGTTCCTCACCTTCGCGGTGGTGATCGGGACCCTGGTGATCCAGGGCATGTCGTTCCCGTGGCTGATCAGGAGGCTGGGCATCAGCAACGAGCGCGAACGTTTCCAGGACGATCTGACCGAGGCCGCGGCGCAGCAGGCCGCCGCCGCGGCGGGTCTGGCCAGGCTCGAAGAGCTGGTGGCCGAGGGCGTCCTGGACGTGCACGAGCGGGTGGTCGAGAAGCTCCGCGCCCGCTCGGAGCACTCGGCGCTGCAGGCGTGGGAGCGGCTGGGCGGCGGCACGGGACCGCAGGGCGAGGAGACCCCCGCCACCGTCTACCGGCGGTTGCGCCGGGAGATGCTCGCCGCCGAGCGTCAGGTGTTCATCCGGCTGCGCGACGAGCGCCGCATCGCCGACGAGGTGCTGCGCCGCGTCATGGCCGAACTGGACTTCGAAGAGGCCACCCTCGAACGCGACTAGGGCGTCCCGCCATGCGATCCCTGCGCCGACGGCTGTTGCCTAATTCACCCCGGCGATGCGTTCGCCGAAGAGGGCCCGGTGTGTTTACTTCGTGTCGTCGCGTAGATCCGCCTGGTAGCGGCCCGGGGTCTGGCCGACGACCTCGGTGAACGCCTCGATGAAGCTCGAGGGGTTGGACCACCCGCACTCCGTCGCGGTGTCGGTGACGGACCGGCCGTTGGTGAGATGGACCAAGGCGTGGTGGATGCGCGAGATGGTGCGCCAGCGGTGGAAGCTCATCCCGAGCTCGGTGCGGAACAGACGGCTCAGGGTGCGCTCGCTCGCTCCCACCGTCCGTCCCAGCTCGGCCAGGGTCGCGGTCCGGCCGGGATCGGCGTGCAGGAGATCGGTGGCGGCGCGCAGCCGGTCGTCGCGGGGTTCGGGTAGGTGCAGGGACTGCTCGGGGGTCTCGGCGAGCTCGTCGATCACCACCGCGCGCAGCCGTTCGTAGGCGCCAGGGCGTACCTCCCGCCGATCGGTCAGTGCCAGGAGGGCCTCTCGCAGGAGGGGGCTTACCGCGAACACGCTGGGGTGTGCCACGAGCGCGTCGCACAGGTCGGCCGGGATGGCGACGAGGCGGACGTCGGTCCTGCCGTAGAAGCGATGAGAGTGGTCGAATCCGGGCGGCGTCCACGTCACCCGGTTGGCCGGGGCGACCCAGGTCCCGCGTTCGGTCGTGGTGGCCAGGGCGCCGGCGGCCGCGTACACCAGCTGGCCCTGGGTGTGAAAGTGGGTGTCGAGGTGGTAGCCGTGCGGGAGCCAGCCTCCACTACGAGGCGCCCATAGCGGCGAGGGCAGTAGGGAAGATTGGCGGGTTTCCGGCATCGACCGCCAGCTTACCGGTGGCGAGTCCTCGCTCCCACCGGCATCTCGTCAGCGAACGCAACGTCGCCAGGTCCGGCATCGCCTTCCGCGGCTACTGGAAATACGGCAGAGCCAGTCTCTGACCACGTCGCACTGACGTCACCAGGAAGAACGGCTCGTCACGCGCTAGCCCATCAGGTTGTCGAGGTAGCACCAGCGCCAGGTCTCGCCCGGCTCGAAGGAGCTCATCACGGGATGCCCGGTCTCCTTGTAGTGCGCGGTGGCGTGCCGCCCCGGTGAGGAGTCGCAGCAGCCGATGTGCCCGCAGCTCAGGCAGCGGCGCAGGTGAACCCAGCGCCGCCCTTCCCGCAGGCACTCCTGGCAGCCTTCCGGTGTGGTGGCCGGCGGGTCGCCGGCCGTGGTCAGATGCTCACAAGTCCCCATAGAGCAGATGGTACGTGTTCCGATCAGGGTTCCCGTCGTCACCCGGCTCCGTGCGTTAGAGTCGCGGGCATGCGACTTCTCCCCGTTATTACCCTTTCGATGGCCGCGGTTCTGGTCACAGGATGTGGCGCGATCGAGGAGGTCACCGGAGCCGCCCAGCAGACCCAGCAGTGCATCGAGGCCGCGGGCATCGTCACCGAGACGGTGTCCAAGATCACCAGTCTGGCCGGCGACCCGGCCGAGGTGGAGAAGGCGCTCAACGAGGGCGCGAAC
The DNA here is from genome assembly GCF_039871605.1 of Acrocarpospora sp. B8E8. Classification (NCBI taxonomy): domain Bacteria; kingdom Bacillati; phylum Actinomycetota; class Actinomycetes; order Streptosporangiales; family Streptosporangiaceae; genus Acrocarpospora; species Acrocarpospora sp. B8E8. The sequence continues at coordinate 37,695 of NZ_JBDPLV010000020.1, read as the reverse complement.
AAGCTGACAACGTTGGCCGACGACGCGGCCAACACCTCCCTGAAGGAGGCCGCCGACGGCGTGGCCGCCAAGCTGGACGGCTACAACGTGCAGGACGCCAACGACGCGGTCGACGCGCTCCAGAAGATCGCCACGGATTCGGTCGCGTGGGTGGAGACGCTGACGAAGGCATGCTCCTGAATCCCTAGGGAAAATGTGGTGAAATATCCTATTTTCCATGGAAGGCAACGAGCCTGACCCCCGCTTCACCCTCGCCAACGAACGCACATTTCTGACGTGGTTGAGCACCTCGCTCGCGCTCTGCGCGGGCGGGGTCGCCATCGCGGCTCTGCCCGAACATCTGTTCGTCTCGTGGGTGCGCACGCTGCTGGCGCTGGTGCTGGTCACCCTCGCCGCGTTCGCGGCCCTGCTCGCCTATCCACGCTGGCGCCAGGTCCAGCGCGCCCTCCGCCGCGCCGAACCGCTCCCGCCGCCCCGCCTGGCCCCCCTCTTCGGGTACGGCGTCGCGGTGGTCGCCCTCATCGCCCTGGTATTGATCGTCATCAGCGCATGACCGGCCTGCAGAGCGAGCGCACCCGGCTGGCCTGGGTGCGCACCGCGGCCGCGCTGGCCACCATCGGCCTGGGCGCGGGCGGCGCGGCCCTCCGGCACGGGGCGGGCCCGGTGACCGGCGCCTTCTTCCTGCTGGCCGCGCTGGCCGGAGCGGTCCTGCTGGCCAGGACCGGCCTCCGCTTCTCCCGCGTCCAGCGGGCCCTGCGCGACGGCCTGCCGCTGGACGACACCTTCGACGCGCAGCTCGCCTGGGCGGGCACCCTGACCGTCATCGCCGGATCGCTGTCTTTCCTGCTTTTCTGAATATTTCAGCTGCTGTCCTGCGGCAATACGCCGGAGATGTGGTGGTTCCGGAAGGCCTCGCTAGGGTGCGGCTTCATGCGAACCCTCCCCTTGATCCTGCTTTCGGCCATCCTCGCCGCCGGGTGCTCCACGCCGGTGACCGCGCCGCGCGCCGACCTGCCCAAGGAGTGCTCGGAGGTGCCGGTCCTGATCGGCGCGAAACTGTCGGAGTTCAGCTCGCTCGCAGAGAAGCCCAAGGAGCTGAAGGCCAGCGTCGCGGCCGCGGCCACCGAGGTCGAGGCGAAGGCCGCGAGCATCCAGGACACCGCTATCAAGCAGGCCGTCCAGGGCTTCGCCGACGAGCTGAAGAAGATCGAGGTGACCACCCGCAAGTCCGCCGTCGACGCCACCCAGACCGCGATCGCGGGCGGCACGGGCACCATGGAGAAGGTCGCGAAAGCCTGCGCCTGACGCCAAAGCAAAACGCCCGGGCTGGGCCCGGGCGTTTCACCGAAGAGGGACCCCTTCCCCTGGGTTCTCTTCTAGTACCAATTGTGCGACCTAAAGTGGCCCCACGCACCACATGGTGAGCCATATCGGCCCTTGATGTATCTCAACCCCCAGCGGATCTGGGTTGCCGGGTTGAATCGCCAGTCCCAGGCCACCAGGCCCATCTTGTGACCGGGTAGCGCCTGCGGGATGCCGTACGCGCCTGACGAGCGGTTGTAGGCGCGGTGGTTCCAGTTGCTCTCCTGGGTCCACAGGCTGTCCAGGCAGCGGAACTGGACGGGTGACCAGAGCCGCCGGGTGACCAGTCGCGACGCGAAGGCCTTGACGTCGTTCGTACGGATCTCGCGGGCCGGGCGGTAGATCTGCTTGGCGGTGGTCCGCCAGGTGCCGTAGTGAACCTGCGACTCGCCGTTCTGCTGCGCTCCGATCCGCTCAGGCTCGCTCTCGGCGAGCGCCGGGGCCGAACCTAGAGCCGCGATCGTGAGCACGGCCGCGACGGTGGTGCTGCGCATGGCGCGCTGTCTGTCCATAACGCTCCCTTCTCCGGGTCGCGTGCGGAGACGGGCGCGTGAACGCGCCCGCGCGCGGTCCCGCCCATGGCGTGGGCGTGGCCGTCCGCTCGGCCATGGGCCGGATTTCCCTGGGGCAATCCGGCGGCTCCGCGACGGGTCCTTAGCGCGGATTGAAGTACGCCGACCCGGCCTCCCGCGCCGACTACGACACGCTGCGGCGAGGTATTTGCCGATCACGCGCCGAACACGGCACGTCTCGCGGGGCTGACCTGATCCGGCCCGAAGACGATCAAGGCGTGGGCTGCCCAGAAGATGGCCCGCGCGTGGCGTTTGAGATCGGAGCCCGGGGATGCGCGCGGGACACGCCTCCGAAGCGGAGGCGGAATCATGTTCTAGGTAAAGTCGGGCTTATGAGCATTCTTGATATCCCGGTGACCACCCTGGCCGGTGCCCCTACCACCCTCGGCGAGCTGCTCGGCGGCAAGGCCGCCCTGGTCGTCAACGTCGCCTCCCGCTGCGGCCTCACCCCCCAGTACGGCGGCCTGGTCCAGCTCCAGGACACCTATGGCGAGCGCGGCTTCACCGTCGTCGGCGTGCCGTGCAACCAGTTCATGGGCCAGGAGCCCGGATCGGCGGAGGAGATCCAGGAGTTCTGCTCCACCACCTACGGCGTGGACTTCCCGCTGCTGGAGAAGACCGACGTCAACGGCGACACCCGGCACCCGCTCTACCGCGAGCTGATCGGCGACGGCGACGACATCCAGTGGAACTTCGAGAAGTTCCTCGTAAACGCCGATGGTGAGGTCGTGTCCCGGTTCGCGCCGAAGGTCCAGCCGGACGACCCCACGCTGGTCTCCAGCCTGGAGAAGATCCTCTGATCTTGGTCAACAATGAGTGATCATTCTCTGAAGTGAGCGCGTCCACACCGATTCACCCACCGTTCTCACCGTGGAATGGGGTCATGTGACCCGAATGCGGGGCTCAGCACATCTGGCGCCGGGGAGTCGGAATGGCCGCACAACGTAAGTTCACTCTTCTGCTGGGGGCGGCCGTCGGCGTCGCTCTCAGCGGACTGTCCCTTAACGCCACCGCGCTCGCTTCGAGTGCGGCGGTACCACCTACTAGCGGGTATCTGGCGGCGGCGATCGCCCAGCCGTACCCACCCCAACCTCCCACGTTCGAACAGGGCTACGCGGACGGCTACGCCGCTGGTTACACCATCGGCTGGCTGGCCGGTCGGGCGGCCGCGGCCGCCAACGCGACGGGGACCGGGGCCACCAACGCGGCCCCGATCGTGCCGCCTGGCGCGCTGGCTTACGCCGCCGGCTTCCGGGCGGGCTTCCTGGCGGGCTACGAGCAGGGTTATGAGGACGGCTACGAGCTCGACCCGCCGAGGCCGACCCCGTGCATCACCAAGCTCGTTCACAAGTGTCACAAGCACAACGACAACGAGAACGAGAATGAGAACGAGGTCGAGAACGAGAACGAGAACCGGAACAAGACCGACATCCGCATTGACAACGATCAACGCCAGGACAACGATCAGCGTCAATCCGTCGATCAGCGCGTGAACGACCGTAAGCGCGAGCACTTCGATCGGCGCGAGAGCTTCGATCGGCAGCGGGGCAACGTGATTCGCGGGACCAACGTGCTCCACAAGGATGGCAGAGATCAGCTCGATCACAGCGACCGCGGCGATCACATCCTGCTGGATGGGGGCGACCACGGTGGCCACGATGATCACGGCCGGCACGGTCATCACTTCGGGCACGGGGATCGTGATCACGGCGAGCACGGGGATCACGGGCACCAGTGGTCTCGTGGCGACATCCAGGAGTTCGGCAACCTCATGGACGCCGGTGACTTCGCCGACGCCGGGGATCTCGGCTGGGCCGGCGGCCGCGGGCGTCAGGTGGCCGCCGGTGGCGGTGGCGGTGGCGGGGGCGGCGCCGCCGCCACGCTGCCGTGGACCGGAGCGCCGGTCGGCGCCGTGGCCGCGGTCGGCGGGGGTCTGCTCGCCGCCGGCGTGACCGGAACCCTGATCGCGGTTCGCCGCCGCCGCGCGAGCGCTGCCGAGTAACCAGGGTGAACAAACGCCGCCTGCTGGCGGGCCTCGCGCTCATCGGCGCGTTGCCCGCCATGGCCGCCGGGTGGTCGGCCTACCTGGGCCTGACCACCTGGCACCACCTGACCGCGACCCGATCAGCCCTGGCCGAGGCGCATGACGATCTTTCGTCGGCGTTGTCGTCCGCCAGGTCGCGCGCCGGGCGGGCGGGGACGCAGGAAGCCGGGAAGCCGCTGCTGGACTCCCTGCCGGACTTCGCGAAGGCGCTGTCGGCGGCGCGGGAGCACGCGGCGGCGGCCCGGCGGGTCACCGGGGGAGCGGACTGGGATCTGCTCTCCCGGTTGCCCGTCATGGGCGAGGAGGCGGCGGTCGTCCGGGGGATCGCGCGGGCGGCGGACCAGCTGACCCTCGCGCTCGACGAGCTGCAGGAGGTCGCCGTCGCGCTGCGCGGCTCGGTCTCCGGCGGCGTTCCCGGCCTGACCGGGCTGCTGGCGAAGCTGGCCGGAACCGACGTCACGGGCGCGGTGCAGCGAGCGCGGCTCCGGCTCCTGCTGGCTCGCGGCGAGCTGACCCGCGTGCCGGAGAGCACGGGGGTCGGCGCGATCGACGCCGCGCGGGCCAGCGCGATCAAGGAGATCGACCGGCTGCGCGGCTGGGTGGACAGGGCGGCGCAGCTCGTCGCGCTGCCCGCGCTGTTCGGCCGGGACAAGCCCAGCCGCTACTTCCTCGCGTTCCAGACCAACGCCGAGGCCCGGGGCACGGGGGGTCTGGTGGGCGCGTTCGGCATCCTCTCCGCCGGTGGCGGGAGTTTCGCGATCAAGAACCTGGCCGCGAACAACGGGCTCAGGAACGCCACCACGCCCGTGGTCGATCACGGGCCCGCGTACGTCGCGCGTTACGGCCCGAGCGCGATGGAACTGCTGTCCAATTCCAACCTCTCACCCCATTTCCCGTACGCGGCGGAGACGTGGACCCGCCTCTGGCAACGCCAGACCGGCACCCGCCTGGACGGCGCCATCGCGACCGATCCGGTCGGCCTGGCCCGGATGTTGTCCCTGGTCGGACCGGTCACGCTGCCCGGCGGGGAGCAGGTCACTGCCGCCAACGTGGTCGATCTCACCGAGCGCGCGGCCTACGCCCGCTACCAGGATCCTTTTCAGCGCAAACGTTTCCTCGTCACGATCGCGCGGTCGGTCGGCGACGCGCTGACCCGGCTGCCTGGGCTCGAAGCCCTGCCCGTCTTCTTCCAGCTCGTGGAGGAGGGCCGCCTGCGGATCTGGAGCCGGCACGACCGCGACCAGGCCCTGATCGCCACCACCCCGCTGGGCGGGACGCTGTCCACCGCGCGGGGACCGTACGCGGGCCTGGTGGTCAACAATTCCGGCGGCACCAAGCTCGACTACTACCTCGACCGCGAGCTCCACTACGACCTCGGCCCCCGGGAGGGCGACTGGCGCACCAGCCGGATCCGCATCCGGCTGACCAACGACGTGCCCGAAGGCACCCTCCCCAAGTACGTGACGTACCGGATGGACACCCCGCACGACCAGCCGCCCGTCGGCGCGAACAAGCTCTGGTTCTCCCTGTACGCCCCCGTCGGCGCCACCCTCAAGGCCGCCAGGATCAACGGCGCCACCACCGAGATGATCGTCGAGGAGGAACGGTTCCACCCCGTCTACTCCAAGGTCATCGAACTCGGCCCCCGCCGGACCGCGACCATCGAGCTGGACCTCCGCGAGCCCCACAGCGCGGCCCGCCCGAACGTCCCGGTCCAGCCCCTGGTGCGCCCCCAGCGGACCACCGTCACCTGCGCGGGCCGCAGCTGCCCCTGATGATCAGCTGGGTCGGCAGCATGACCGTCCTCGGCCGCCGGCCCTGGCGCATCACCAGCTCCGCCGCCCGATACCCGATGTCCTGCGCGGGCTGGGCCACCACCGTCAGCGGCGGGGAGCAGAGTTCGGCCCACGGCACGTCGTCGAACATCACCAGCGACAGGTCCCGCGGAATCCGCACGTCCAGCTCCCTGGCCGCCAGCACGGCCGCCTCGCCGAGCATGTTGTCCCCGGTCAGGACGGCCGTGATGTCGGGCCGCCGCTGGAAGAGACCGGACGCCGCCGCGTACGCGGAGTCGCGGCTCGCCCGCGCCGGCACCACCAGCTCCTCGTCCAGCAGGTCGCCCATCGCGGTGCGGAACGCCCGGGTCCGCTGGGTCTGCCCGTGCCGGGCCAGGAAGCCGATCTTGCGATGGCCGAGCCCGGTCAGGTATTCCACCGCCGTACGCACCCCGGCCCGGTCGTCGGCGAGCACGGCCGGCACCTCGTCCAGCACCCGCTGCTGCCCGGGCGCCGGGTCGCGCCACACCCGCCGGTCGGCGAAGACCACGCTCAGCCCCGCCCGGAGCGCGGGCGCCCACATCTCGCCGTCCCCCGACGGCACCGCGATCACCCGGTCCATGCTCTGCTCCAGCAGCGACCCGACCAGGTCGGCCTCCTGCTCCGGGTCGTCGCCGGTGACGCCGATGGTGACCGGCTCGCGGTAGGAGCGGGCGCAGGAGAGCACGCCGTCCGCGAGCCGCGCGTAGAAGTTGTCGGTGATGTCCGGCACCAGCAGCGCGATCCCGCCGCTGCGCTGCTGCCGCAGGTTCCGCCCGAGCGCGCTCGGGCGGTAGTCCAGCTTGGTGGCCGCGTCCAGCACCCGCTCCCGCGTCTCCGCGCTCGCCGACCCCCCTGACAGGACCCGCGAGACGGTCGCCACCCCGACCCCGGCCAGCTCGGCCACGTCCTTGATCGTCGTACGGCGCTGCGCTGGACTGCTCATGGAAACGATTCCATCAGAATTCCACAGTTGCCGCCAGTCTCAATCCCATAACGGGAATGTCATGACAGGCGGAAACTAGGCGAATCGCTTGACAGGCATGTCCGGTTCGGGTGAGATGCATGAAAACGTATCCACTTTTCCCCTAGTGGAGACCGGCGGCGGGGGTTCCGTGCCGGTCCTCGGGCAGCGTGAAGGACTGGCATGGCATCAATCGTTCTGAGCAACGTCGACAAGATCTACGCGGGTGGCGTGAAGGCCGTGAACGGCCTGAATCTTGAGATCAAAGACGGCGAGTTCATGGTCCTGGTCGGCCCGTCGGGATGTGGCAAGTCCACCGCCCTGCGGATGATCGCCGGACTTGAGGACATCAGCGCCGGCGAGATCGCGATCGGCGACCGGGTGGTCAACCACCTCCCGCCGAAGGACCGCGACATCGCGATGGTCTTCCAGAACTACGCCCTCTACCCCCACATGACGGTGGAGGAGAACCTGGCCTTCGGCCTCAAGCTTCGCAAGATGCCCAAGGCGGAGATCGCCAAGCGCGTCAACGAGGCCGCCAAGATGCTGGGCCTGGAGCAGTACCTCAAGCGCAAGCCGGCCGCGCTCTCCGGCGGTCAGCGCCAGCGTGTCGCCATGGGCCGCGCCATCGTCCGCGAGCCGCAGGCCTTCCTCATGGACGAGCCGCTCTCCAACCTGGACGCCAAGCTCCGCGTCTCCATGCGCGCCTCGCTCAACCAGCTGCACGAGCGCCTCGGCGTCACCACCGTCTACGTGACTCACGACCAGGTCGAGGCGATGACCCTCGGCGACCGCGTCTGCGTCCTGCGCGACGGCCTGCTCCAGCAGGTCGACACCCCGCAGAACCTGTTCGACAACCCGGTCAACCTGTTCGTCGCCGGGTTCATGGGCTCCCCGTCCATGAACTTCGCCTACGCCGATCTCGTCCGCGACGGGGCCACCGCCGCCGTGGCCTTCGCCGGCTACAAGCTCCCCGTGCCGGAGTCCACGTTCGCCGAGAAGCCCGGTCTCGACCGCTACATCGGCAAGCGCATCATCCTCGGCATCCGCCCCTCGGACTTCGAGGACTCGGTCGCCGCCAACGGCGCCTCCACCGGCTGGGTCCGCATCCCGGTCCGCGCGAACGTCACCGAGGAGCTCGGCTCCGAGATCAACGTGCTGTTCACCATCGACGCTCCCCCCGTCGAGCACCGCGACACGGTGGCCGCCGCCAACGACGGCGACGAGGAAGAGGCCACCCTCCCGCTGACCGGCGACAAGTCCCTGTGGACCGCCCGCGTCAACGCCCGCAGCCACGTCCGCCCCGGCCAGAACATCGAACTCGTCGTCGACACCCACAACCTGCACTTCTTCGACGTCGACTCCGGCCTCAGCATCGGCCACGAGGCCAACGTCGGCCGCTAAGGCCACTAGAACGTCCGCCCCCCGCCAGTCCGGCGGGGGGCGGCCACCAACCCAGCTCCACCTCAGAACGAACCCTCGCCGTCTCCCCCCTCCGACGGCGAGGGTTCTGTGCTTATGGCACAAGTTTTCGCCAAGCCTCCGAGGGTGATCCGCACTGCCCGCCTAACCTCGTCGGATGGGGTTTCGGGTGCTGTTCGTTTGTACGGGGAACATCTGCCGCTCGCCGATCGCGGAGTGCCTGACCAGGGCCGCGCTGGCGGCGGTCTCGGGGGTCGAGGTGGGGAGCGCCGGGACGCGCACGGTGGCGGGGGTGCCGATCAGTGCGGGCGCTCGGGAGGTGCTCCGGCGGATGGGCGCGGAGGTGGGCGAGTTCGTGTCCCGGCCGCTGGAATCCGAGATGGTGGTCGAGGCCGATCTGGTGCTGACGGCGACCCGGCGGCATCGGGCCGAGGTGGTGACCCGGGTTCCGGCGTCGGTGGGGCGGGTGTTCACGATCGCGGAGTTCGGCGCCCTGGTCCGGGCGGTCCCGGAGGGTCTGGTCGTGCGCTTCCTGGAGGCGGAGGAGCGGGGGAGGGCGCTGCTGGCCGAGGCGACAGCCAGGAGGGGGATGGTCCGAGTGGCGGAACCTGACGTGGTCGATCCGATCGGCCGTTCTGGGCGCGTCTATCGCGCGGTGGGGCGGCGCATCGCCGCCGAGCTCTCCGTGCCGCTGCGCCTGCTGGCCGGCGGCACGGAGAGTGCGGGTGGCTATTAACTAGAAAGTCGTGATCTGGATAGCCGCAGCGGTGAGTCGTCTGGTCGGCGGCTATGCGGCTGTCTATGGGACGGGTTTCTGGTTAACCAACCCCTACCGGGATCTTGTCGGGTTCGGCTTCCTTGACGGGTTCGTAGCTGTAGTCGTAGCCGTAGTGGTGGATGGTCCTGGACGGCGTGAAGTTGAGGATCGAGCCGATCAGGCGTCCGCTGACCGAGCTGAGCTGGGTGGTGGCGTGCGCGAGGTGGTCGCGCTGGGTCTTGGCGCTGCGGGCCACCAGCAGGACCCCGTCGGCGACGGCGGCCAGGGTGGCCGCGTCGGTGACGGGGAGCAGCGGCGGCGCGTCGATGAGCACCATGTCGTAGGACTTGCGGAGCTGGATGAGCAGCTGCCGCATCTGGTGGGAGCTGAGCAGCTCGCTCGGGTTGGGCGGGATCGGGCCGCTGGGCAGCACCTGGATCTGGTCGTCGCCCCAGGTCTGCAGGGCGTCGGCCAGGGTGGAGGTGCCGATCAGGACGTTGGTGAGCCCGACGGCGCCCTCGATGCCGAGGTAGTCGGGCACGCTGGGGCGGCGCAGGTCCGCGTCCACGAGCAGCACCCGCCAGCCGGCCTGGCCCAGCGCGATGGCCAGGTTGACCGAGGTCGAGGACTTGCCCTCGCCCGGTAGGCAGCTGGTGATCACCAGCGACCTGGGCTTCTCGTCGATGCCGACGAACTGCAGGTTCGTGCGGATCGCCCGGAACGCCTCAGCCCGGATGGAACTGCCCTGATCGCGCACGATCAACGGGTACTGCTTGGCGTCCTTCTCGTAACTGATGACGCCGAGCACCGCCCCGCCGGTGGCCTCCAGCAGGTCCTCCGGGGTCTTCACGGTGGTGTCGAGCCGGTCGTACAGGACGATCGCCGATCCGGCGGCGAGCAGGCTGAGCAGCACGCCGATGGACAGGTTCACCAGCGGACGCGGGCTGACCGGCTTCCCGGGCGTGACGGCCTTGTCGATGACCGTGACCTTGATGGTGGACTTGCTGTTCTTGTCCGGCCGCTCGATCTGGTCGATCAGCTTGGTCAGCTGCTCGCCGACCGCGTTGGCCAGCCGCCCGGCCCTGGCCGGGTCGCCGTCCTCCACGGTCGCCCGCAGCAGCACCGTGTCCGGCACGGCTTCCGCCTTCACGTTCCTGGCCAGCGAATCCGGGTTGAGGCCCTCGGGCCTGGCGACCTCGGTCACCACCCGGCGGCTGGTGATCAGGTTCGCGTACGACTTGACCCGCTGCTGCGACAGCAGGTTGGCCTGGTACGCGGTGGCCGTGGTGGATTCGTCGTCCTTGGCGGACACGAGCATGGACACCGTCGCGGCGTACCGCTCGGGCATCTGCTGGGTCACGAGCATCGCGCCCCCGGCGCCCGTGCCCGCCGCCAGGGCCATGATCCACCAGCTCCGGCGGGCCAGTCGCAGATAGGAGAGGAGTTCCAACGGTTACCGCCTTGAGGGTTGCAGCGCGGGGCGGGCGGCCGGGTAGGCGTCCACGCCCTGCAGCAGAACGACGAGGACGAGGCCCGAGCCGACGGCCAGGGCCAGGGCGAGCAGCGGGGCCAGCGCCAGGACGGCCACCGCGCAGGCCAGCCCGCAGGTCAGCGCGGCCACCGCGGCGAGCGCGAGGACCGTCTGCGAGACGGACAGGCCGAGCCGGCGCAGCCGGTGGGTGACATGGTCTGTTCCCCCGGACATCACCGAGCGGCCCGCCCGGCGGCGGGAGACCACCACCACGAGGGTGTCCACGGTGGCCACGAAGGTGACCAGCAGCAGCCCCGCCGGAGCCTGCCCGGGCCCGTCGAACACGAGCACGGCGGAGCAGGCGATGGCGAAGCCGATGAACAGGGAGCCGCAGTCGCCCATGAAGATCCGCGCCGGGGTCCAGTTGTGGACCAGGAAGCCGGCGCACGCCCCGGCCAGCGCCAGCGGGATGACGGCCGCCGCGGGCGCGCCGGTGGCGAACGCGGTGACGGCCAGCATGCCGCCGGTGGCGACGGCGACCGCGCCCAGCGCGCCGTCCATGTTGTCGAGCAGGTTGTAGGAGTTGGTGACGACCACGATCCAGATCGTGGTCAGCGGGATGTCCAGCCAGGTGCCGGTGACCGGGGCCTGCACCCCGTTGAGCACCACGGTCAGCGTGGCGAGCGTCTCCACCAGCAGCCGGGGCACCGGGCCGAGCGGCCGCAGGTCGTCGATCAGGCCGACCAGGGCGAGCACCGCCGCGCCCAGGATGATGGCCCGCACCGCGGGCTCCTCCGCCTGGAACGCGACCGGTGGCAGCGTGGCGGCCAGGATGGCCAGGCCGCCCAGGAACGGGGTGGCGCGGCGGTGCGCCTTGCGGCCGCCTGGCCGGTCGGTCAGCCGCGTCCACAGCGCGAAACGCCGGACCGGGACGGTGGTGGCGGCTCCGATCACCGTCGCCGACACCACCGTCCCCAAGCTGGCAGCGAGACTCACCGGCGGTCGGTCCCCGTCTCTTGCGCCCGATCGCCCGCCTGCCGCCCGCGGGACATCTCCCGCATGGTCTCCGTGATGGTGTCGAGCAGGATGTCGTCCAGATTGCGCTGCGGCCGCCACCCGGTCAGCGCCCGCAGCCGCGAGTTGTCCGGCACCCGCCGGATCATGTCCTCGAAGCCCTTCTGGTAGGCCTCGTGGTAGGGGATCATCTCCACCCCGGAGGTGCTCCGGGTCAGCTCGATGACCGTCTTGGCCAGCTCCAGGATGGTGATCTCGTCGGAGGAGCCGATGTTGAAGGTCTGCCCGACCGCCAGCGGCTCGTCCAGCAGCCGTAGCAGCGCGTCGACCACGTCCAGGACGTGCACGAAGCACCGGGACTGGGTGCCGTCGCCGTACACGGTGAGCGGCCGCCCGCTGAGCGCCTGGCGGACCAGGCGCGGGACGACCATCCCGTAGGAGGGGCTCTGCCGCGGCCCGACCGTGTTGAACAGGCGCGTCACCACGGTCGGCAGGCCGCGCTCCCGGTGGTACGCGTTGGCCAGGATCTCGTCCACGGCCTTGGCGGTGCTGTAGGACCAGCGGGAGACGGACGTGCTGCCCAGGATGCGGTCGGCGTCCTCGGCCAGCGGCCCGCCGGAGTTCTTGCCGTAGATCTCGCTGGTGCTGGCCACCAGGATCTTCTTGCGGTAACGGTGCGCGGCCCCGATGACGATCTCGGAGCCGCGGATGTTGGTGGTCAGCGAACGCAACGGCTGGTCCACGATCAGGTGCACTCCGACGGCGGCGGCGAGGTGCACCACCACGTCGCACTGGTGCACCAACTCGTCGACTACGAGTTCGTCCAGAATTGAGCCGTTGACCACCCGAAGGGCCGGATGCACGGCTGAGTGACGCAGGTTCTCGGCGCGACCGGTGGACAGGTTGTCGAGCACCGTCACCGAATCACCCCGCTCCAGCAGGGCATCGGTCAAATGCGATCCGATGAATCCGCTGCCGCCGGTTACCAGATAGTTCATGCCAATAGCAGCCAAGGTGACTCCTCTGCCGAACACGTGCTCGACGTGTCATATCTGTGCCAGTGAGACGGTAGAGATGGGGGATTGCACGCCCCCGACGCCACGCGCGACATGCGGCGCCTTTTGCCGTTATTTTCATTGGGGCTACCGAACGGTTTAGCCGGATCGGGCGGTGACGAGGTCGGCGCGCCGGGGCACCAGTTCCCTGGGGGCGGTCCGGGACGCCCGGACGAACCAGGTCACTTCGATCACGGCGATCAGCCCGTACGCGACCGTCGAGGACAGCGCCGCGCCGACCGCACCCCAGTGCGGGATCAGGACGCCGTTGAGCACGAGGTTCACGCCCAGGCCGATGATCGCGATGGCGGTCATGGTCATCGGCTGGGACAGCCGCACCAGGAACTGCTCGACCGGCTTGAGCAGGGCCAGCAGGATCGCTCCCGGGGCCAGCGCGAGCAGCGGAGCCACACTGGGCGCGTACGCTGGGCCGTAGACCAGTGGGATCAAGAGTGGGCCAGCCGCGGTCAGCGCCGTGACCACGGCGGCGGCGGTGAGCAGGGCAAGTCGCAGCGCCCTGGTGGTGGCCTGGCGGGCGCTGTCGCAGTCGCCGTCTGCCTGGCGGGCCAGGCTGAGCTGTCGGATGGCTTCCGCAGGGGCGCCGGCCAGTGACAGTACGGAAACCGCGACCGTGTAGAAGCCGGCATCTCGGGCGGATGCCAGCGCGTTGAGCAGCAGCACGTCCACGGTGACCAGCAGGTAGAAGGCGATGTGGCCGAGATGGTAACGGGCGGCGAGGCCGATCTGGTGGCGGGCGAGTGCGACTTCTCCGCGTAGTTTGAGCGGCTTGCTGACGACCAGGAACAGGGCGCATGGGACGGTCATGGACAGCGCCAAGCAGACGATCACTGCGGCCACGGACTCCTTCCCCAGGGCCATCAAGATCAGCAGCGGCACGCATTGGATCAGTGCGGCAAGTACCAGCGTCCGGTTGACCAGGCGTTGTCGAGACTGTAGGAGCAGCATGCCCTTGAGATTGACCGTGGCGACCCCGAACGGCACCGCGAGCAGCGCGATCGCCAGCAGTCCCGATGGCGCGAGAGGCAGCACCAGCCCGGCCGTATACCCGCCGACCGCGCACAACAGCCCCAGCGCCAGGCTGAGAAAGACGGAGTTGGCGAGCAGCGCTCTGCGTTTGTCCATGTCCGGCCAGAGGGCGATCTGGGAATGCTGCAGCGACAGATGGCCGATCTCCATGGTGATCGCGGCCGTGGTGGCCACGACCGCATAGAGGCCGCGGCTCTCTGGTGCCAGGGCGCGGGCGAGCAGCACGCCGGTCACCGCACCGATGCCCAGCCGCAGCAGCTGGCTGGCCAGGGTATCGACGGCCCGGCGCGTGGCGTCAGGCCGGCGGCTCATCGGGGCTGATCGCTATCCCGGCTCGTCGCTCCAGGTGCTCTCCGTAAAGGCGGATGTGTTCGGTGACCATGCGCTCGGTGCTGAACGTGGTCCGCGCCCAGGTGCGTGCGTTCTCACCTAGCCCAGGATGTCTCCCGGCCAGCACCTCCGTGATCGCCCGGGCCAATGCGTCCGGGGCGCTCGGCGGCACGAGCAGCCCGCGCCGAGGCAGGCCGCCGAGGAGTTCGGGCGTGCCGCCGACGGCGGTGGCGATCACCGGCCGACCCGCCGCCATCGCCTCCATGATCGCGTTGCTCAACCCTTCTCCCAGGGATGGCAGCACCACGGCGTCGGCGCGGGCCAGCAGCGGGCGCACATCGGCGATCGAGCCGAGGAAACGCACATCCACCCCAAACCGGGCCGCATCTCGTTCCAGGGCGGGGCGCTCGGGACCTTCCCCGGCCAGGGCCAGCGTCCAGTCGGTGCCGCGCGCCGCCATCAGCAGATCACCGTGCGCCTTGACCGGCCGCAGATTGGCCACGCAGGCCAGTACGGGCCCGTCGGCCGCCAGCGGCATGGGCGGCACGGCTTCGAACGCGCTATTTGGCAGCCCGTTATAGATGACTGCCAGCTTGCCCATCTTCACCGACTCGCCCTGGGCGGTCCAACTCGCCACCGCGTGCGCGTTCGTGACGACCGCGTCCGTCATGCGGTTCGCTGCCCGTACGGCGGTGGCGAGCAACGGCCCGCGGGCGGGGGCCAGGTCCCGCCGGGCCGACACCACCAGCGGTACTCCGGCCAGCCGCCCGGCAGGCACCCCGATCAGGTAGCCCCGAGTGAGGAAGGAATGCAGCACGTCGGGGGATTCGCGGCGTAGCAGGCGTACCAGGCGGCCCACCGCCCACGCATTGCCCGCCGCCGCCCAAGGCGCGCCGGACAGGCGTCGCAGCCCGAGCCTGATCACCCTGATGCCGGCCGCGTGCAGCTCGCGCTCCCGCGGTCCGCCCTCGAACAGGACCAGCACGCAGACATCGACGCCCTGGTCCCGTAGCCCTTCGGCGAGTACCACCACCTGTTTCTCGGCCCCGCCGCGGCCGAGCTGGTCGATGAGCAGGCAGACCCGGCGAACCCGGGCCCGTGCCCTCGTCAAGATCATCATGTGACGCACGGTAGTTAATGTGTGGCGTGTTGCGGGCTACCTGCTGGTCAGCAGCCGGTTATAGATGGTCAAATGTCGGTCCACAGAGACTTCTGCGGTCACGTGCTCACGGCTCCATGCCTGCGCGGCGGCACTCAGCCTGGCCCCGTGAGCGGGATCGCGGAGCAGCCGTTCGAGTCCGTCCGCGAGCGCCTCCGCGTCCCCGGGCGGCACCAGCACGCCGCGCCCGGTCAGTAGCTCGGTGATGCCGCCGACGGCGCTCCCGACCACCGGCACTCCAGCTGCCATCGCCTCAAGAACGGCGATGCCCAGTGCCTCCGACAACGACGGGTGCGCGACTAGATCTGCCCTGGCCAGCCAGCGTCCTACGTCGAAGCGAGCGCCGAGCAGCCGCAGGTCCAGGTTGAACGCGTGGGCCTGCTGGGTGAGCGCGTGCCGCTCGGGGCCCTCACCGATGATCACAATCGTGCAGTCCAGACCGCGCTGTCTGAGCAGGGCCGCCGCGCCGAGCAACACGCTATGGCCCTTCCAGGGCTGCAGATTTCCGATCGAAAGGATCACTGGTAGGTCGGTGCGGAGTTCGGCAGGGGGCTGCTGGGTGAAGGCGGTGGGCGGCAGTCCGCTGTACACCACGCCGATCTTGCGCGTGGGCACCCGGATCACCTCGTTCTCCAGCCTGGCCATCGCCTTGCTCAGGGTGATCAGGTAGTCGGCCCGGCGACTGGCCCTCCTGTCCAGGATCCGCTTCGGTGCCGACAGCCGGTCGGGTGCGCTGTGCCTACCCGCTACCAGCACCCGCACTCCGGCCATCCGGGCTAGCGCCGCCGCGGCCACGTAGCACTGGAACAGGTGCGCGTGCAGCACATCGGGCCGGGTCTGCCGCAGGTAGCGCAGCATACGCGCACAGCCGCGCACGGCCGCGGGAACGGCCCGCCACCCGTGCCGGGAGAAGGTGAGAAAGCCCAGGTGCACGATTGGCACGCCCGCCTCTCGCAGTGCTGCCTCGCGCGGGCCACCGTCGAACATGACCAGCACCTCACTGCGCAGCCCACGTGCCTTCAGCTCCCTAGCCAGCAGCACCACCTGGTGTTCCGCTCCACCGAGGCCGAGCTGGCCGATGAACTGAACAACCGTCTCGGGACGGCGCGAAGGGTCACGAATCATGATCGTGATATTACTCAGCGTGATCAATGGAGCAAGGAGAATCGCGTGGAGTTTTTGGTTGTAATGATGATGGTGGTGGCGCTCTTCTGGCTGGTGCGTGCCGCCCTGCCGCTGACGGTGGGCAGACGAGCCCTGCTAATCCTGCTCGGCGCTTTCGCCGTACGCCTGCTCGTGCATGTCCTGGTGATCAGGACCGATATGCTCGGGTACGGCGGTGATCATCTCAGCTACGAGGCATGGGCCACTGACATCGCCGAGTACTGGTCGGTGCACGAATTCCGGTTCGTCACCGGAAACGAGATGAGCCGGTTGCACTCGGTGGCTGTGCCGTGCAACCTGTTCGCACTGGTGATCGCCTTCTGTGGTGGCCCCGCCCCGCTGGCCTGTACGGCTGTGGTCGGGTTCATTGCTTGCGCGCTGTGCGTGGTGCTCTTTCGGGCGGCGCGCTTGGTCGGGGCCGACGAGCCGGCCGCGCTCCGACTGCTGTTGATCATCGCCTTCCTGCCTTCGTTTCTGTTCCACACCTCCGACACCTTCAAAGACGGCATCAATGCGTTTCTCGTAATCTTCTGCCTGTATTTGGCGATATCCAACCTGTACCGCTTCGGCGCGCTCAAGCTTGTGCTGCTCGCGCTGGCACTGGTGGCGCTGTGGCAGGTGCGGCCGTACATGGTGTTCATGTGCGCACTGCCGCTCGCGGTCGGGCTGGTGCGCGCGCGATGGGCGATCGCAGTCGGCCTCGCGGTGGCGGGGGCTGGGTTGTTCGTGCTTAGGCAGCTGCCGCTGGAGATCATGCAAGAGCAGCTGGATCGCGGTCAATCAGAGTTGGTGCGGCACGCGAACGCGGTCGGCGGCTCCGGCGTCGTCTTCGCCGATGGAGGCGATCCGTGGGCGCTGCTCGGTCCCAAGCTGCTCTACACGCTCTTCTCGCCGTTCCCATGGGCCGACGGTAGCCTGGTCTTCCAGCTGGGCAAGATCGACACACTGGTCTGGTACGCGCTGCTAGCGCTGGCCATCGTCGGGGCCAGGCGGTTGTGGCGGCGGGACCCGCGGCTGCTGCTGATCCTCGCGCTCTTCCTGATCCCGGCAACCGTCGCGTACGCGACGACGATGGCAAACGTGGGGCTAATCCTTCGCCAGCGCATGCCAATCGTCATGGTCGCCAGCCTGCTGGCCGCTCTGGCCTGGACGAAACTTCCGGCTGGGCCGGCAGTGGCCCGATCTGAGCGGGCGGAGGCCGTACATGAGTGAGCGGATCAGGGTCATGCAGGTGATCGCGCGGATGAACGTGGGAGGCCCGCCGATGCAGCTGATCACCCTGCAGGACGGTCTCGACCAGGAACGATTCGAGCAGCGCATCTACACCGGCGAGCCGGGCGAGGAGGAGGGCGACTACCTCAGTCTTCGCGGGCAGGGCGCCACCGTGCACCAGGTGCCCGGCCTGGGGCGCTCGATCGGCCCGCGCGACGACGCGCGGGCGCTGTCCACGCTGGTCCGTGAGATGCGCGGCTTCCGGCCGCACATCGTGCACACCCACACCGCCAAGGCCGGCGCGCTCGGCCGGGTGGCCGCCACGCTGGCCCGGGTGCCCGCCCGGGTGCACCAGTACCACGGGCACCTGCTGCACGGATACTTCACCGGGCCCAAGCGAGCGGCCATGATCGCGGCCGAGCGCGCCCTGGCCCGGGTGAGCCATCGCCTGGTGGCGGTGGGCGAGCAGGTGCGCGACGACCTGATCGCCGCCGGCATCGGCGACGCCGGGAAGTTCGTGATCGTGCCGCCGGGGACGAGCGTCCCGCCGCTGCCACCGCGGGCGGCGGCCCGGGCCGCGCTCGGACTGCCGCCCGACGTGCCCGTGGTCACCTTCATCGGCAGGATCACCCAGATCAAACGCCCGGACAGGTTTGTCGAGACGGCGCGGCTGATCCGCGGCGCGGTGCCGCAGGCGCGGTTCGCCATCTGCGGTGACGGTGAGCTGGCCTCGGTCATGAGCAGGGAGCCGGGAATGCACATGCTCGGCTGGCGTGGCGACATGGAGACCGTGCACGCCGCCTCCGACCTGGTGATGCTCACGTCCGACAACGAGGGCGTGCCGCTGTGCCTGGTGGAGGCCGCGCTGTCGGGGGTGCCGTGCGTGTCGACCAGAGTCGGCAGCGTGCCCGACGTGGTCGCGGACGGGCAGACCGGGCTGCTGACCGCCTGCGACAGCAGGGAACTCGCGGCGGCGGCCATTCTGCTGCTGACCGACCAGGCGCTGGCGGACCGGATGGGCCGGGCCGCGGCGATCAGCGCCGAGCGTCTTTTCGGCACGCGCCGATTCGTGGACGACAATGCCGCGCTCTATGAAAGTCTCTACCGGAGAAATCCACTATTGACCGAAAGCTCCGGCCGGCGGTGAATACCTGGTCCCCGACACGGTAGTCGTGGTGCATGAAATTCCGAGATCTCGAACTTAAGGTGATCTCGAATATTGATCGCATGTCTACGGGGTGAAATATGCGGGTGTTGATAACCGGTGGCGCGGGATTCATCGGGGCGAATCTCTGCGCTTACCTGACCGGATTCCCGGGGGTGCGCGCCGTGGTCGCGCTCGACGATCTGAGCACAGGGGACGCCGCCAACCTCGCGGGCACCTCGGCCGAGTTCGTCGAGGGCTCCATCCTGGACCGGCCGCTGGTGGCGGAACTCGTGGCCGCCGCCGACACGGTCGTCCATCTGGCCGCGCGGCCGTCCGTGCCCATGTCGCTGGCCGACCCGGTGGCCAGCCACGAGGTGAACGCCAGCGGGACGCTGAACGTGCTGGAGGCCTGCCGCCGGAACGGCATGCACGTCATCCTCGCCTCGTCCTCCTCCGTGTACGGCGACATCGCAATGTCGCCCAAGCACGAGGACCTGGCCACCCGCCCGCTCAGCCCGTACGGGGCGAGCAAACTGGCGGCCGAGGCGTACGCGCTGGCCTACGGCACCGCCTTCGAGGTGCCGGTGCTGCCGCTGCGGTTCTTCAACGTGTACGGCCCGCTGCAGTCGGCAGAACACGCCTACGCCGCGGTGGTGCCGGCCTTCGTGGACGCCGCCCTGCGCGGCGAGCCGGTCACCGTCTTCGGCGACGGCGAGCAGACCAGGGACTTCACCTACGTCGGCACGGTGGTGCGGGTGCTTGCCGACGCGGCCTGGCGGCGGGTGGTCAGCGACACCCCCGTCAACCTGGCGTACGGCTCACGGGTGACGGTCAACGAGCTGGCCGTCATGCTCGGGGAGGTGCTCGGCACTCCGCTCGTCACCCGGCACATCGCGGCCAGGATCGGGGACGTGCGGCACTCGCAGGCCGCCTGCGAGCGGCTCACCAGGCTGTTCCCGAACGTCGACCCCGTCCCGCTCGCGGACGGCCTGAAGCACACGGTCGCCTGGTTCGACCGCACTCTCAACTCGGTGGGGAACGTCTGATCATGAGCGAGACCGTACGGAACCTGATGGTCATCGGGCAGGGCTACGTGGGCCTGCCGCTGGCCGTGCATGCCGCCGAGGCCGGCTACGACGTGACCGGCGTGGACGTGGACGTCTGCCGGGTCAAGCAGCTCAACGTGGGCGAATCCTATGTGGAAGACGTGTCGTCGGAGCGGCTTGAGGCGCTGCTCGCGGCCGGGCGCTACCGCGCGGTGCTGGACGTGGCCGAGGCACCGGACTTCGACGTGTGCGTGATCACGGTGCCGACCCCGCTGCGGGAGGGAGTGCCCGACCTCAGCCACATCGTGGAGGCGGGCCGGTCCATCGCCCCCCTGCTGTGCCCCGGCCGCACCGTCATCCTGGAGTCGACCACCTATCCGGGCACCACCGAGGAACTGCTCCAGGAGATCCTGGAGGACGGCAGCGGGCTGCGCGCGCCCGAGGACTTCCATCTCGGCTACAGCCCGGAGCGGATCGACCCGGGCAACCCGCACTGGGGGCTCGCCAACACGCCGAAGATCGTGTCGGGCGTGTCGGAATCCTCGCTGCGGGCCGTGTCGGAGTTCTACGGCTCTATCGTGGAGCAGGTCGTCCCCGTTTCCGGAACCCGGGTCGCCGAGCTGTCCAAGCTGCTGGAGAACACCTTCAGGCACGTCAACATCGCGCTGGTCAACGAGCTGGCGGTGTTCGCCGCCGAGCTGGGCATCGACGTGTGGGAGTCCATCGACGCGGCGTCCACCAAGCCGTTCGGCTACCTGCGGTTCGTGCCGGGGCCGGGGGTGGGCGGGCACTGCCTGCCGATCGACCCGTCGTACCTGTCGTGGAAGGTGAAGCGGTCGCTGGGGCACAACTTCCGGTTCGTGGAGCTGGCCAACGACGTCAACGAGCACATGCCCGACTATGTGGCGCATCGGGTGATGCTGGGGCTGAACCAGCGGGGGCTGGCGATGCGGGGGAGCCGGGTGCTGCTGCTCGGCATGGCGTACAAGAAGAACACCGGGGACGCGCGGGAGTCGCCCGCGGCGGAGGTGGCCAAGCGGCTGCGGCGGCTCGGCGCGGACGTCGCGGCCGTGGATCCCTACGCGGAGCCGCCGGCCGGGGTGGAGCCGGTCGAGCTGACCGCCGCCGAGCTGCGCAGGGCCAGCGCGGTGGTGTTGCTCACCGACCACGACGTGTTCGACTACGCGCTGGTGCAGGAGCACGCGGCCTACGTTTTCGACACCCGCCGCCGCTGCGAGGGGCACAACGTGGAGTTGCTGTAGCCCTTCAAGAATTCCCCAAGTGAAGCGGATATAGAGCCATTTGTCCCTATTTGGCTTATGTTTCCTTTGGGTCGGAACTGCCGATACATGTCGTGAACGCCTGGCCTTGCGGTCTGTGCCCGACATCGGCTTTCTAAGGAAAATCTCCGTCGATTCGAGGAGTACGCGCGGCCGGTCGTGCGGATTGCTCAAAATCGGGGGAAAGCTATGGATATCGGACGCCCGCGTCCGCGGAGAGCGCAGGTGGTCGGCCGCATCGCGGCCGCCACCGCGCTCGCCGGCCTCAGCGTCACAGTCTCGTCGCCGGCGTCGGCGGCGCCGCTCAGCTCCGAGTCGTTCGCCGGCGCCAGGATCTCCTCCAGCGGCTGGGTGATCGGCAGCCCCCGGGGCGCCGGCAGTCCGTGCGCCACGGCCGCCACCGCCACCGTGGCCGGCTTCCTCCCGGCCTGCCGCGAGGTCGTCGCCGGAAAGGCGAAGGCGGACCCCGACGGCGGCGGCGCGTTCCGCCTCACCGGCAACAGCGGCGTCAACGCGGGCTCGCTGCTGCTTGACAAGCCGATCCAGGCCGAGCGCGGCGTCCGGTTCGAGTTCGACATGTACCAGTACAAAGGCAAGCCGACCACCGGCAAGTTCGGCGCGGACGGCATCGCCTTCTGGATCGTGGACGGCGCCGAGACCAAGGTCGACGCCGGTGAGGGTCTCGGCTACAAGGGCCTGTCCGGCGCGTTCGTCGGCATCGGCTTCGACGTGTTCGGCAACTTCTCCAGCACCCCCGGCGGCCCCGGCGGGCCCGGCCTCAAGCCGAACAGCGTCGCCGTCCGCGGTTCCGCCGCGGCTGGCTATGACTACATCTCCGGCAAGTCACTCGATCCGGCCACCCATCCGCTCGCCATCGACGCGGCCACCAGGCGGGCGGACGCCAAGCGCCACGTCATCGTCGACATCAACTCCAGCAACGTCATGAACGTCCGGATCGACTTCGATGACGGCAAGGGTCCGACGCCGGTCGTCACCGACCTCGACCTGGACAAGCTGCCCGGCCAGGAGCCGCTGCCCAAGACCCTGAAAGTCGGCTGGGCCGCCGCGACCGGCAACGCGGCGGCGGTGCGCGAGATCGGCGGCTTCTCCGCCCGTACGCTCGACGCCGGCCTGAAGCTGACCGTGACCGACAACGGTCCCTGGCAGGGCGGGCGGACCGGGGCGTACAACCTGGACGTCGCCGTGAACCCGAACCTCGGCTGGTCCGACGACCCGGTCAAGCTGAGCTGGAGCGTCCCGGCGGGCGTCACCCCGACCGCGGCCAAGGGCGACAGCTGGGCCTGCACGATCGCGGGCCGCGTCGTCACCTGCACCAGCGTGACGCGCATCGCGCCCGGCGCGCACTACCCGCCCGTCAAGGTCGACGTGGCGCTCGGCACATCCGTCTCCGGCAGCGCCGTCGCCACCGGCGGCATCGGGGCCGGCCTGGGCGACGACAAGGTGACCAGCACGGTCTCGGTGAAGCCCGCCGCCATCAAGCCGGTCGTGGGCAAGGCGGTCGTGAAGATCTCGTCCAGCCCGAACCCCTATGTGGCGGGGGGCAAGTTCACCTACACCGCCTCGGCGGCCAACCCCGGCTCCGGCGCGATGAACGACGCCACCATCGCGGTCACCTGGCCGCCCGCGTTCGAGCCGCTGAAGTGGAAGTGCACCGCGACCGGCGGCGCCGTCTGCCCCGCCGCGGACGGCACCGGCGACATCGACACCACGGTCGACCTGCCCGCGGGCGGCGCGCTGACCTACACCCAGGTGGGCACGATGCCGGTGGGCGTCACCACGTCGTTCACCGCCTCGGTCGCGGTCGTGGCGCCCGGCAGCGGCTGCACCGCCGACAAGCCGTGCGTCGCCGCCGAGACCAACAAGCCCCCGCTCTACTGAAGGGGCGCGCGGGCCACCCCGTTCGCGGGTGGACGCGCGCTCAGCGGAATCTGCGGCCCAGCCGGGTGGAGATCCTGGCGATCTGGTTCTGCGGGAGCAGCCGCCCCACGCTCACGATCGCCTTGTACCGCAGGCTGGGCACGCTGACCACCTTGCCGAGCGCGAGGTCGCGCATCGAGGCCCGGACCACGTCGTCGGCGGACAGCCAGAGGAAGCCCGGGATGCCGGAGGTGTCCATCTGGGCCCGCTGGTGGAACTCGGTCCGCACGAGGCCGGGGCACAGCGCCATCACCCGCACGCCCGATCCGGCCACCTCGGCCGCGACCGAGCCGCTGAAGTTGACCACCCACGCCTTGGTCGCGCTGTAGGTCCCCCGGGAGAAGAACGCCGCCACCGAGGCGACATTGATCACCCCGCCCCGCCCCTTCTCCCGCATGGCAGGCAGCGCGGCGTAGGTCAGCCGCAGCACCGCCTCGCAGTGCACCTTGAGCATGGTCAGCTCGGCTTCCACCGGGACCTTGAGGAACTCGCCGGGGTGGCCGAACCCGGCGTTGTTGACCAGCAGGTCGACCCCTTGGGCGAGGCGATCCTCGACCGCCGTCAGGCCCGCGTCGGTGGACAGGTCGGCGGGCAGCGTCTCGACCGTGACGCCGTACCGGCGGCGCAGGGCCGCGGCGTCGGCGGCGAGGCGGTCCCGGTCGCGGGCGACCAGCACCAGCGAGAAGCCGTCGCCGCCGAGGCGGCGGGTGTAGGCCGCGCCGATTCCCGCGGTGGCGCCGGTGATGAGTGCGGTGGGCATGGCGGTAGCTTATTAATCAGAAAGTCGTGATCTGGACAGCCGCGGCGGTGAGTTGCCTGGCAGGCGGCTATGCGGCTGGCTATGGGACGGGTTTCTGATTTCAGTCGAGGGTGCGCGCGATGATCTCCTCGACCTGGTCGTTCAACTTCGCGCCGCGGGTCCAGCCCGCGTAGTGGGTGAGGAAGACCACCATCTCCCGCAGTTCGGCCGCGGTCAGGTCACCGGCGCGCAGCGCGGCGTCGAGCTGGGTGGCGAGCGCCTCGTCCAGGCCCTGGCCGAGGAGCAGGCCGATCAGCAGCAGGCGCCGGTCCCGCATCGACAACACGCCGCGCCCCCAGACCTGGGCGAAGAGGTGCTCGACCGTCATGGCGAAGAAGTCGCCTGGCGAGTCGCCGACGTGCTCCCAGCCGTAGACCCGCTTCATGATCTCCATTCCGCGCGTCCGCGGGTCGCCCAGGTCTTGCCCGACCTCGCCGACCTCGTGTTCGCTCATCTCAGACTCCCGGTTCGTTATCTCCATCCTCAGCCCGATCGCGCGCCAGGGCCAGGCGGAAAAAAGTTTTATACTTCAACCAAACCCGGGTTTCCGCATGCTGTGATCATGTAACAAGTCGAGCTAAGATCTGGGCAAGATTTGGTCAAGTTTTCCCAGATGTAACAAGCTCAGCGTGAGATGGATACTGGGAAAACGGGCACTACTACCTCGTAGACCCGCAAAGCGGAGGTATGGCCCAGGTGAAAAGATCGCGGGTGCGTATCGCAGGACTGGCGTCCCTCGCGGCGGGTGCGCTCGTCGCTGGCCTCGCCGGATGTGGTGGCTCCCAGTTCACGTATGTCCGTGACAACGAGGGCGAGACCTATTTCAAGGTTCCGGCCTCCTGGTCAAAGGTCGACCACAAACCCATCCAGCAGATCCTCTATGGCGAGGATCCCAATTCCGAGAGCGCCCGCATGCGCGCGCAGTTCGTCTGGACGGCCGCCTTCGACGGCGACGCGGCCAGCCCTGGCGCGCAGCATTTCATCCCCCTCGGCGTCAAGGCCGAGGAACCGTTCGTGTACTCCGTGGTCCAGCCGCTCACCGAGGAGCAGCGGGACACCATGTCGCTGAACACCCTGCGCAACTGGGTGTGGCCGGTGACCAAGTCCCTGCGCGACCAGATCACGCAGTCGAACCCGGAGTTCCCCCTGCAGAACTTCGAGCTGCTCGATGACGAGGTGCTCGAGCCCGGGGATGGCGCCAGTGGCGTGCACGTCCGCTTCAACTACCAGCTCGGGCCGACGGGTGAGACGCACACCTTCGACCTCACCGGGTATCTGAACGCGGGCAACACCAAGGTCTCCATCCTGCTCGTCCGCTGCTCTGCGACCTGCTACCGCCAGCGGGCCGCCGAACTGGACGGGATCACCCAGTCATTCAAGATCAGGAAGTCGCTCGGGTAAGGAGCCCACCTTGTCCATAGATCAGAAACCCGGGTGGTGACGCTGCCATGAAGTCGGCCACCCGACCGGAATACGAAGGGCTCCGCCCCCCAGGTACGGGCCCTGACGACCGGGACCCGAAGACCCGCAAGAAGATGGCCTTCTGGGACCGCTCGAAGATCATCATTTTCCTGGGCGTGGCGTTCCTGCTGCTGAGCTTCAAGACCTATGGCGAGTACGAGGGCATCATGACCCTCCAGGACGCCTTCTACGAGCAGGCCGCCGCCACCCCGTGGATCCTCTGGCTGATCGGCGTCGACGCCCTCCGCCAGGTGCACTTCCTGATCAGCGAGCGATCCGCCGGATACCACCGCTTCTGGACCAAGGGCGTCTTCGGCGGCTTCGAGCGATGGACCCACCGCACCTTCAGCGACTGGGGCAGATTCCGGCTGGCCCGGGTGATCAAATGGGCGTTCTGGATCACGCTCATCGCCTTCGTCCTGGCCGAGCTGCTGCCCAACGACCCGACGCCGATCCAGGCGCTGTTCCAGGCTCCGGCCCTGGTGTGGTCGTGGCTGCCGATGATCATCCAGTACAGCATGATCCTGGTGTTCGTCGTGCTGCAGTTCGTGGTCATCTTCTGGTTCCTGTCCCGGGGTGGGATGGAGACCTACTTCCCCGACGACATCAAGACGCGCTTCTCCGACGTCTGGGGCCAGGACCACGTGGTCGAGCGGGTCAAGGAGAACATCGTCTTCCTGGAGCGGCCCGACGAGATCGAGCAGCGCGGCGGCTACGTGCCCAGCGGCCTGCTGCTGTGGGGCCCGCCCGGGACCGGCAAGACCCTGATGGCCGAGGCGGTCGCGGGGGAGACCGGCAAGCCGTACGTGTTCGTGGATCCGGGCGCGTTCGTGAACATGTTCATGGGCATCGGCATCCTCAAGGTCAAGTCGCTCTTCCGCAAGCTGCGCAAGCTGGCCCTGCGGTACGGCGGCGTGATCGTCTTCTTCGACGAGGCCGACTCGCTCGGGCGCCGCGGCTCGCTGGCCCAACAGGGCCCGCAGACCGGGCCCGGCATGACCGGCGCGTTCGGGAAGGGCGACTGCAACGGGCACTCCTACCTGTCCGGCGACACGCTCTCCCAGCTGGCGAACGCGTTCACGCCGCCCGAGGAGCCGAAGTCCCGCCGGAACATGTTCATGATGGGCGGCATGGCCGGCGGCGGCGGTGACATGGGCACCCTGCAGGCCCTGCTCACCGAGCTGTCCGGCCTGAAGAAGCCGCGCGGCATCATCAACCGGCACGTACGGCGCCTGCTCGGCATGCGCCCCAAGCCCCCGCCCAAGTACCGCATCCTCGTCATGATGGCCACCAACATGCCCAACGCGCTGGACGAGGCGCTGCTGCGGCCCGGCCGGATCGACCGCATCTACAAGGTCGGCTACCCCTCGAAGGCGGGCCGGCTCCGCACCTACGAGGGCTACTTCGGCAAGGTCAACCACGAGCTCACCGAAGCGCAGATGGAGAAGCTGGCCACCATCACGCCGTACGGCACCGGCGCGACGATCAAGGACCTGGTCAACGAGTCCCTGATCACCGCCATCCGGGACGGCCGCGAGGTGATCACCTGGCAGGACGTGATCAAGGCCAAGCACCTCAAGAAGCTCGGCCCGCCGGAAGGCGTCGAGTATGTCGAGCGCGAGCGGCACGCCACCGCCGTGCACGAGGCCTGCCACGCGGTCATGGCGGTCCGGGTCCAGCACAACCTGGAGATCGACCTGGCCACGATCGAGAAGGGCTCGTACTACCTGGGCATGGTGTCCCAGATCCCGGTGGAGGACCAGTTCACCGAATGGCGCTCCACCTACGAGGCCGACATCCTGGTCTCGCTCGCCTCGCTGGCGGGGGAGCGGCTGTTCTTCGGCGACGATAACTCCTCCGGCGTCTCCAGCGACCTGGCCAGCGCCACGATGGTGGCCGGGCACATGGAGTCGCACTGGGGCATGGGCGCGGGGATCTCCTCGCTGCCCGCGCTGCAGCAGATGGGGATCATGCCGGGCGCCCCCGACCAGCGCCGCAGGGGCGGGCCCGCGGAGATCGGCTTCCTGGCCGCGCAGCCGGGCAGCAAGGGCGACCGGATCGCGCCCAACGAGCTCGGCATGCGGGTGGAGTTCACGCTGCGGCGGCTGCTGGAGAAGGCCGAGGACCTGCTCCGGGAGAACCGGGAGGAAGTGCTCGCGGTGGCGCACGCGCTCGAGACGTACAAGACGCTCAGCGGCGACGACGTCAAGGCGGTCATGGAGGGCGTGCAGGGCACGGTCGTGAACGGCGCGATCTACAAGGACGTGCAGTTCATCGAGGAGATCGAGGCCTATCACGAGGCGGCGCTGCGGGCGCACCTGGAGCACGGCGTCTCGATGTTGCCGCTGCCGGTGGCGCGGCCGCTGCTCCAGCTGGAGCCGGTGGCCGTCGCGGCTGGCGGCCCCGGTCTGGGCACCCCGCCGCCGAGCTTCGCCACCGCCGAGATCGTGAAGGTCAACGGCAACGGCGGGCCGGTGGCCGAGGTGGCGCAGCCCGAGTTCGTGCCGTGGAACGGCGGCGGGCAGCCTGCGCCTCCGCCGCCGCCACCCGGGTACGCACCGGGGTACGCGCAGCCGTATCAGCCGCCGCCTGCGGAGGAGCCCAAGTCGCGTGGCATGCTGTGGGCGCTGCTCGGGGCCTCGCTGGCGCTGGCGGTGTTCGTGGTCGTGCTGGTCGTGACCTTCGGCAGCGGTGTCGCCACGCCGGATTCGGCCGAGCTGGCCCCCTCGGGCGGGTTCACGGCGGGCACGGCGATCGCCTTCCTGGTCGGGTTCCTGGTGTTCGCCGGTCTGGTGGGCGCCATGGTCGCGGTGCTGCGGGCGCAGCAGGCGACGCGCAAGCGCGCGGAGGAGGCCCGGGATCGGGCCAACGAGCGGGCGCAGCTGCTGGCCGCGGCGATGGAACCCGACGTGGCCATGCGGCTGCTCGGGTACGACGGCAGGGACAAACCGGTCTGACCCTGTTTTTCTGAAGGCCCGGTCTCCCTTCCGAGGGGGCCGGGCCTTCGTCATTGAAAAATCACAGTATTGGGGGAGAAGTCCAGCGATCTGACTCTATGGCGTAACTATCTTGACTTATGGGCGTGTGATGCACTTGAACGAAAGGTGCCTCCATCTCACGTTGTGGACAAGTCCGCAGATGGAGGTCAAAAAGGGTGAAACGCGTCTTAACGGGGTTCGTGCTGTTCGTTGTGTTCTGCGCCTGGGGATTCACCGGCGCCGGCGCGGCACAGTCGGCGGCGGAGCCGCTGCCCAACCGGCAGTATCTGGTCTCAGGGGCGAGCACGCAGCCCCAGCGCAGCGACATCGCCGCCACCGGCGCGGCCATCGACGAAGTGGCGGCGACCTCGGTCGTGGTGACCGCCACCGAGGCCGAAGTCGCCGCGATCAGGCAACTCGGCTACACCGTCACCGTCCTCGCTCCCAAACTCGGTCCCCAGGTGCCGCAGCCGCTGGACTTCCCGGCGGCCGACAGCGCATACCACAACTTCGCCGAGCTGACGGCGGTCGTGAACCAGGTGGTCGCCGACCATCCCGGGATCGCCAGGAAGATCAGCTACGGCACGTCGTACCAGGGCCGGGACCTGATGGCCGTCAAGATCAGCGACAATGTGGCCGCCGACGAGAACGAGCCCGAGGTGCTGTTCACCGCGCACCAGCACGCGCGCGAGCACCTGACCGTGGAAATGGCGATCTACCTGCTCAACCTCCTCACCGACAACTACGGCACCGACTCCCGGATCACCGACATCGTGAACGGCCGGGAAATCTGGATCATGCCCGACCTCAACCCCGACGGCGGCGAGTACGACATCGCCACCGGCTCCTACCGCTCCTGGCGGAAGAACCGCCAGCCCAACACCGGCTCCTCGGCCGTCGGCACCGACCTCAACCGCAACTGGGGCTACCAGTGGGGCTGCTGCGGCGGCTCGTCCGGTACGACCTCCAGCGAGACCTACCGCGGCCCTTCGGCCGAATCCGCCCCCGAGGTCAAGGCCGTCGCCGACTTCGTCAGAAGCCGGGTCGTCGGCGGCGTCCAGCAGATCAAGTCCACCGTCGACTGGCACACCTACGGCGAACTGATCCTCTGGCCGTACGGCTACACGACAGCGAACACCGCGCCAGGCCTGACCCAGGACGACCGCGACGCGCACGCCGCGCTCGGCCAGAACATGGCCTCCACCAACGGATACACCCCGGAGCAGGCCAGCGACCTCTACATCACCGACGGCTCCATCGACGACTGGATGTGGGGCGTCTACAAGATCTTCGCCTACACCATCGAGATGTACCCGGTCAGCTCCAGCCCGGGCTTCTACCCGCCGGACGAGCAGATCGTCCCCCAGACCACCCGCCTGCGCGAGGCCGTGCTGCGGTTCCTCGAATACTCCGACTGCGTCTACCGGATCATCGGCAAGGAGGTCCAGTACTGCAACGCCACCCCGCCGACGGTCGTCTACACCGACACGTTCGAGACCGCGACCGGCTGGACGACCAACCCGCTCGGCACCGACACCGCCACGTCGGGCCAGTGGCAGCGGGCCGATCCGGCGGCCACCACCTCCAGCGGGGCCAAGCAGCTCGGCACCACCGTGAGCGGCTCCTTCGACCTGGTCACCGGCGCTTCGGCGGGAGCCGCCGCGGGCGACTTCGACGTGGACGGCGGGGTGACGTCGATCCGGTCGCCGTCCATCACGCTGCCCGCTTCCGGAACCCTGACCCTGTCGTTCTCGTGGTATCTCGCGCACGGATCCAACTCCTCCACCGCCGACTATCTGCGGGTGCTCGTCAATGGCACCCAGGTGTTCCAGCAGCTCGGGGCGGCCAGCAACCGCAACGGCGCCTGGACGACCGGGACCGCGAACCTCGTAGGCTTCGCCGGGCAGAACGTGCAGATCACGGTGCAGGCCGCAGATGCCTCGACCGCCTCACTGGTCGAGGCCGGGATAGATGACATGAAGATCACACAGCAGTGATAGACGCCGCTGCGATGCGGTGAAACTGTGACATGTGTGGCAGCTGACCGGGTGCGTGGGACCGAACGGGAACTCGCCGTACTCCTGCGCACCGGTCCGTTCGAACGGGCGCTCCGGGCCGCCATCGCGGCCCGCGGGCTGTCGCTGGAACGGCTGCACGTGCGCCTCGCCGAGCGCGGGGCGCAGGTCAGCCTGGCGAGCCTGAGCAACTGGCAGCGGGGCAGGTCCCGGCCGGAGCGGTCTTCGTCCCTGGCGGCCGTAGGGGAGCTGGAGGTGATCCTCGGGCTCCCCGCGCACTCGCTGGTGACCCTGCTGGGCCCGCGCCGCCCACGCGGGCGCTGGCTCGCCGACGACCCCGCCGCCCAGCGCAAGGAGCTACGCGAACTGGTCGAGTCACTGGCCGACCACGAACTGCCGACTGTACTAGCCGTGCTGCGCGCCCTCCGCTCGTCAGATCGAAAATGACATACGACCCAATTCAGCCGGAAATTTCCTGGAAGCTCGTGACTCGCTGCCCAGGAAAGGACCCTCGATGCGCCCCTCAACGCACCGATCCCCCCAAGCCGTCCCAAGCCGTTTTCCGCGCCCTTGGAGCCCTTGGAACCCTCTGCGCTCTTGGGGTTCTTGGAGCTCTGCGCGCTCTTGGGGCGTTCCGCGCTCTTGGGGCTCTTGGACCTCTGCGCGCTCTTGGAGCGTTCCGCGCATTTGGGGTTCTTCGCGTATTTGGGGCTCTCCGCAATCACGGAGAGCGGGCGGGGCGGGGCGGAGCCCCGAGGTAACTCAAAGGGCTGGGTGGGTGGGAGAACCCCCGTCTCGTCCCTCGCGAGGCGTAGCCGCCGTGCTCGCCGCCACGCTGATGGGTGGGTGGTTAGCGGCCCCCGCGTCCGCCGCCGTTCCGTCCGCCGCCGTCATTGTTGGGGCGGGCTCGCCCGAGTCGATCGCCGGAAGTTACATCGTGGTCCTGAAGGATCCGCGTGAAGGAGACGTCCGGGCGCAGTCCCGTGACCTTGTCGCCGAGAACGGCGGCCAGGTCAAGAACGTGTACCAGCGGGCGCTCAAGGGCTTCTCGCTCCGGGCCTCGGCCGCTCAGGCCAGGCGGCTCGCCGCCGACCCCGACGTGGCCTACGTCGAGCAGGACCGGGCCATCACCCTCGACACCGACCAGCCCAACCCGCCCTCCTGGGGCCTCGACCGCACCGACCAGCGGGCGCTCCCCCTCAACAACCGCTACTCGTACGCGACGACCGCCGCCAACGTCACCGCGTACATCATCGACACCGGCATCCTCACCACCCACCAGGACTTCGGCGGCCGCGCCACCTCCGGCCGGGACCTGGTCGACAACGACGCCAACGCCACCGACTGCAACGGCCACGGCACCCACGTCGCCGGCACCGTCGGCGGCGCCACCTACGGCATCGCCAAGGGCGTCCGGCTGGTCGCCGTCCGCGTCCTCGACTGCAGCGGCCGAGGCTCCACCGCGGGCGTGATCGCCGGGATCGACTGGGTCACCCAGAACGCCGTCAAACCCGCCGTCGCCAACATGAGCCTCGGCGGCTCCGCCAGCCAGGCCCTCGACACCGCCGTCACCAACTCCATCAACTCCGGCGTCGTGTACGGCCTCGCCGCAGGCAACAGCAACGCCAACGCCTGCAACTCCTCCCCGGCCCGCGTCCCCGCCGGCATCACGGTAGGCGCCACCACCCGCACCGACGCCCGCGCCACCTACTCCAACTTCGGCCCCTGCCTGGACATCTTCGCCCCCGGCAGTGACATCGTCTCCGCCTGGCACACCTCCGCCACCGCGAAGAACACCATCAGCGGCACCTCCATGGCCACCCCCCACGTCGTAGGCGCCGCCGCCCTCCTCCTCTCCACCACCCCCACCGCCACCCCCCAGCAGATCCGAGACACTCTCATCTCCGCCGCGACCCCCGGCAAAGTCACCTCCCCGGGCACCGGCTCTCCCAACACCCTCCTCCACACGCCAATCGACACCCCATCCCCTTCACCGACCCCAACCGCGACCCCAACCGCGACCCCAACCGCGACCCCAACCGCGACCCCAACCGCGACCCCAACCGCGACCCCAACCGCGACCCCGACCGCGACTCCGACGGCGACCCCAACAGTGACCCCGTCTTCGACTCCGTCCGCGTCACCGTCGCCCACCCCATCACCCCAGCCCTGCTTCCGCGCGGCCAACAGCACCCACGTCTCCGCCGGCCGCGCCACCGTCCGCTTCTTCCTCCTCACCTACGCGAACGGCTCCGGCCAATACCTCGGCACCACCGGCACCACTACCTCTCTCCGCCAAACCCGCCCCAACTACTGGATCAAGGTCGCCACCTGCAACTGACCTGGCTTCTCAGCCGGGACGGGAGATGGGCCGCCGGGACGGCGCAGGCGAGGCTGGTGAGCAGTGCCACCAGCACGCAGCCAGCCGAGGTCGCGAGCAGGGGCGCCCAGGGGACCACGATCGGCACCGCGGACACGAGCGGGCTTAACGCGGCCGTGACCGCGGTGAGGGTGGCGGCGGTGACTCCACCGGCGAGCAGGCCGCCGGCGACACCGACCAGCGTGGCCTCGTGCGCCACGATGAGCAGCACCTGTCTGGGCGTCGCTCCGGCGAGGCGGAGCATGGCCAGTTCCCGCGCCCGTTCTCCGGCGGCCATCAGCTGGACGTTGACGATGGAGATGGCGGTGTAGACGACGGCCATGCCGACGATCGCCAGCAGCGCGAGGCGGGAGAGGGTGTCGAACTCGGCGTCCACGGTGGACAGATGTTTTCCGGTGGAGGTCAGCGTTCCGCCCAGCGGCCGTACCGCATCCTCGACGGCGCGCTCGGCGCCGGGGGCGAGGGCCAGGTAGAGCGCGTCGGGCAGCGGCACGGAAGAGTGCTCGTGGAGCGTCGTCCACGGCAGCAGCACGGCGGGCAGCCCCAGCCGGTCCCGGAACGTGGCGACCACGCGGGGCAGTACCAAGGCGCCGTCGCCGAGCCACAGTGCCGCCTTCGTCCCCACCCGCCAGCCGTGGGCCTCCGCCAGCGACTGGGACACCGCCACGGTGTCGCCGGTGAGCCCTGCCGCGGAGCCGGCCGTGACGGGCAGGCGCAGCACCCGTGCCGCAGCGGCTCCGTCGACATACCAGGCGGCATGCTGCCGGATCATGCGGTCGTCGCGGTCATAGGCGAACGTCTGCTTGATCCGTACGGCCGCCGTGACGCCGGGCACCCGCTCCGCCGTGGCGGCGGCCGGATCCGGCAGCGCCGCCGCCCCCGCGGGGATCACCACGGCGGACGCGGTGACGTGGTCGCGGGCACCCAAGGCCTGCGCGGCGGAGAGCGTCGCCGTACCGGCCAGGGACGCCCCGGCGAGCCCCACGGTGGCGAGCACCGGCACGGCGGTGGCCGCGGTCCGCCGAACGGCGGCCAGCGCGCTCTCGCGTGCCAGCACCCTGACCGGGCCACGAACGGCGACGGTGAGCGTCCGGACCAGGAGCGGCACGACAGCCGGGGCCAGCGCCGCGCCCGCGAGGATCAGCAGCAGCACGACGACGAGCAGGTACGCGGCCCCCTCCGGGGTGCGCATGAGCGGAATGATCGGCACGATTCCGGCCAGGCAGGCCAGCCCCGCCAGCCACCGGACCCACGTCATCGCGGGGCGCTCCACCGCGGCCCCCCGGAGCGCCTCGACCGGCCGTACCGCGGCGGCGCGGCGGGCCGCCCGCCAGGCGCCGACGACGGCCACGACCACACCGAGGGTGAATGCCGCGGCCATCGGCCACGGGGTGATCCGGACGGTGAAACCGGGCGGCGCCAGACCGGCGGCGGCCAGCCGGCGAGCGAACGGCTCCGCGATCGCGGCGCCGAGCGCGCAGCCCGCGAGCCCGGCCAGCACACCGACCCCGAGCGCCTCGCCGAGCACGAGGCGGCGGATCTGCCGCGGCGTGGCCCCGGCGGCGCGCAGCAGCCCGAACTCCCGCCGCCGTTGTGCCACCGTGAAGGTGAACGCGCCGGCGACCACGAACGCGGACACCAGACAGGCCACGGCGGCGGACTCCCCCAGCAGGGTGGTGGCGACCAGCAGCAGTCCCGCGTCCGGGTCAGGGTGCGCCGAACGCCGGGACTCACCGGTGAGCACGCGCAGCTCCGGCCGATCGGCCAGCGCCACCCGCGCGCGGGCGGCCACGGCGTCGGCGTCGGCCGACGGGGTGAACAGGGCCACCGCGGCGATCCGTCCGTGGGCGAGCCGGGCGGCGGTGGCGTCGGCGACGTACAGCGACTGCGGGGCCGGGGTGTCCAGCACTCCGCTGACCACGAACCGTCGCGGGCCGTCGGCCGTGGCCACCGTGACCTGGTCACCCGGCCGCCGCGCGGTCGGCGCGGGCAGCACGACCTGGCCGTCGGTCCGTGGCGGTCCACCGGCCAGGAACACGCCTGGATGCAGGGCGGCGGCCGACCACGGGTGGGCCTCGGCCACGCCGTCGAGCCGGGCGTAGACGGCCATGTCCACGACCATTCGCCCGGCGCCGTCCAGCGCGGCCAGCCGGGCTGGGATGCCAGGTGGCAGGTGGCCGCGCTCGCCCGGGGGCAGGACGGCGTTCCCTGGTTCCCCCCGGCCCCCCGCCCGGTCCGGCCCGGCGATCACCACGTCCGGCGTGGCGTACCACAATGGCCGGTCGCCGGGCGGGTCGAGCGCGGCGACGAGGGCGGCGCCGGCGGCCGCGCACAGCGCGACGCCGAGCGCGAGGGCTAGGAACGAGCCGGTCAGGCTCGAGCGGCGGGCGGCGAGGCCGGGCCAGATGAGCCGGATCACGGCGCCGTCTCCAGCGCCGTCATCCGCTCCGCGACCGCCTGCGGCGTCGGCCCGGCCAGCTCGCCGACCGGACGGCCGTCCCGCAGGAACACCACCCGGTCGGCGCAGGAGGCGGCCACCGGATCGTGGGTCACCATGACGATGGTCTGGCCGCGCTCGTCCACCAGGGAGCGGAGCAGCGTGAGCACGCCGCGCCCGGTGGCGGAGTCCAGGTTGCCGGTGGGCTCGTCGGCGAACAGCACCTGCGGGCGGGTCACCAGCGCGCGGGCGATGGCCACGCGCTGCTGCTGCCCGCCGGACAGCTGCCCGGGACGGTGGCCGGCCCGGTCCGCGAGCCCGACCGCGGCCAGCATCGCCGTCGTCTCCGCCCGGCGCGGGCGGCGACCGGCCAGCAGCAGCGGCAGCGCCACGTTGGACTCGGCGTCCAGAAACGGCAGCAGATTGAACGCCTGGAAGACGAACCCGATCCGGTCCCGGCGCAGCAACGTCAGCCGCGTCTCGTCCAGCTCGCCCAGCCTCGTCCCGCCCAGCAGGACCTCGCCGGACGTCGGCCGGTCCAGCCCGGCCGCGCACTGGAGCAGGGTGGACTTGCCCGAACCCGAGGGCCCCATCAGCGCGGTGAACGTGCCCGCGGCGAAGTCCACGCTCACCTCGTCCAGCGCGGTGACGGCGGCCAGGCCGGCGCCGTACACCTTGCGCACCGCCCGCAGCCGCACGGCCGCCTCGTCGTCGATTTCCATGCTGCGAGCGTCCCCGTCGCCCGCGGCGATGTCAGTGGCGTGCGGGTGCCCCTGAAGGTAACGCCAGCACTACCCCCGAGGGTGGTCCCGGCGGGAAGGCCATACCGGCCGAGCGGGCCTACTGTTTCGTCCATGCACACGCGGCGACCGGGGCACGGCTGGCGGGCGATGACCCGCGGCCCGCTGCGATTCCTCGCCTCGTCGTGGCCGTGGCGCTCGCTCGCCTACGTGCTGACCGGCTGGATCGTCGCGACCGTGTGGGTGGCCGCGGTCACGGGACTGATCGCCGTCCCCGCGTTCGGCCTCGGCGTGCTCCTCGCCGGAATCCCGCTGGCCGCGGTCGAGCGGTGGCGGCTGCGGCTCGTGGACACCGCACCCGCGCCGTCCCCCCACCCCCGGCTCGTACGCCCCGGGCTGTGGGGCTGGATCGGCGCCCGTTTCGGGGAGACGGCCACCTGGCGGGAGCTCGGCTACGCGCTGCTGTTCGCGCTCGGGCTGGCCTGGCTGGACGCCGTGGTCGGCCTGCTCTTCTGCTGCGCCCTCTACCTGATCGGCTTCCCCGCGCTGGTCGTGCTCCTGCCGGACTACCAGCCCGATAAGATCTTCGGTCTGGTGGCCGCCCAGCTGCCGCAGGCGTTCGCGCTCACCGCCGTCGGCGTGCTGACCCTGCCCGTCGTCATGTACTTGATCACCGCGTACGCCGCGGGTCGCGCGACGCTCACCCGTACGCTCGTGTCCCACTCGTTCGACGCCGAGGTGATGGAACTGACCCGATCCCGGGCACGGATCATGGACGCCATGGACGCGCAACGCCGCCGCATCGAGCGTGACCTGCATGATGGCGCCCAGCAGCGGCTGACGGGCGTCATCATGACGCTGGGCCTGGCGAAACTCCAGCTCGCTGACGCGCCGCCCGTCGCCCGTGACCTGGTCGGCAAGGCGTACGAGCAGGCCAGGGCCACGCTGGGGGAGCTGCGCGATCTCGTGCACGGCATCCATCCCCAGATCCTCACCGACCGAGGTCTCCCCGCCGCCGTGGCCGAGCTGGCCGAGCACTGCGCCGTGCCGGTCCAGGCCGACATCGACCTGCCGGAGCGGCCACCCGGACCGGTGGAGGCGACCGCGTGGTTCGTCATCGGCGAAGCCCTCACCAACGTGATCCGGCACAGCAACGCCCGGCAGGTCTGGATCGGCGTGTGGCGGCAGGGCCGGCTGCTGGTGCTGGAGGTCCGCGACGACGGCTCCGGCGGAGCCGACCCGGCGCGCGGCAGCGGGCTGATGGGCCTGGCCGACCGCGTCTCGGTGCTCAACGGCAGGATCACGCTGACCAGCCCGCCGGGCGGCCCCACGGTGCTGGGCGTGGAGTTGCCGTGCGCGTAGTGCTCGCCGAGGATTCCGCTCTGCTGCGCGAAGGGCTGACCCATATCCTGACCCACTTCGGGCACAGCGTCCGTGCCGTCGCCGACGCGGCTGAACTGCTCGCCGCCGTGGCCCAGGAGACACCCGACGCCGTGATCACCGACATCCGCATGCCGCCGGACTTCCGCGACGAAGGGCTACGCGCCGCCTTGCAGCTGCGCCGCCTTCACCCTGGCCTGCCCGTCCTGATCCTCTCCCAGTACGTCGAGCACACCAACGCCGCCGAACTCGTCGAAACCGGTCCAGGCATCGGCTACCTGCTCAAGGACCGCGTCGGCGACGTCACCGAATTCCTCGACGCCCTCGATCAGGTGGCCGCCCAGGGCACCGTCATCGACCCCGACGTGGTCCGCCGCCTGCTCACCCGCCGTCGCCTGCGCACTACCCTCGAACGCCTCACCCCCCGGGAACGGGACGTGCTCGCCCTCATGGCGGAGGGCCGCTCCAACACCGCGATCAGCCGCCGCCTCGCCATCTCCGACGCGGCCGTCGCCAAACACGTCAACGGCATCCTCACCAAGCTCGACCTACCTCCAGCCCCCGACGACCACCGCCGCGTCCTAGCCCCGTTTTCCGCAGGTCTGTGATCGTCACCGGAGCTGCCGTGGATCCACCCCGAGGAGATAGAGGAGATCGAGCTGGGTGGGGGTGGGCTGCGGGATCACCGGTGGCGTGGCGAGGTGGCC